>CAYZVJ010000005.1:0-51936 GCA_964481765.1 uncultured Rikenellaceae bacterium | reverse complement strand
CATCTTCCACCCAAATTCAAAAACCGTTCTCTTTCAGAGATCGGTTTTGTTTTTTTAAGCGTTAGCAGCTTGCTGATATAAGCTTGAAAAACAAAACCGTGGTGCTGAAGAATTCAGCCAACGGTTTTTATCATTGTGGTTTTCCCAAAAGGGTCCGCTCCCGCCACCGGCGGGGCAATCCCATCTTCCACCCACCTTCAAAGGCTGTCGCAAAGCGACGGCCTTATTTATTTTAGGAGCGTTAAAAACTTGTTTTTATAAGTACCTGAAATAAATAAGGCCGGTATTACCGCAGGTAATACAGCCTTTGGTGATTGTTGGCTCCTCCAAGGGTCCACGGCCCCGCTGATGGCGGGGCCGTAATCCCATCCATTAATCAAAAGCTTGCTTTTGTAAGGTCATTAAAAATTTAAATAGGTAGCTGTCCCTATTTAAAAATGAACAGATATATTTCAAATTGGATAATTATTGAATTAATGTTATTGCATGATGAAATGGAACAATGAAGTCTTTACTTTCATTTATTACCAGAAGTTCGTAACTTTAATATTGAATCGATTATCCTGTCATGCAAATAGAAAAACTGGCAATTCTGGTATTCTCCGTATTCTTATGCACCTCACTACCGCCAGAAGCTCAGTCTATCCCCGGCAGCCCAAGATCCAGGGATGCTGTTAACAGAAAAACACCCCTCCTGGAGAATGAATTCCAGTCCAAAAACTTAATCCTTGGGAATCCGGTTTTTATCCGCATATTCAAGGAGAGTCATGAGCTGGAGATGTGGATCCAAAACGAAGATCAATTCGAACTCTTTAAGACATACAGTATATGTTATTACTCAGGAGGACTTGGGACGAAAACCAGGCAGGGGGATGGCATGAGTCCGGAGGGATTCTATTTTATTACACCAGGGCAATTGAATCCCAACAGCACGTTTCATCTTTCGTTTAACATTGGCTACCCAAACCGTTACGACAGGGAGCAAGGATATACCGGTGGAGCCATCATGGTGCATGGGAACTGTGTTTCTATTGGTTGTTATGCCATGACTGACGAAAAAATTGAGGAGATCTGGACCATCATCGTCAAAGCATTTGAAAATGGCCAGCCATTTTTCCGGATTCACATTTTCCCCTTCAGATTGACAGACCATGCTCTTCAAAGACAACGCAACTCACCCTGGTATCCATTCTGGATGAACCTGAAAGAGGGTTATGATTATTTTGAAGAACATGGTTACCCACCCAATGTGACGGTCCAAAATGGGATATATATATTTGAATAATCTTAACATGAAATAACATGAAGAAAACTATCTTTTCACTATTTCTCCTGATAATTCTGCTTTCAATCAGTAGTTGCACTGTTCAGGAGGAGTATTACCCGGAAGGTGCAGTTACGAATTTTAAGGATTTAATCAAGGAATTTCCTGAACCTTCCAGGATCTATGGATCTGCTCCATTGTATGTCTGGAACAGTGTCATAACCCGTGAGGGGATTGATCATGATATGAAGGCATTTAAAGAGGCAGGTTTTGGAGGGGTGTTTATTCATCCACGTCCGGGTCTGATAACCGAATATCTATCCGACACATGGTTCGAACTGTTCCGATATGCTGTTGACAAGGGGAAGGAACTGGACATGAATGTTTGGATATACGATGAAAACTCCTATCCGAGCGGTTTTGGCGGGGGGCATGTACCGGCACAGATGCCTGAATCATACAACCAGGGACAGGGTCTTCAACCAATGGATACAACCCTGATACCATCGAATTATACTGATTATTTTTTAATCCTTAAAAAGGTAAATGGGGAATACGTGGATATCACATCTGTCGCTAACCAGGAGCAAGGGAATAAAGGTGAATATGTACTCTTCACAAAAACTTACCTGAAAAAATCAGACTGGTATGGAGGATGGACATACGTTGATCTGCTTTATCCCGGCGTAACGGAGAAATTTATTGCGGTTACGATGACCGGATACGAAAAGATCGCAGGCGATGAGTTTGGTAAAACCATCCCGGGTGTGTTTTCTGATGAACCACAAATTGCTTCTCCGGGGGGAATCAGATGGACACCTGATCTGTTTGCTGTTTTTGAGAGTCAATGGGGGTACGACTTAAAAATCAACCTGCCTTCACTCTATAAGGAGGTTGGGGAATGGAAAAAAATAAGACATAATTATACACATACTTTATTGAGTCTCTTCATTGAGAGATGGTCGGTTCCACAATTTGAGTATTGCGAAGAGAAAGGTCTGGCCTTTACCGGACATTACTGGGAACACGGTTGGCCTAACATGCAGCATGGAGGCGATAACATGGCCATGTACGCCTATCATCAGATGCCCGGCATCGATATGTTATTTAATCAATTTAATGAGGATTCTCCCGGTGCACAGTTTGGCAATATTCGTTCGGTAAAAGAGTTAGCCAGCGCCGCCAATCAAATGGGGCGCTGGCGGAAATTAAGTGAAACCTACGGTGGTGGAGGATGGGATTTAACTCTTGAAGATATGAAACGGCTGGGTGACTGGGAGTATGCTTTGGGCGTCAATTTCCTGAATCAGCACCTCTCTCACTATACCCTGGCTGGTGCAAGAAAATACGATTACCCTCCTTCTTTCACAACTCATTCACCCTGGTGGGAGAATTATAAGTACCTGAATAATTACTTCAAACGGCTATCCCTGGCCCTTTCTTCCGGCAAACAGAAGAATAACATCCTGGTCCTTGAACCTACAACTTCCGCATGGTTATATGATTCATACGTTTATGGTTCTAAGAACAGGCAGTTAGATACCATTGGTTTAACTTTTCAGCGATTTGTTACCATGCTCGAAAAGAAACAGGTTGAATATGATTTGGGTTCAGAAGATATCATTATGAAGCATGGTTC
This sequence comes from uncultured Rikenellaceae bacterium, assembly GCA_964481765.1. GTDB lineage: Bacteria > Bacteroidota > Bacteroidia > Bacteroidales > VadinHA17. The sequence goes on along the minus strand of CAYZVJ010000005.1, from coordinate 49,033 downwards.
TGTTGAAGAAAATCAATTCAGGATCGGAAAATGCAGGTACTTAACGATAGTAATCCCTCCAATGACCGAGAATCTGAATCGATTCACCTTCCGGTTGCTTAAAGAGTTTTCGGCTAACGGTGGTGAAATACTGGCATTTTCTACCCCAATCCTTATGGATGGCAGTCCCAGTGATGAGGTAGCTGCCTTATTTGACAATGAACACAAAAATGTGCTTCATTTTTCAAAACTGTCGGATGAAGTTCTGACTGATCATTTTGACAATGATGGGGTGGAATTTGAACAGGTAACAGGAGGTAATCTGTACCATCATCGCAGGCTTCTGCAGGATGGTCAGATCATTTTCCTTGTAAATTCAAGCCTTACAGAAGAAACTTCAGGTGTGTGTGTGGTTAAAGGGAAAAATGCCATCCTGTTGAACCCATTTACGGGTGAAGCTGCTGATTATGACGAGACCGTTGAAGGTAACACTATTCATATCTCTTTTTCATTGTATCCTGCTGAAAGCTTATTGCTGTATGTCTCTGATTCAAAAACTAAAGGATATGCAGCTGCAGTGGGAAAAGACAAGCAGACTCTGATACCGGCAATATCAGGTATTGAAGTAAAACGTGAAAGAGACAATGTTTTAACCATCGATTTCTGTGATTTGACCCTTTCCGGGAAAACGGTACGGGATATGAATGTTTATGATGCAGGGATGAAGGTTTATATGGAAAATGGATTTGAAAATGGTAATCCATGGAATCACTCCATTCAGTATAAGAAATCAATATCAGACCATGGCAATTTTACGGAAGAAAGCGGATTTACAGCGACATACAGGTTTACCGTTTCCGGTAAATTTGATTATTCAACCGTTAGGGCAGTTGTCGAAAGACCTCAGCTGTGGAGCGTTTCAATCAATGATCATGTGGCAGATCCCGAACCCGGGGAGTGGTGGCTTGATCGCTCTTTTGGTGTCTTTACAATAGGCAGATGGATTAAACAAGGGGAGAATAGCATTTCAGTTCAATGCTATCCTATGAAAATCCATGCAGAGATAGAACCGGTTTACATCCTTGGCAATTTCTCGGTCATTCCGGCAGAAAAAGGGTGGATCATTGAGGCCCCTTCTGAAACATTGAATCCGGGTAGCTGGAAAGATCAAGGTATGCCTTTCTACTCCTGGGGTGTTCTGTATAAAAAGGCTTTTAACGTTCAACAGGATTCAGGATATTATTATGTTGGGTTAGGTAAATGGAGTGGTACGGTAGCAGAAGTAATTGTGAATGGGAAATCTGCAGGAACCATTGTTCTTCATTCAGACAGGGTGGATGTTACTGATTTTATTGATGCAGGGATCAATAACGTTGAAGTAAAAATTATCGGGAGTTTTAAAAATCTTCTTGGACCTCACCACAATAACCCTGAACCTGGAATCGCCAGTCCCTGGCATTGGCGTAATGTGAAAAGTTATCCTGCAGGAGAAAATTATCAAATGCTGGATTATGGGTTAACGGGTGACATATATTTGTTTAATTGATACGGTATTTTTGCTCTTTATATTTGCATTTGCATTCCTGGTTATACACATAAAACCCTGAAAGGAGTTATCATGAAGCTCAGATTATTGATTCTGGCGCTTATTTTTGGAACCTCATGTTCTGTTGACACTGTTTCAACATTGAAAGAACAATTTCAGGATCCTCCTGATGATGCACGCCCCGGCGTATACTGGTACTTTATGGATGGGAACCTGAACGGTGCAGAGATGACAGCCGATCTTGAGTCGATGAAAGAAGCCGGTCTGGGGAACCTTATTTTTCTCGAGGTGAATGTGGGAATGCCCAGGGGTCCGGTAGATTTTATGAGTGAAGAGTGGCAGGACCTGTTTGCCCATGCTGTTCATGAAGCGGAACGCCTTGGGATTGACATTACGGTCGGATCCGGTCCGGGCTGGTCCGGTAGCGGAGGACCATGGGTTGAGCCCAGCCAATCCATGCAGCACCTGGTATTCAGTGAGACAGAAACCAGGGGGCCTGGAAAGTTCGACAGGGTACTCCCGTTGCCGGAACAGCGCTCCACGATATGGCACAAAATGAGCAATCCCTTCTACGAAGATGTGATGGTGTATGCGTTTCCACGCTGTAAACCAATCATTCCTGATATCAATGAAAAGGCACTCTACGAAAGGGACCCGTACTCATCGAAAGCCGGGGTAAAATCCTATCTGCCCTCACGGGCTGCCTATCAGGAACCCGAAGATGAAGAGATCATTTCTATCGGAGAGATCATTGATCTTACCCGGGATCTTGATTCAGACGGTCGCCTGCAGTGGGATATTCCCGAGGGTGACTGGACGATTGTGCGTATGGGACGGCGTACAACAGGAGCCAGCAGCCGTCCTGCTCCTAAGCCCGGATTGGGCCTTGAATGTGACAAGTTCGATAGCCTGGCTTTGAATGAGCATTTTAAGCACTATTATGCAAGACTGCTTGATAAGGTTGGCCCACGAAAAGGGAATCATGGATGGACTACAATACATATCGATAGCTGGGAGATGGGTGCACAGAACTGGACACACCGGTTCAGGGAGGAGTTCAGGAAACGGCGGGAGTACGATCCCAATCCATACTTCCTTACCTATACCGGGCGTGTGGTCGGGAGCCTGGAAATCTCGGAACGTTTTCTCTGGGATGTTCGCCTGACAGCCCAGGAGCTGGTTCTGGAAAACCACGCCAGTCACCTGAAAAAGCTGGGTCGTGAACACGGTTTTGAACTATCCATTGAACCCTACGATATGAATCCCACGGCTGATCTGGATCTTGGTGCGATTGCGGATATTCCCATGTGCGAATTCTGGAGTGACGGTTACGGATTTGAAACATCGTACAGTTGCATTGAAGCAACTTCCATTGCCCATACCATGGGTAGGTCAATCGTTTCTGCTGAAGCATTTACTGCCGATTCCGGGGAAGGCTGGAGGCAATACCCGTGGTCGATGAAGAACCAGGGGGATTGGGCTTTCTGTATGGGTATCAACCGTTTTGTTTACCATACCTTTGTCCACAAACCACTTGGCAATGACTATCGGCCCGGAATGACCATGGGGCCCTACGGAGTACATTGGGACCGGGGACAGACCTGGTGGCCCATGGTAAAGGATTACCACCGCTATATCACACGCTGTTCCCACCTGCTGCGCCAGGGCATAACAGTATCTGATATCCTGTACCTTACTCCCGAAGGAGCACCACACATTTTTCGTCCTCCTGCCAGTGCTTTGGAGGGCAGTACCCTCCCGGATAAAAAGGGGTATGACTTTGACGGATGTTCACCAAACATCCTGATGACAAGGGCTGAAGTACGGAATGGCCGGATCGTATTTCCAGGAGGAGCTTCTTACCGTCTTTTGGTATTACCTCAATGTGAAACCATGACACCGAAACTACTCTCCAAAATAGAGACACTGGTTAACGCTGGAGCCACGATTGTCGGTTCACCTCCAATCAAATCTCCCAGCTTGTCTGACTACCCGGCATGCGATACCGAGGTTCAATCACGGGCAAAGAAGATCTGGGGAGCATTAGAAGCGTCAAACGATATTACCGTGCGCAGCTATGGACAGGGTACTATTTACCGGGGTGGCGTTTTTTCACCCACAGCCGTCGATACTCCCGGAGAAAACACTGTGGGTTTATCGGGATCCTCCGGGAGTGCCATCACAATGCTCTATCCTCACTATGATGATATTGCACTCCTGCTAAAGAACATGGAGGTGCATGAGGATTTTACGTCCACCGGTCCTGTTCGATACGAACATCGGAAAACTGATGAACTGGATATCTACTTTTTGTCCAACAGGTCGGGTAAACCAATTCAGGTGAATTGCACATTCAGGGTTAACGAAGGGCAGCCGGAATTGTGGCATCCGGTGAACGGTAAGATACGATCCCTTCCCCAATACAGGAGCGACGACGGTTTGACAACCATTCCCATGAAATTTGACGCGTACGAGAGTTATTTTGTTGTCTTCCCCCGCAACCTTTCATCAAAACGGTTGAAAGACACAAGCAGTGTGAATTTCCCTGATGCAACACCCGTTGCAACATTGAATGGTCCCTGGGACATCTCTTTTGATACAAGGTGGGGAGGTCCGGAGAATGTTACCTTTGACACACTTACGGATTGGACCCGGAGAGACGAACGGGGAATCAAGTACTACTCGGGTATCGCAACCTACCGAAAGAGCTTCGATCTTCCCCCGGGTAAGGAAGCCAGCGGTACTTTATACCTTGATCTAGGAGAAGTTCACGATATAGCCCGGGTAAGACTGAATGAAACGGAGGTTGGTACAGTCTGGTGTGCACCGTGGCGGATTGAAATAACTGACGCCGTCAAAACCGGGGACAATTACCTGGAGATCGAGGTGGCTAACCGTTGGCCCAATCGTCTCATCGGCGATCAACAGGATCCGGATGGAGATGCGAGAACTGTCCAATGGCCTTCGGGTCTGCTGGGTGGAAGGGAATATAAGACTGGCCGTTACACCTTTGCCACCAGCAAAGGTTACAATGAACTTCTGCCCTCCGGCCTGCATGGTCCGGTCCGGATTATGGTTCAGCAGAAATAAGCTACCCCTATTCATTCCAAATGGAATTCAGAAAATAGTGACAGCTTCCTGTTTTTTATTATACGATATTATTATCTTAAAAAAGATGGTCTGTTGCCATAAAATGAAGTATAATTTTAAACTACACCGCCCAGGACATACTTGGCCAGGTATTCTTTGAATTTGAAGTGATATTCGATTTTACTGGTATTTTTAACTGAAAACGGAATAGTCAGCACCGGACAGGGAGATATTCTGATCATTCTTTCAGTCGTGCTTCCTATCAATATCTTCTCTATTAAATTTTGCCCTGTCTTAGGCATGGCTATGAAGTCTATCGACAGTTCTTCTGCACATTCCCTTATTTTATCGTGTGGTTGACCAACCCTGATAATATATTCAGCCTTATCCTGCGGGATCCCGGTAAACTCTGCAAGTGTATCCAATATTTTATTCCTGAGCTTTTGATTCTTGTTGTTTTCGAAATGAAAACTTATGCTGTAGATATCGGGAAAGTCATCCTCTTCAATAACAAAAATAAACTTCAGCTCTGCATGAAGTCCTGCAAGTAATTTATGGGCCTGTTTAATTACAAACCTGGATCCCTCCGAAAAGTCAATCGGAATTAGTATCGTCTTTACTTCTCTTTTTTTCCAATCTTTATGGATGGTTAAAACAGGAACCGGTGATAGCCTGATAATTTTTTCAGATACACTTCCGAGCATCCAGTTGCCGACGCCTGTTTTTCCACGATTCCCCATAACAATAAAGTCAACATTATGGGTTCCCAAATAATCAATGATTCCAACCGGAATGGAAATACGTTTAATAATCTCGTATTTTATTGTTAATCCTCTTGTTTCTCCCTTGCTTACAAGAGAATCAAGTTTTTCTTTCTGTTCTTTTTCCCTTTCGCGCAATGATTCTTCAATGGCCCGAAGATGTTCTTCATTATTGTATCTTTCGGAATAAGTGGTCATGACATGTAAAACGGTTATCTGCGATCCCAGTTTTTCAGCCAGGAACAATGCATATTCGAGGGCATTATGGGAGAAATCACTGAAATCAAACGGTACCAGTATGTTATTCATGGCAATAATAATTTTAATCGATGTTTATCCGGAATAAATATATTTATAATCAAAGGTATAAATAAGTACCGACAACAACTGATTTAACAAACTTTTTCAAGAATAGAAAAAATAGTGACAGATTCCTATTTTTCATAATACGATATTGTAGTTTGAAATAAATCATTATATTGTTAATTTGGAAGTAGTATTTTTAACTAATACTTAATCTTTTATGTTACTTCATCAGCAATTTGTTCGAAATGCAAAGAAGTATTCCAAAAAGTTTGCAATTATTGATAAAACAACAGGGAAAAATGTTACCTATTCCAGGGCTTTAATCGGTGCCCTGATCCTCTGCTCAAAATTTAAGAAGTATGATAAGGGATTCATTGGCATAATGATTCCCACATCAGCAGGTTGCGCACTTGCAACAGTTGGAGCATTGATGAGTGGCAGAATACCAGTAATGATAAATTATTCAACAGGTGCTGAGAGCAATGCAAAGTATGCACAGAATAAGTGCAAATTCAAAACCATTATTACCTCAAAAACACTGCTGGAAAAAATTAAGTGTCCGATTGTTGAAGGCATGGTACTGATAGAAGATATAATGGACAGTGTCACCACAGGTGATAAACTAAAAGCTGCTTTGAAAACAAAACTTCCTGTTAATACTATCCTCAACAGTATTCACAAAGGGGATGAAAATGATACTGCTGCAATTTTATTTACCAGTGGTAGTGAAAAAGATCCAAAAGCGGTCCAGTTGACACACCTTAATATTGCTTCAAATATTGAAAATTTTGGTGGTTATGTGAAAATATATGAAACAGATATTATACTGGCAAATCTTGTTTTCTACCATGTTTTCGGGTTAACAGTAAATCTCTGGGTTCCGTTCTATTATGGTATGACAATGGTATCTTACGCTAATCCCCTTGATTTTCAAACTATCAGCAATATTGCACGTGAGGAAAAACCAACAATAATGGTTGGTACTCCAAGTTTCTTCTGGGGCTATCTCCAGAAGTCTGAACCAGGAGATTTTAAAACTCTCAGGATAATGGTAGCTGGAGCTGATAAATGTCCGGATGCACTGAGGGACGGATACATGAAAAAGCATGGAGTCACACTGCTTGAGGGTTATGGAGCTACAGAGACATCCCCTGTTATATCAGTTAACTCACATGAGTTTAACAGACCCGGAAGTACCGGGAAAGTCATTCCAAATGTTCAGGTCAGAATAGAGAATTTTGAGACTGGTGAAGAGTGTAAAACCAGGGAAGTTGGAAAGATAATGGTAAAAGGTGATTCTGTAATGAAAGGTTATTATGATGATCCTGAGCTTACTGCTGATGCCCTGGTTGATGGTTGGTATAATACCGGTGACATGGGGTTCTTCGATGAAGATAACTATCTCTGGCATGCCGGACGGTTTAAGAGATTTGCAAAGGTAGGAGGGGAAATGGTCTCTCTGGTTAAAGTAGAGAATACCCTTGAGAAATTTCTTCCCGTGGGAGTTTCTTGTTGTGTTGTAGAAGTGTCAGATGAAACTAAAGGCGCGACAATTATTGCAACAGTTACCAAAGAAGTAAACAAGACAGAAATACTTAAACAAATGGGAAATGAGTTACCCTATATTGCACTTCCAAGACAGTTTATTGTTATTAACGAGTTGCCCATGATGGGTACAGGAAAGATAGATTTCAGAAGCGTTACCAGGATTGTACAGGAGATTATAAGTGATTCCGAATCTGACTACAAGAACCAGACGTGTTGATCACACCATATCGGTTTAATGTGAGCAGTCTATTTATAAATAAAATTTTTCTTTTCTGTAAAAACAAGGTTCTCTAATTTCCAAACCTTGGATTGACAATGTTGTTATATATGGCCCCGAAGGTGTAGGTAAGGCCTACACTGAAATCATAATTGTATTCGGTTTCCAGCTCCCTTAACCGCAATAAACGATCGGTTTCAGACAATTCACCTTTCACGAGGGATAATTGATCGTGAATCCTTCCAACGTCTCCGTACAGGTTCAGAGACAACCCTTTAACGATCCTTACATGCAGAGATCCCTCCAGCACCAGTTTGTTCTTTGAAAAATCATGCAGGTAATTTGAAGCTTCCAGGGAAACATTAACCGAACCCCATTTCTCCTGTACCATAAAAGCCAGAAGCAATTGCTGGTGCATCCGGTTTTCACCAATCATGTTATAGATGGTCGTATCATTGTAGGTAAGAAAGTTAAATCCAAGACCATAGAGTATTCTCAACTGGCGGTGATTCGATTCTGAATAGGGGAAAATATCGTATTCAGCGGCGGGATATATTTCGTAACTGTACTTCAGGTTACCATAGGTGGAAGTTCTGAAACTCAAGTAAACTCCTGTTGACCAGTGGTTGGAAAGGCTTTTGACAAGAAGGTTATCAAAATGGATCGATTCTCTTATGGCTACAATCGTTGTATCTTCAGAGATGTATTTGGATCGCCTCATTTCGTAGTCAAGATCGGATTCAAATTTCCAATCCGGAGTGATTTTCCTGGCATTGATGGAACTTTCCAGGTCAAACAACTTATAGGACTTCTCACCTTCATATTCCGGATTGATGTCCAGTTCAAAAACCCAGTTATTCCACCGGTCAACCACCACCTCATCTTCTTTCCCTTTTTCATGGATGATCTCTATATCATCGATCAAGGGACTTTTTGACACATACCGCATTAACCCGATTTTCAGCATCCTGGTCCTGCCATACCGGATATTGTCGCTGGTATCATCCGGGCTGGATGCATAGGTGAGGGTATCATTCACTCCCTTGAAATCATGCTGTCCCTGGAAGAAAAAGGTATATTCATCGCCCCCACTCCCTGTTTCCTGTTGCGTTTCAAGGATATAGACCTGGGCATCCCGGGTGTCTCTGACATAATTCACGTAGGGGATCTCCCGCCGGATGTAATCCATGTCACAATAATGGCAGTCAATGAATATTTTTATGGCATTTTCCCGTTTTACCGAGTCCGATGAAACAATATCCTGTCCTGCAGATTTACCACTGCAAAAAAACAATAAATTCATACTGAACATCAATAAAGCAATGGTATTGGAATTTTTCATAGATATAAAATTTTATTGCTTAGTAAAGGCAATTAATATAACTATGTCAAAGCTATAATCCAAATCTGAAGGGATTCTTAAGAGACTATCACTTGGGGCCTGTTCCAAAAATCCCATCTTATTTTCTGTCCCATTGAAAACTTTTAAATCGGTAACTGTCTCTATTTACTCTCTCTAACGCCCAGCCGTTCTAATGAAAAAAACAGATAAATGTAAATAGCATGAAATAATTACGTACCTTTGTCAAAATTTCAGATTTGAGAATTTGTGCATCTTACTAATTTACTCTCTCGATTAGTTCATCACTGCTCACCTTTTTAAATCCAATTTTCAAACAAAAACTTAAAACAATGAACATTTATGTAGGAAACCTTGATTTCAAGGTAAATGAAAATGACCTGGAAAAAATTTTTGGAGAATATGGAACAGTAAGTTCTTCAAAAATCATTACTGATAAGTATAGTGGCAGAAGCAGGGGCTTCGGCTTTGTCACCATGGAAAACCAGGATGAAGCAGAGAAATCTATTAAAGCGCTGGACGGAACCACATTGCACAACAGGGAAATTGTTGTCAATGAGGCAAAACCCAGGAAAAACGATTAGTAACAATTAGTTTATGTAATTATGACAAACGGAAAAGTAAAATGGTACAACGAAATCAAGGGATTTGGTTTCATTGAGTCAGAAAATGGTGACGATATATTTGTTCACAGAACCGGATTATCCGGTTCATATCGTGGACTTCAGCCTGAACAGGAAGTCGTTTTTGAGATCAAACAGGGCGATAAAGGCCTGTTTGCGACAAACGTAAAATTAGCTAACTAAAGCATTTGGGTCTAGACCAACGTGTTGTAATGCCAGGGTGCTGCTGGCAGCTTATCTGGATATTAATCCGATTTAAATGCGGCAGTTAAAAATTATAAAACAAATAACCCAGCGGAACGGTGATTCGGTAAGTCGCTACTTTCAGGAGATAAACAAGTATCCTATGGTAACTGCCGAAGAGGAAGTTGAATTATCAGCACTCATCCGAAATGGCGATACCGATGCCTTGAAGAAGCTGGTTGTTGCAAACCTGCGTTTCGTCATATCCGTAGCTAAACAATATCAAAATCAGGGTTTATCGTTCCCCGATTTAATTAACGAAGGGAACCTTGGGTTGGTAAAAGCGGCTAAACGATTTGATGAAACGCGCGGTTTTAAATTCATTTCGTATGCTGTTTGGTGGATCCGCCAGTCGATGATCCAGGCAATATCAGATCAAACCAGAATTGTGCGTTTGCCTATAAACAGGCTGTCTTCGATTAATAAAATTAAAAAGGCGATTCCTTATCTCGAACAGGAATTTGAGCGGGAACCAACCGATACTGAAATTGCCGAGTACCTCGATCTGCCCAGCGACGAAGTAATACTGGCAAATACTATAAAAAAACGACAGGTTTCTTTTGATATGCCACTATCGCAGGATAATGATGATGAATTTAACCTGTATGATATGATCCAGACCGGAAATATCCCTTCGCCCGATAATGCTATAATGAAAGAATCTCTTGCAACAAACATCACCCGGACGTTAAGCAAATTATCCGAAAGGGAGGCAACAATACTGATCATGTCATTCGGGTTGTGTGGTACACCTGCCTATTCGCTGAATGACATAGCGTCAAAATACAGCATGTCCTCAGAGCGTATCCGGCAAATCAGAAGCAATGGATTGGGTAAATTAAAAATTCTGCTTGAAGGGAAAGAGACTTTTTTAGAATCATAAATCCAACTTGTTTTGTCAATAAGAACATTCTAACGATAAAATCAAATTACTTTATGGGGAGATCAAAGGAAACATTCAGTAAGAAGGAAGTACGAAACAAAAAAGAGAAAAAGAGAAAAGAAAAAGAGAAGAGGAGGCTGGCAAAAAAAGAAGGGGAGAATAAAAAAAGCTTCGATGACATGATGGCTTATGTTGACGAAAATGGAATGATCACTTCCACTCCTCCGGACCGCAAAAGAGAGGAAGTTAACATTGAGGATATCGAAATTAGTATAGCAAAACGGAGTCCTGACGAAAAGATCGATCCCATACGGAAGGGTAAGCTGAGTTTTTTTAACGAGTCGAAAGGTTATGGATTTATACTGGATTCAGAAACAAATGAAAGTGTTTTTGCACACGTAAATAATTTTCTTGAAGATATTCAGGAGGGTAATCATGTCAGCTTTGAATTAGAAAAGGGACCCAAAGGGCCTATTGCAGTAAGGGTAAAACTTGCCAAATGACGCATGGAAAACAAAAACCAAAAAATGGTGACAGCTTCCTGTTTTTTTATGTATGTTAATATTTTATGATGATAGTATTGAAAAACAGGTATCTACTGGGTACACTTCCATAATCAAAACCGATAATCAAACGTTCTGACATCAGAAGAGGCTGCAGCTATTATGCCATATCCTCCTTTAATATTCGAGGAAACCGGTACGGCTTCAAACAGTAAGGCATCTTCATTCAGGACTGTGAAATTTTGAGCATACGATTTCAGGTATTTGAAATAATCACCATCAATGGAATAGAGGACGAACCGAAACCTTGCCTCGAAACCATCGGGTTGAGACAGTCTGAAGAAGATTGTGAAATTTCCTGTTCGACCATTGAATTCCTGATCATCCCAGGCCAGTATATTTACTCCATCCTTGATGTATATGTTCATGTATAAGTTTTCCGTAACTGCTTCCAGTGGCTGGTACTGTCCCTCATCCAGGTAATAAATTCCAAGCATATAGTAGTTCCATGCAGAAACCGGGTCTTCGATGCTAAAATCAATAAAGAAATCGATCTCAGTGTGATACCCATTATTAATATTTCCTTCTTCTCTTATTATTGCCGTTGTTTCAAACTCCTGGATAGGAACCGGATCAGGAATTGTAACCTGTGCAAATGCCTGGGGTAATCCAGGTACATTCACTTGTATAGTGTATGGCGCACCAGGTTCCGGCAGGTAGGTGGTATCGTAATAATTACCTGAGCTATTTTGAGATATGGTATTTACAAGGGAATCTGATTTAAAATAGGTCACTATTCCATTGATGATCGGTTTATAGCTGGAAGCGAGTGGTTCAGAAGGTGAAATGCTCCTGGAAAGGTTCAGCCATAATCCGTAATCTGGTGTTATGATTCCATTCATTACTATCTTAGTATCCCCATCCTGTGTGTCGATCAAGATGGTCTTTTCACATGATAAGACACCAAAAAGCAATAAAAGCAGGAATGTCAGATAGCATGTTTTATTTTTCATGGTTTGTTTCTGAAGTAATTGGATTCATTTATTAAGTCAAAATTCGATTCGGCAACTTATTGATGGCACAATGGAAAAAAGAGCCACCTGTTTGATTTTTCTTGTACCATAATCATTCATATCCTCGTCCCAATAGATTAAATAGGGATTAAAGCGTCCATAAACGTTATACACGGTAAGGTTCCATGTCCGGGCAATCCTTTTTCGTTGTTTAAAATGTTCCACTGAGATATCGAGACGGTGATATGCTGGCATTCGTTTGTTATTCCGGTTTTCATAAACATCTATATAACTGGCCGGATTATCGGGTGCATTCCAATTGTATAGATTAAAGAGGGAGCTGTATTTGGCTGTAGAAAGTGAATAGGCCATCCCTGTAGCATAGATCCATGTGGCATTGACAGAAAGGTTTTCAGTAAACGCATATTTCGCCACGGTATTCACCTGATTTGTCCGATCGTATTTGTACGGGAATGATTTCCCAAAATTCACCTCTTCGAATTGGCGGTCAGTTTTTGAATACGCATAGGTGAACCAACCACTCAACTTACCAATCTGTTTTCGCAGTGTACATGCAATGCCATAGGATCTCCCACTACCCAGTTCGATGTTTCTTTCCCAGCTGTTATCTGTAGACAGATAATCCACTCCTTCCTTATATGCATAGATCTGGTGAAGTGATTTGAAATACCCTTCCATATTCAGTTCGTATATAGCATTTCGGGAATAGGTTAATCCAAATGAATATTGGTTTGAATACTGCGGTTTGACTTCAGGCGTAACAGGCAGCCACAGGTCTGTCGGCAATCCCATGCTTGAATGGGTTAAGAGATGTATATATTGTCTCATCCTGGAATAAGCACCTTCAATTGTCAGATCATTGGTAAGCGGAAAGCTTACGGAAATCCTGGGTTCGAGTGATGAATAGTATTTCCCTTGTACCAAAAATCCGGAGTAGTGAACTCCAAGATTTGCATAAAACCAACCGCGAAGTGAAAAATCATTCTCAATGAAGGTTCTGAATTCATGGGCATAGATCGGATCATTGCTGCTTTTATCATCGATATTGCCAGTTGGGGGATAGATTTTCCCTTCATCTGTATAGTAGTATTCTTCAGAGATTTTATGCAGTTTGCCCGGGTTAAACGAGTGATATATATAATTCATCCCAAATTTAATGTCATTTGAAGGGTTCGGATAATAATCAAAATCGAGATTGGCTGAAAGATCGGTTATGCCTGAGCGGTAGATTGTAGCTTCATATTTATAATCATAATATGATTTTTCTTTTTCATCGACTTTTATTTTCAATCCATACTCACTGAATAACAGGGATAGATTGCTGAACAGTTTGCTACTGTAGATGTGATTCCAGCGAAGCAAACTGGTTTTGTTTCCCCATACTGCCAGGTTGCATTCACTATCTTTATAGGTTGTATACGGATCATTGTATTTTTCTTGCTCCGTAAACTCATCATTACCAAGATAAAAGCTTAGATAGAGTCTGTCTTTTTGTGATACATTATAATTGATTTTTGAATTGATATCATAGAAATGAAAACCGGGAATATCACTATCCCCTGTTTCAGGTAAAAAAAGATCGATATATGTTCTTCGTGCGGAAATAATAAAAGATATTTTGTCTCTAAGAATCGGACCTTCAAGTGTAATTTTCGATGCAATTAGTCCTAGATTTACACTTCCCTGAATTTTTTTCATATTCCCTTCTTTCATCCGTACATCAATCACCGAAGATAGCCGTCCACCATAGCGGGCGGGGAAACCTCCCTTATAGAGTTTCAGGTTTTTAATCGCATCTGAGTTAAACACGGAGAATAATCCAAATGCGTGATTTGAATTGTACACCGGGATCCCATCCAGTAATATCAGGTTTTGTTCCGGACTTCCTCCCCGAACCACCAATCCGGTAGAAGCTTCAGTTCCAAACTGGATCCCCGGAAGATATTGCATCACCCTCATTATATCTCCTTCACCCAATAGAGAAGGCAAAGTCGAGACTGATCTCATGTTTATGTTTTCAACACCCACCTCCGAATTGTTTAATTTATTTTCCAAACCATTTGCTGAAATCGTCACTTCTGCAATTTCCATTCCCGGGGATAATTTCCAGATAATAGCTGTATCCCGTTTGAGGTTAAATTTTTCTGTTAACGATGTGTAGCCAACATAGGATATATGAATGATCACCTCACCCTCCAAGGTTGTCAGGCTGAAAAATCCATAATTATTTGAAACGGTTCCTCTTTGAGAAGGATATTCAATGATCGAGGCACCAATCATTCGTTCACCTGACTTTTCACATTCAATAAAACCGCTTATGGTATATTTTTTCCTCTTTGAAAGGACAATGATATCCTCCATCGCTGTGAACTTAACATCTGTTCCTTTAAAAGCTTGTGATAAAATCCCTTCGAGGTTTTGATTTGTAATTTCCAGGGTAATCTGTTTCTCGTGCGGTATAATTTTAGGATCATATGAAAAATTCACATGATGAGTATTCATCAGTTCGTTTATGATTTCATTAATCGTTCCCTGATTTATGGATAGTTGGATGGGGATTTTCAGGATGGTATCCATATCCTGGGCATAGGCATTTCCTGAAAGAAAAAATAGCATTAGCAATATTCGTAGCGTATTCCTCATAAACAATTTGCCTTGGTTTACTGCATAACAACTCGGACGGATTTTCATGATTTCGAATGGCTAAGTCATTGCTTTCTTAACAACCGTTACACGTACATCATTGATTATTCGATAAAAAGAACAATTCTGTCTTGCTCCGATGTATATTGAATATCGAGAGTTAATTCAAGTATTTTCAGGATATCCTCAAGCTCTTTATTATCAAAGGTTGCAGTAAGTCTCTTCTCTGCAATCTCAGGGTTGGGGATTAATTCAACGGGCAGGTCAAAGTGCTCAGATAAATCCCTACAAACCATCTCTATCGGTGAATTTACAAAAACAAGAATGCCTGTTTTCCAGGCAAGGAAATTGCGTTCCGCATTTCTTTTTCTAGTAAGGGTTCTGTCATTGATATCGTAAATACCCTGATCTCCTGTTTCAAGGATTATTCTGTTATCCACACGGGTTGAATCAAAAAATGCGACCTTCCCTGAGACTACTGAAACAACGACCTGGGAGGAAAAGGCTTCTGATTTTACATTAAAAGATGTTCCAAGAACCTGTATCCCGGAATTCTTAGCACTAATCAGGAATGGTTTTCTTTTCTGTTTAAATACCTCGAAGAAGGCTTCTCCGGATAAAATCACGGATCGGGTTTCTCCTGTAAATTTTTCCGGATATGTTAACGTTGTGTTTCTGTCAAGCCAAACATGGCTGTCATCCGGCAGGATAATCTCTTTTTTCTCAATGGTGGTTATTTCACTCACCCAGTTGATTGTTTCATCCCGATCCTGAAACCTCAGTACCAATGCAATAATCCCAATGGATATGATCAGAATGGCTGCAGCTGCAATCCTTCTGAAAACATATTGAGGATGACCTGTAATCCAGGTTCTTTTCACATTCTTCCCTGATATTGAAGAGTGGATTTTCTCCCACGCCTCTCTTTTATTGACTATTATTTCTTGATTTTCATATGCCGCGTTTTCCCATAATAACTTGATTCTTTGAAAGTATCTTTCATTTTCATCTGATGAATTGATCCATTGTTGCACCCGGTTCATTTCAGATTCAGAGAGTTCTTTTTTAATAAAGTAAATGAGTTTTTCTTCATTCATGGTGACCAATACTTGTTTTGTTATCCTACTATCAGGACAATATTTTTTATAAAATGCTTAAAAAAGGAAGGACTTTAATCAGGTAGTTAATCCCATTTACCAGCCAGTGCTCTTTTTATTTTTATAACAGCAATCCGGATCTGTGTATCAACCGTTTTCGTGGAGATACCCAGTATGTTGGCAATTTCCTGATTGGACAGGTCACAGTTCCGTGACAGGTTAAAAATAATTCTGCATTTTTCCGGAAGGTCATCAATTGCATACTGGATCATGGTTTTAAGCTCATTCTCAACCAGTTGATCTTCAACAGTGGATCGTGCTGGTTTTTCAATGATATTTGAAAGACTAATGAAGGGTATTCTGGCATACTTGCTCTTAAGATAATTGATCGAGCTGTTCCTTGCAGAGGTAAATAAATATGCTTTACATGATTTCGTAATTAACAGAGACTTTCGGTTCTCCCATATCCTGATAAACAATTCCTGAATGATCTCTTCGGCAATTTCTTTGCGGATCACATAGGTAAGGGAATAGAATACCAGCTTTTCATAGTATGCATCAAACAGGTATTTCAACATTTGTTGATCATCCTGTTTTAAGCCTCTGATTATTTCATCATCAGAATAGTGCATAGACAGAGATTCAAAGACAAGATAGGGAAATTGCATGGAATAGATGAGTGGATAACGGTGTGACTTGGATAATAAACGGGGTTAGAGTAAATTTATAGAATGAACCGTAAGTCACAGCATGCGATGAAATATGATGTACTAACACCGGTCACTTTTCTCCTTTTCTTGTTGTTTATTTCTTGTAATTCACTACATTACGAAAAAGAAGAGAACGAAAAGGAGATGCAACATTTCGAATGGATCCGGTTTGGTGCGATCAAGCCCCGGGGTTGGATAAAATCGCAAATGGAGAAAGACCTTGAAGAAGGGTTTGTCGGACACCTGGATGAACTTGTTCCGGACCTGATCGTGGAGGATGATATATATGGAAAAGACCGGCTGACCATGAAGGTGAAGGCTAAAGATGTCGGAACGGTGGCAAGTCCTGATGAATGGGCGATTCAGTTGCTCTGGTGGAACAGCGAAACCCAATCCAACTGGTGGGATGGATTGATACGTCATGCCATCCTCCTTGACAACAAAGAAGCATTGGAACGGGTTGAAGAGTATGTAAAAAAGAAGCTGCTCACCCAGGATCCGGACGGTTACCTCGGTATATATGATGGGGATCTAAGATACCGGCATCAGGGTGAAAACGGAGAATTGTGGGCACAGGCATCTTTGTTTCGCGGTCTTCTTGCTTATTATGAAGCGACGAGTGAAGAGAGCGTGTTGGAAGCCATTGAACGTGCTGTGAACAGGACCATGCAGGCTTATCCAATGAACAACTCGGAACCCTTCAAGGTTGAAAAACCATCGGGAGGAGTTTGCCATGGTCTTACTCTGACCGATGCACTTGATCGCCTCTACCAGCTCACCAATGATCCCCGGTATAAAGAGTATGCTGTTTTTCTCTACAACGATTATTGCAAACACGAAACCTCCATGGAAGATGTCCGGGTTAAGAACCTGCTTAATCCAAAATACAAATTCAAGGAACATGGAGTTCACACCTATGAGCATTTACGGGCATTGACCCATGCTGCATATTACTCTGGTGATTCACTGATCAGTAAGGCACTTCAAGGATATCTGGAAAAACTTGAACGGACCATATGTCCGAGTGGCGGACCCATTGGGGACGAATGGATCGGGGGCCGGTCTGCCCATCCCGATTCCACCGGGTACGAATATTGTTCCATACACGAGTTGCTTGATTCGTACAGTGTCCTGTTACAGAAAAACGGCAACCCGCATTGGGCAGATGCAATGGAATGGCTATTATTCAATGCCGGACAGGGTGCAAGGCACCCCGGTGAATGCTCTATTGCCTATTGCAAAACAGACAATTCCTATCACATGACGGGGGCACTGGATATTAACCGGACGCATCAGGGATACCAGAATCGTTTCAAATATTCTCCGACACACCAGGATGTTGCTGTTTGTTGTGTTCCGAATGCCGGGCGTATCTATCCGTATTATGTGAAAGCAATGTGGATGCAGACAGAAAATGGTCTGGTGGCAAACCTTTTCGGAGCCTCCGAAGTTCAAACTACGGTTAACGGGAAAAAAGTGACTATAACCCAGGAAACCCGGTATCCTTTCGACTTTACCATCCTGTTTACGCTTGCAATGGAAGATGAAAACGAATTTGAGATCACCATTCGTAAACCTTTATGGGCTGATAAAGCAGTTATTGAAACGGATGCAAAAGTAAAACAGGACGAAAATTATTTGTACCTGAAGAAAAGATGGCAGACGGGAAACAAGGTACAGTTGCGCTTTGAGACACAGCCAAAAATAAACAGGGATCTTCAACAAAATCACTTCATAAGCTATGGCCCGCTGGTTTTTGCTCTTGAACTGGATGCGGAAAAGATCGAAGTGAAGAGATATGCACTGAATAATTTCCGCGATCTGCACTACTCGTTAACACAGGATAAGAAGAGGCATTATCAAATGGTTCCGGAACCTGAATTTCAACTCATTCGATCAGACATTAACAGCGACAACCCATGGGGTTGCTTATCCTTAGAAACCATGCTGTTTGATCCCATCAGCCAAACAGAACAAGCGGTCACACTTCAACCCATGGGTGGTACGGTGTTAAGAAAAGTGAGTTTTCAAACGAATACTACAACCGGTAAAAACAAATAAGAGATGAACAGCAAACAGCGATTTGAGCAACTATTCCGGTATGGTAAAACCAATGGCGGCATTCTTTTCCGGCCAATCCTTATGCATTTCGCCGCCCGGTACATCGGAAAAACATACCGGGAATTTGCGTCCGATTACCGGGTACTGGTGGAAAGTAACCTCCGGTGCCTGGAAGATTTTGACATGGATGCTGTCGGACTGATCTCAGACCCTTACCGGGAAACCGCTGCCTTTGGAGCAAAGGTTACCTTCCCAGAGGATAGTGTTCCACAGTGCCTTGAAACCTTAATAAAAACAGAGGATGATATCCGCCAGTTGAAAAATCCGGATGTCTATAAATCGGAACGTACATTGGACAGGATCAATGGAGCCAGACTACTGAGCAAGGAAGTGGGAAGTGAAGTCCCTGTTATCGGTTGGGTAGAAGGGCACCTGGCAGAAGCATGCGATCTGGCAGGTGTTAATGAAATGCTTATGAAAATATTACTGGATCCGGATTTCGTAAAGAGACTGATCGAGAAAGTAAATGTAACAGCAAAAGCCTTCGCCAAAGCCCAGATTGATGCTGGTTGTGATATTATCGGTGTTGGTGATGCCATTTGCAGCCAGATCTCAACAGAAGATTACAAGGAATTTGTAAAGGAGAAACACCGTGAGTTGTTTGACTTCATTCATAATGAGGGAGCAAGAATCAAACTACATATCTGCGGGAACATTACGCATTTGCTGAGTGACATCAAAGAACTCAAACCGGATATTGTCGACATTGATCACATGGTCGATATGGAAAAAGCCTACGAGTTGCTGGGGACTGAAATTGTACGATGCGGGAACCTGGACCCGGTTTCTGTCATTCAGCAAAAGGAGGTTTCAGAAGTTGCCGAAAGCGTCAGATCACTGTGTGAAAAAGAGAAAGGAAGGCGATTTGTCATTTCCGGAGGCTGTGAGATAACTGTTAATACTCCCGTCGAAAACCTTCGGGCAATGCAGGATGCATGTTAACGATTACCAATTGACAAACCAAAACCCTCCGTAGAACCATTAAAGATCCGGTCAGTCCAACCCGTTCGAGTAGAGCATCCGGCATTGAAAAACAGGAGCCACGAATGCACGAATGAATTACGTGTAGGTGGTTTCTGTTTCAAAAAAATTGCAGCTATTGATTGATGTATTCATTCGAATTTCATATTAGTTAATTCGTGGCAAAATCATTAGTATTTTATGTCGATTGTTATGCCTACATAATACATGGTTCCATAAACAGGAGCATACATAAATGCTGCATCATCGGTATGTTTTTCACTTTGTATGTAGTTAAGTATATTATTTACTCCGGCATAAAATTTAAACATGTTCAGGGTTTTTGAAATCCTTCCATTAAAAATCATAAAAGGATCTGTTTCTTTAATCCTGGTTTGGTCACCGATATTCGGATCAATGTCCTCATTATAATAATCTATATACATTTTACCCTGGTAGTTTCCTGTAAGCACAATGCTCCAATCTTTAGGAGTAAATTCAATCTTTATATTACTTGTTGTGTGAGGAAACCGGGAAATATATTTGCTGATTTCTGCATATGGTGTTTTTTCCCAATCTTCTCTGATATTGTCAAATTTCCCTTGATTAAATGTTATATCAACGCCTAAAACCAATTCTTTTATCAATTCTGCTAATACTGATATTTCAACACCTTGTACAAAAGCATCATCAACGTTTTTCCATTCATAATCATAACCTAAAGCTGCAATATCTGGTCCTGCATCGCTGAAGGCAATTTTATCCTTTAGATCAGTTCTGAAAAAATTAGTACTCACTCTGAATTTCCTCCCGTAATAATCAAAAGATAAATTATAACTTACAGAAGTTTCCGGTTTTAAATCAGATGATTTCCACACCCTGGGTGAGCCACTACATAAGTGCAGGTCTTCTGAGAATCCATATGGTGCCCGAAACCCAGTTCCTGTATTTCCTCTTATGGTAATTCTATCTGAAAGCTTATATTTGATTGCAATTCTTGGATTTACACTTATTTCGTCAAATCTGGCTATCGGGAATATTTTTTCATCAAAAACTTGTCGGTTTGACTTGTATTTCTCCTCTGATTGATGAACATCCAACCTCACACCGGGAACAATGGTAATTTTCTCAGTTAAAGCCCATTCATCCTGAGTAAAAAGGCCAACTTCAAATGCTGATTTTTTGCTTGACGACTTGTACGATTCTCCCAGATAATTGCTTTCAGGATCAACAACTATATACATTCCTGATTCATCAAGTTTATTATAATATACCTGTGTCCCGATGAGCAGCTGGTGATTTCTTATCATTCTCCCATACGTAAATGTTGAAGTTATAGAATTCTCCTTTGCAAGATATGGTCTCATACTCCTCAAATCCGGAATACTATCACCATGTGTTTCCATATAATCTCCAAGGTATGAATCATTCGTGGCATTTCTATTATGAATGACGTATGCCAAAGAAAAATTAAGATCAGTATTGTTCTTACATGTCTTACTATATGAAAGTTCTGAAGAATACCTGTCAGTGGTTATATTCTCTGTCCCATCTGTCAGTGGATTTTTATAATAATCGTCATCCATTATTCCTCCCTGTCGATTTTCATGAAGATTTGTACCCCTAATGATAAGTTTATCATTATCTGAAATGAGATTATTCACGTGCAAGCTAAATCCTGCATTGGTCAGGTTAGTAGCAACCCTGTCAGAAATACCATCTTTTTTCTTCACTTCATCAAGGGTCATCCCGTCAGAAGTCTCATCAATTGCATTACCTGTAAGTATTTGTGCAAAAACATTCAACCCTATATTTCCCTTATCGTTTCTGATTGAAGAGGAAACACCATATTTGTTCGTATTATACTTGCCAAATTGCAGATCAACTTTTATTGATGGTGAAAGAGATGGCTCTTTGGTAATAATATTTATTGCCCCTGCAACAGCACTGCTTCCGTAAAGGGCAGAACCTGCCCCTTTAACAATTTCAACCCTGTCAACATCTATTGTACTGATTTGTTGTAGTCCATAAACTCCTGCTAAACCCGAATAAATTGGCTGTCCGTTTATCAGGATTTGAGTATGTTCGGCACCCAATCCCTGCATCCTGATCATAGTAAAATTACAGTATTGGCATTGTTGTTCTACCCTGATACCTGGCGTACCTTCGAAAAGCTGGAAAAGATTATTTGCATTCTTTGTTTCAATTTCTTTTGCTGTAATTACTTCTGTTCTTAAAGGAACTTCTTTTATATAATGTTTTGTTCTTGTTCCGGTAACTACAACCTGTTCTAGTTGTAAAACATCCTCTTCCAGTTCAACAAATAATTCCACCGCGTTCCCTTTTTCCATAAAAACTTCTTCTTCCTGTGTTTTATAACCTATTGCACTGGCAATAATGATATTTTTCCCTATTGGTAAATTTGCCAGTTTATAATGACCGGTAACATCGGTTATCGTTCCAATATTTGTTCCTTTTACAATAATATTTGCAAATGGAATATGTTCTTTATCTGCTTTGGATTTTACATCTCCGAACAACATTGCATCTGTCTTCTGGCATCTGGCTTGCATGCCTTGTAACATAATAAAACAAAACAATGTTATAATAAAATGAATTGTTTTCATTCTCTATACGCTTTCATTTATTTATTAAACCTATCCTTTCCCTGTTATTACTCTCTACAGAAGGATAAACCTTAATTACACTTTTAAAATGTATTTAGAGCTAATCAGTCAAAACAAGAAAAAAATTGACGATCAATTTTCGAACAGACTAAAATCTTTCCGGAATGTTAAAGAGAAAATGATGGGGGGGCACGTTTATTAAATAAAGGGTAATAATCCTTTTCTGGAATTATCCAATTTGAAAAGATATAAATATTTTCAAAATGTGTTCTGGATGGACTAAAAACCAATCCAATGGAGAATAAAAAGACAGAATTAGTAATCAATCCTAAAAAAAAGAATTCAAGATTTGTATGATGATGGGATTTCTCAGGAGAATTATTATCATGTTGTTTATCATAGGGATGCGCATGATATATTGTAATACCATTTTTTAGTTTATGATAATGCCCGTTTGAAGATGAATTAATAATAAGACAAACTAATGCAGGTATTATTATAACTACAATTAAATATTTTCTTATTTGCCGGCTACGATTCATAAAATTCATTTTCCGGAAACGTAGAACAAAATTAAACATTTGTATAACAACGTACAATTTTTTTCTTTTGACTGTTACTCACCAGTGTACAGGTATTTTCAACTGATCTGGAGATCTTTTCCATAAAAAGAAAAACAGGAACCACGAATGCACGAATGAATTACGTGTAGTTGGTTTCTGTTTCCAGAAATTAGAATCTTTTATTCGTTAATCCGTGTCACGATTTTCAAATTCACGAACTAAAAACCAACTATTTGTCAGACGAACTCAAGCCCTCTACATTGTTGTCTGAAAAAAATCACCGGATAAACCTGGGCGGTCCCCTGGAGTCACACGGTGAATAAACAGGATTATTCGATGCGGGGATTTATTCTTTATATTCCCTGAACTGGATAAACATGCCAATACAGGGGTAATACTCTTCAATTTCCTCGTCGCTTGCCTGGTGTGCCAGAATCTCAACCTCGACCAGGATCCGTCGTGTTTTTTCCACTGCAAACCCAATCGATTCCAGGTAATCATCCTCCTTATTATCATAAAAAGCCTCCTCGGTCATTCCGTCGATTAGTTTAAAATGCACCGGGTAAAAATTCTTCATGGTACAGAATGAGACCATGTATTCCTGTTCACCATAAAACACAATATCATATTTTATGGTAAATCCAACTTTGATCAGATCACTTCGGGATTGGCTATAACACCTAAAATTTGGTATTAAATCCTTTCTGCAGTCACCTGTTTTATGGAAGTCGGCACAAAACTGTCCGAATCCCAAAACAGAAAAAGAGAGTAACAAAACCAGGGATAGGGTAATATTCTTACGATGTGTCATGATCCGGCGAATTAGGTATTAGACGGTTGTGATTTCTGTTCTGATGCAGGCTTTGCATTATTACAAATTTATGTTTATTATTCGGTTAATCATTGTTGATCTCCGGCTTTTTTTTCTTCTTTAAATGAATATATTTTGAAAATGCTTTTGTAGAACGATCTGCCAGCCGGCGGACCGTTTGCGCTCTCCAGTTGAAAAACGCTTTAATAAGTAAAATATCAACCTATTCTTAATACGTAGCTCCAAAGGAGTACCTTCGGTTCAACTTGAGTTAATTAACTGTATTTTATTTCCAATTGCCTGATAATTAACGTATATTTGTAAAATACCTCCAGCGTTTTTCCAATGACAATCAAAAAGGCAAAACCATCAATACAAACCAAGCGAAAATCTCCTTCAAAGACCGGTATAACCCAATTTCCCATAGTAGGTATTGGCGCCTCAGCAGGCGGACTGGCAGCTTTGGAGCAGTTTTTTAGTAACATGCCTGAATCCACCGGTATGGCATTCGTGGTTATCCAACACCTTGACCCAACTCATGTTGGTATTATGCCCGAGCTTTTGCAGCGAACTACCCCAATGAAGGTGTTGCAGGTAACCGACCGGCTTACAGTAAAGCCAGACTATGTATATGTAATACCACCAAATAAAAGTCTGTCAATCCTGGATGGGGTACTGCATCTGTTCGATCCTGTTGAATCGCGCGGCCTTCGTTTACCTGTTGATATCTTCTTCCGCTCATTGGCCAACGACAGGCAGGAAAACAGCATTGGTATTATCCTTTCCGGTATGGGCTCCGATGGCAGCCTTGGACTGAAATCCATTAAAGAAAAAAACGGCGTAGTGCTGGTGCAGGATCCTTCCACTGCCAAATTTGATAGCATGCCACTCAGCGCCATCGAAGCCGTAATTGCAGATATTGTGGCGCCCGCTGAGGAATTGCCCGCTAAACTGATCGCTTATCTAAAATTTATTCCGGAAATTAAAGCAGATCCGGAAATAGAGGTCAAAATTAAAAGCAACCTTGAAAAAATTATTATCCTGCTCCGTGAACAATCAGGTCACGACTTTTCTTTGTATAAGAAAAATACCTTGTTTCGCCGGATCGAAAGGAGAAAAGGTGTTCACCAGATAGACAAAATAAACAACTATCTCCGATTATTACAGGAGAATCCTCAAGAGGTTGAGATCCTTTTCAAAGAACTGCTGATTGGCGTTACCAGCTTTTTCCGAGATACTGCCGTGTGGGAACAACTCAAAGAAAATATTCTTCCTGATCTGTTTAACGAATTGCCGGACAGGCATGTGCTGCGAGCCTGGGTGCCGGGCTGCTCGACCGGGGAAGAAGCCTACTCATTAGCCATTATTTTTAAAGAAGCACTTGAAAAATCCGAGAAGCACAATAGCTTGACCTTGCAGATATTCGCTACCGATCTCGATAATGATGCCATTGAGAAAGCTCGCAAAGGGGTTTTCTCTAAAAACATTACTGCCGATGTGTCTCCTGATCGCATAAACCGTTTTTTTACAGTTGAAGCTGGTGGTTACCGGGTGAATACCGCTATACGCGAAATGGTAGTGTTTGCGCCTCAGAATATTATCAAAGATCCGCCCTTTACCAAACTCGACATTCTTTCGTGCCGCAATATGATGATATACATGGAGCACGAATTGCAGAATACACTTATTGAGCTGTTCAAATATAGCCTGAATACAGGTGGAATTCTGTTGCTTGGCACTGCCGAAACCATTGGAATCAATAAAGAAGGGTTTAAAGAGTTTGATACCAAACTTAAGATTTTTAAACGCACCCCATCGGTTTGGGCACCTGAACTCATCGATTTCCCAGGCTCCTATCACCACAAGAATGAACTGGCAGCTGAAAAAAGGATACAACCGAAAGTTATTGAAAATATCCAGACCATTGCCGATCAGATTTTTCTTCAACGTTTTGCCCCTGCCGGTGTGCTGGTAAACGAAAAAGGCGACATACTTTACATCACTGGCCGTACAGGGAAATACCTTGAACCTGCTGCCGGAAAAGCAAACTGGAACATTCATGCCATGGCGCGCGAAGGATTACGCCAGGTGCTGCCGGGCGCCTTCCGCAAAGCAATGAAAAACTTTGATGCAGTGATCGTACACAATATTAAAGCAGGGACTAACGGTGGTACTCATTTTGTTGATGTTACCGTTCAACGAATCGAAAGCCCTGATTCGGTAAGAGGTATGATAATGGTTGTATTTTCTGATGTGAACGCTGTTATTGAACAAGATATCAGGAATCCGAAACCTGGAAAACAAAGTTCAACCGGAAGACTGAAGCATTTGGAGGCCGAACTGCAACGAAGTTATGAAGATCTGCAAAGCACCCGCGAAGAGATGCAAACATCGCAGGAAGAGCTGAAATCGACTAATGAGGAGCTGCAATCAACCAACGAAGAACTACAATCGACCAACGAGGAACTCACTACCTCTAAGGAAGAGATGCAGAGCCTTAACGAAGAACTGCAAACTGTTAATATCGAACTTCAAAGCAAGGTAAATGATTATATACGTGCAGGCGACGATATGAAAAACCTGCTCAACAGTACCGAGATTGCTACACTTTTCCTCGATAGGGAGTTAAACATTCGCAGGTTCACCGATTACGTAACCAAAATATTTAAACTTCGCGATACAGATATCGGAAGACCTTTTACCGACCTTGTTACCGATTTGCGGTACCCCGAAATGGAAAACCATGCCAGGCAGGTATTGAAAACCCTGGTATCTGTCGAAACTGTAATTGCAACAAACGACGAAAGGTGGTTTAATGTTAGGATTATGCCTTACCGCACAATCGACGACCATATCGACGGACTGGTTATTACATTTGCCAATATAACGGTTGCCAAAAAGCTTGAAATAGAACTGAGAAATGCAAATGAGGCACTCAGGAAACGACATTAGGCGCCAGGCACCAGGCATTTGGTAACAGGCAATGGGCATTTTATCCCTGGCGGGATAAATCATTTGGTAAAATTTAATTTTCTTACCATGAAAAAAGATGACAAATCACAAAAACTCCCTCTCCGCAAAAAAGCAGAAGAGTTGCTGGAAAAGAAACAACTGAAACCTGGTTCGCAGCATTCTGAAGCCGAAACTCTGAAACTCATCCACGAGCTTGAGGTGCACCAGATAGAGTTGGAATTGCAGAATGATGAACTTATAATGGCAAGATCCGCTGCACAGGATGCTGCTGAAAAATATATTGAGTTATATGACTTTGCACCAGCGGGTTATTTTACACTTTCCAAAGAAGGTAAAATCAATAAGCTAAACCTTAGCGGATCGCAATTACTTGGTAAGGAGAGAGAACGCCTGAAAAACAGCCGTTTTGGCTCATTTGTTTCCGACGATACAAGACAAAACTTCAACCTCTTTCTCCGGAAAGTATTTAACAGCAAGGTCAAAGAAACCTGTGAGGTGGCGCTGAGATCGGATGGGAACTCGCCAACGTATGTTTACCTTTCCGGCATTATTACTGAAAATGAGGAACAATGCCTTGTAACCGCAGTTGACAACACCGAACTCAAGATGTCTCTTGAGGCACTGGCCATTCAGGTACGTGTTGCTGAGGTCTTTCTCACGGTTTCCGATGACGAGATGTTCAACGAGATGTTGAAGATCATACTGGAAGTCATGCATAGTCCGTTCGGGGTCTTTGGATACATTGATGAAGAAGGGGCGAGCGTTATACCCACAATGACACGTCAAGTCTGGAACGAGTGCGAGGTTTCCGGAAAATCGATACGATTTCCAAGGGAAACATGGGGGAACAGCACTTGGGCAAAGGCACTTCGGGAAAAGAAAATCATCTTCTCGAACAAACCGTCAACCAGGATACCCGAAGGCCATGTTAATATTAACAGGCACATCTCCGCTCCGATTCTTTTCCAGGGTGAGCCTATCGGTCTCTTTCAGGTGGCCAACAAGGGAAAGGATTACACGGATGCAGACCTCCGGACTATAGAAACCATATCAAGGAGTGTTGCCCCCATTTTAAATGCGCTTTTGCAACGTAAGCAGGCAGCGGTAGAAATCAAACTTAAAAATGAGGAACTTATTAAACTAAATGCAGAAAAAGATAAATTCTTCTCGATCATTGCACATGATTTGACAAGCCCCTTCAACTCCTTTCTTGGCTTCACCAAGATTCTTGCAGAGAAATTGCCTGTTATGGAGCAGGATGAGATTCAGGAAATAGCCTATTCCTTAAAAAATTCTGCAACTAACCTCTATCATCTGATTGTTAATCTTCTCGAATGGTCAAGAATGCAACGTGGATTGACTGAATTTAAACCGGAAACAATACCACTTATTGATGTTGTTAAAAAAAGCACTGAGGGGCTATCCAATCTGGCTTACCAGAAAAATCAGGAGATCCAATTGCAGGTACCTGAAAATCTTATCGTGAAGGTGGATAAGGTCATGCTTGAATCTACTTTGAGAAACCTGCTTAACAATGCGGTGAAGTTTTCATTCCAGGGTGGAAAAATATCTATATCAGCAAAAGTTATTCAGGATAACTTTATTGAAATATCAATAACAGATACCGGTATAGGTATGAGTGAGGAATTACTGGGTAAGTTATTTCAAATTAACGAACCTGTGGGTCGTAAAGGTACTGAAGAGGAACCCAGTGCCGGACTAGGATTGATCATCTGCAAGGATTTCGTTGAAAAGCATGGTGGAAAAATTCAGGCTGAATCGATAGAAGGCAAAGGAAGCACTTTCCGGTTTACTTTACCGGCAAACATGAAGCCGGAAACGGGATCCCGGGACCATGAAGCAATTGATAATGGATACCCCCATAAACCATAAAAAATTAAATTGGTAGCTGTCCCTATTTATTTCCCTATTTATTATTAAAGGTAGCTGTCCCTATTTATTCAGTTAATCCGTTGTTGTGTGCTGAACCTTTCCGGAGCATCCAGTGATATGATATTAATGGCAGTTAATAACCTGATCTTTTCATCATTAAAATCAAGCACATTATGCCCATTAGGCAGAACCGTGGCAATAAATTCTATAGGTCCACCAATTTTTTCAAAGCTCTTTTTTAACTCCGCGAAAAACTCCGATTCACTTGCCAGGTTGTTTACTAATGTCATATATTTCCCGGATTGATTAGGTACTAATAATACTGCAACAGTGTCCCTGAGTTCAATTGAACAATCGTACTCATATTTAAAAAGATGATCAAAAATTCCATCTTCCTTTAAGGTGCACAGAAGCTGTTCCTTTTCAACTTCATTTATCAATAGTTTAGTATAGAGTTCTTCGTATGATTGTGAATATTTCAGGTTCTCACAGTAACAATGATAAGCCGAATCAAGATTACCGGAGTTGGTGGTATTCAAAATAAAAGAATCAAAGTATGCAGTTATTTTACAGAGTGCTTCGATTTCTATTTCTGTAAATATTTCATTGACAACTTCATCATGATAAAGTTGGCATTTTTGATTAGAATTGCAATTTGAGAGTATTATTGCAAAAGCTAAGAGTATGTTACCAATTCTGTTTTTCATTAAATGATTATAAAAGAAATTGCTAAATTCAGTAAACCGGGAATTTATAGTTTATCCTCCTTAAACTGGATTAACATTCCAAGGCAGGGGTACTGTTCTTCAATTTCCTTGTCACTGGCTTTACGTGCAAGCACTTCGACCTCGATCAGGATCAGTTTGGTCTTTTCTACACCAAACCCAATCGACTCCGTATAATCATCCTCCTCATTATCATACAGTACCTCCTCAGAAATTTCATCGACCAGTTTGAAATGTACCGGGTAAAAGTTCTTGATTGTACAAAACGAAATGATATAGTCTCTATCCCCATAAAATACAACGTTGTACTTTATGGTATATCCAACGCCAATCATATCACCTCTTGATTGGTTGTAATATCTGTAAGAAGGGACAAGATCCTTCCTGCAATCGCCGACCTTCTGGAAATCGCCACAAAACTGGCCATAACCCAGAACCGGCAGAGCCAGAACCAGTAACAGGGATACTTGTATTTTCCTGATATATTTCATGATCACATGGATTTAAGTATTAAATAGTGGTGATTTCTGCTCTGATGGAACGGATTGCAGATTTCATTTCCATAAAATTTTCAGCGGTAAGGTTGAATTCGGCACCACCCCCAATGACCAGTTTCCCGTCCTTCTTCGTTACCGTTGTTTCAGTTTCATCCACAGCCAGTTGTTCAAATGTCTGGTTGATCAGGTTCAGGTATTTTATAATGCCTGCCACATTCTCATCATCTTCATAAACCTTTGCCATGGAAAACAGGTTTTCGAAAGGATACTTCATTTCACTGATCCGTGCGAATATCGGGTCATCTTCCATAAACTCTTCCTCGGTTTCCAGAACCAGGTATAAGCTCTCAATATAGGCTCCTGCCGATATTACTGCAAGAATACTCTCCTTTTTGCTGGTTTCAAGGAAAGCAAACATTTCATTACAGGCTTCATTGGAAATAAGGACCATGGAATCCGGGTCACTGATATTTGTTCTGGCTCTATCCATCAGGGATTCAAAGATCTCCGTGGATACCCCCACCTGAGTACTCAGGGATCGAACAGCCTCAAAATAATCCACCGATTCGCCGGTCAGGCCAAATTTTGCCAGATAGACCAGGTCAGTAACATAGACCCCCAGGTTCAGGGCCTGGGACCTTGATCCGAGATAGCTGTCTTTTTTCTCAACCGAATTTACAAGTCCCTGTTTGTATTCGAGATCCGAATTGAAAAAACCTTCAACGATTTCTCCTGGAGATGGCAGGAGAAACAGTATATTGTTCAGAATCTCCAGATCTTCTTTCATGGTCTCAAAGGTCGAGCTATCCTCCGGCAAACCGGTCAACTCTCCTTCCCCGGATTTGTTGAATTTACATGCAGAAAACAAATGAATGATGGTTAAAATAAACAGGAATGTTAGAATCTTGAACTTCATGGCAGTAGTATTGGTTAATTGTTTTTTTATCCTATATACGGATCATACAAAATAATAATTTTATCATCGTTTTTAAGGTTGTTTAAAGAATCGATAATCACCGTCAGGTTTGTATTAAGCATGGTGAACATGAAACAACAACTTGAATCTTCCTTCCTTTTCATTAAAGTGGCATTCTACTCTTCCCATGTGAACATCCATAATCTGTTTAGCAAGGACCAATCGCAGGTTCAGATTTAAATCCAGGAACTCTTTGTTGGTTGAGAAAAAATCCGTGATGCTTTTGATGTATTCTTTTGGGCAATTCATTCCCTCATCAATTACCTCAATAAAAACCATTTCTTTATCCTTTCCGGTTCTGATTGTTATTTTGCCTTCATCAGGTGTATGGTCAAGTGCGCTGTCAATAATATTCTCAAGGCAACTAATTACCAGACTGAGCTCGCCTTTAATCAAAAGATTTGGACTCTCCTCATTCAGCTCTATCTTTATTTTTCTCTTTTTAAGCTTTTCAGAAACTTCAATAAATAAATTTTCTATTACCTCAGTTGTATCAGTACCATCAACTTTTAGCTTTCTTCCATTTGTTTTTAATAAGGTGATCTGGTTTGCAAGGGACGAAAGCAGTTCAAATTTAGAGACGTTTTTGTCAAGAATATTGACCAGGTTCTTCAAATCTTCTGAAATGGGCCTATTCTTAAAAATCTGAACGGTTGCCCTCACCTCATTTAACGGTTTGTTTAATTCTTTGCTCAGTATTTGTAAAAAGATATTTTTATTCCTGTCAGCGTTTTCTAAGGCATTATTCACGGATTCAAGTTCCTGAAGGATCTCCTTGTTCCGTTTTTTCAGGCCGGCAATTTCAAGTCCCTCATTTATGGCGCGCTTAATTTCTTCGGGTTCAATTGGTTTATGAAAGTAAGCTTGAATTTGCCCCCTGTTTACTGCATCAACAACAGCTTTAAAATCGGAAAAACCGCTAATCATAAAACGTAAAATATCCGGATAAAGATTAGCTACCTGTTCAAGAAACTCTTCCCCACTCATTTCAGGCATACGCTGATCTGAGACTACAACCTGGATATCCTCTTTTTCAAGGATATGTAAACCTTCCCTGCCAGTGAGAGCGGTAAAAATTTCATAATCACTTTTTAGCACGCTGGTAAAAAGAACACTATATTCCTTCGCGTCATCTACATACAATACTTTCGGTTTTCTGGTTTCCGGGTTTTCCATAGTAATTGTTTAATTAATCCTGATTGTATTCTTAGTTAGTTGATGATTTTTTGTTAATTAACTTTAGATTTGTGCAGATTTCACATGTACCTGGAACATATCTTCAGAAGGTCATATTGCCAGACAGGTTTGAATATGATGTTATCAAACAAGTTTTTTACCATTTCATCTTTCCGAAAACTATAGGCAGTTTGTGCAATTATCGGTAACTCCGGTCTTATTCTCCTGATTTGTCGGGCTGCTTCCATCCCGTCTAATTCAGGCATGAGAATATCCATTAGTATGAGATCAAAATTTTCACCTTTCCCGATCAAATCTACAGCTTGTTTACCATTCACAACCCAGATGAGTTCAACTTCTGTCTTTTTCAGCATAAATTTCAACAAAGAATAATTGGTCTCATTGTCCTCAGCAACAAGCACTTTCTTTGATGACCAGTCCAATTCCAGTTCTCCTTCGGGGAGTTTAATTTTATGGCTTTTCTCTTGCTTTTCACGATATTCCATAAGCAATTTTTCGACCGAGTCCTGCAGTGCTTTCTTACTGGACTCTAAATATTCAATATAAACTTCCGTATCTTCATCTGAGAGTTTCTCTCTTAACAGACTCGTAAATCCAACAATATTATTTAACTGAGTTTTAACTGTGTGAAAAAAATCATGCAAGACCTTGTAATCTTCATGCCTCTCATCTAATATATAATCAGGAATCTGTATATCTAATTGTTTTAACAAATTCATTTTTTTAAAATCATAATAAACAAGGATTGCCATAATTGCAGAAAGCCCAATAAGGAATAATCTGAAATACAGAGAACTAACAGGAACTTTCAGGATCAAAAGGTTCATAAACTCTTTACTCCCATCGATTACAAAATCGATCAAAGCATCCGCTGTCCAGATTAAAAGACTCAACACCAGAACTGTATAAATTAGTTTACTTGGTTTCATGTCAATAAGGTTTGTTTATGTATAATTTTGACTGAGTTCTCATCCCTTCTAACCAAGTTATTAATTAACCGGTGGAACAGTTAGTATCGGGATCGGCGAATGATTCACCATCAGCTGAGAAACGGAACTAATAGTTAATGGTGATCCTTTTCTGACACTTACAATAGAAATAAGTTGCACTTTATTATGAGTTGCATAATTAATTGCCATTTCAACGAAATCAGATCCAAAAAGATGATCTCTGGCAACAGGGATATTTTTGCCCGACAAATAATTTTCGGCCTGGTCTGCATATTGTTTCAGTCTCTTTATGATATTTTCCTGTTTTGTAGTTCTTATTTCCACAATATACACCATTGCTCCTGTACCTGCAGCAATATCAGCCGTAAACGGAATTTTTTGCCGGGTATTGGATACAGCATCTATGGGTAAGAGAATTCTACGGATCTTTTTCTGTTTAAAACCATAGCGGACTGTTAAAACGGGGCAGGATGAATGAACAACCACTTTGTAGGAATTGCTTCCCATCCAGAATTCTTCAAATCCGGAAACACCATGGGTTCCCATTACAATGAGGTCAGTATTTTCACTTTTGGCCAGGTTGACAACCTCTTTGTAAATTTTGCCATTCCGGATCAGATAATCGAGATGGGTTCTGCTTTTATATTCTTTAAGGATTTTATCGCAGAAATCAATTATTTTCTGCTCATAACTTTTCTCAAGGCCTTGAATTACAAATGGATTTGCATATTCCTTTTGCTTTCTCACATGAATGAACTTCAATGATGATTCAGTTGATCTGGCAATCTCCAGGGCAAATTCAAATGCATTCATAGAATCTTTCGAAAAATCAATTGGTACAAGAATTTTTTTCATGATATTTTATTTTAAATTACTGTTTGATTACATAACATCCGGATTACCAGATTAATACTTAATACAGATCTGACATTCGTCTGATAAATGATTCCGGATATCCCATTTTTACAATTTCATCCAGGGCACTTTTAGCGGCGCTATAGCCTTTGTATTCACCAATCGTAAACCTGAAAAATTTATCTTTCCCAGGGGTTATCCTGATATTTTCCAGGTTTTTAAATGCTCCTTCACCGGGAGGATTTTTTAGTGCGCAAACCTGAATTGTATAAACAGGGACCTCACCGATTGCCTCCGGGTTACCAAAAATGGTCTTCCCTGGGCCTTCTTCTGATACTACCAGATCAGACAACTCATGCTGGTCGACAATCCTGGCTTCAATAAATCCTATAGTATATAATTTCCCTAAAATGGATAATGCTTCCTTACGTTGAACGAAAACTCCCAGCGTGTATAAAAAGCCGTCTTTAGCCTCTTCAGCCCGTATATATTTCATCTCCTCCATTTCATACGAATTAAAGAAATCGTCCGGCAATTTTTCTTTTACTTTTAATACGATTACGGTATAATTCAGGTCTCCTGCATTTTTAAGATGATCGGGAAGATAAGATTCTTCCTTACGTGTCAGGTTCGGATCTGATTTCATAATCTTAAATTCAACCCTGCGATCCAATCTTCTGCCCCTGGGATTTTCAACACCCTCCTGATATTCATTCGCTGCGACAGCCACAATCTCCCCGACACCTTTGGTTCGCAGTCTGTTTTTTGATATTCCTCTGTTAACCAGGTATGTAAAAACGGAATATGCCCTTCTTTTTGAAAGCTGTATATTATAGCTGGAAGTTCCTATAACATCTGTATGACCGATTATTTCATATTCCAGGGAGGGATATTCATTCATGATGGTCACCATTCTTTCCAACTCAACCATGGCTTCGTCACTTAGTGAATAATCATCAAAATCGAAAAGTAAGTTTTGTATGGCAAGATAGTCTCCCCTGGTTACTTCTGTCGATATCATCCTGGTGTTTATGGAAAAATCAGGAAGAGCAAATTTCTCCGAAAGCATTATTTGCTGCTCAACCGGTTCATATCCTTCACCCGTTATTAACAATTTGTATTCTCCCGGGGGGATTGTGACCGAGTATTCACCTGTTTTGGGATCTACCTGGACTCTTTTAAGTGTGTCGTTTCTGACAGTTTCGATAATAAGGACATAGAATGAACTATCCAGTTCAAATATCCTGCCTTGAAGTTGGACTGTTCCGGAGATCATGATATCAGCCAGTACCTTTTCTTCAGCGTTGAGGTTAACAAGGTAAATGTCTTGTCTCGGAAATTCCCCATAGCTGAATCTCTCACAATAAAAATTTTCTCCCTGGCCAATTGGTGCAATATGCATGTCATCATCCGTTGTATTCAACGGTGAGCCGAGGTTTACCGGTTCCGACCACCTTTTGCCTTTTGAGAGCACAGAATAAAACAGATCATACCCACCCATATTGTAGTGTCCCTGAGAACTGAAATAGAGCGTGATATTATCCGGTAAGATTATGGGAGAATCTTCCATCATCGGAGTATTTATCGAAGGTCCCAGGTTAACAGCAGAACCCCAGTCGCCATTTTCATCCAGGTCTGATTTGTAAATATCCAGCCCGCCGTATCCCCCCTTTCGGTTACTGCTAAAGTACAGGGTTTTCCCATCTGCCGAAATACAGCACATGGACTCCCAATACTTTGTATTGATGTTCCTGTTCAGTTTTTCAACAGGAGTCCACATTCCATTCATCTGCCTGCTTTCAAATATACTTCCCGTTCCTCTGTCATCCATAAAGATGAGTAGCTTCTGTCCATCATGGGAAAGCCACGAGCTGATCCCTTCCTCATTTGTACCCAGCTGATCGGTAATATCAATTGGTTTCGACCAGGCTCCATCTTTCCCCGTACAATAAAATATGCGGTACGCTTTACCAATCATTGCAGTATAAACAAGATGGTTCCCATCTCCTGAAATAGCCGGATAGAAATTTCTCGGGTGCCTGTTAATTTCCTCATCCAGTTTCACCATCGTATAATTCTCAGGCTTACTTTGAAGCTTTCTGGCTCTTTCACACGCAGCAATCTGTTGGTTGACAAATCCGATATCCTGATATCTTTCAGCGCTAAGCCCTTTTAAAAAATCCATATAGATCTCAATCGCTTTGTCCAGCTGATTATTCACATGATAACTCATTCCCAAATAGAATTGAGTGTCTTCCGGAGCGTATTTCTCTTTATAGCTAAATGTATAATCTGGTGAGGTGTTTTTTAACGCCTCTTCAAGAAATTCAGTAGCCCTGTTCTTGTTTCCCGGTATATTCAGATAACAAATCCCGATCTTATATTTTATATTCATGTTATCAGGTTCCATCGCATGCAGCATTAAATACAAGGAGACTGCACTTTCATAGTCATACTCTGAATTGAGGTAGTACTCGGCTTCCTGAAAAACAGATTTAAAATCTTCATTATTTTGCGGAAATGCCAGGGCATGAAATATCATGTAAATGCCCAGGAATACTGTGATTTTTTTCATTTTGTATTGAAATCAATATTGCTGTTGTAATGAATCATTTTCTGAAATATCATGATGTGTTATTCCCGCGGGGAAGGCTGAAACTGAATTTACTGCCTCTTCCATATTCACTCTCAACCCATATTTTACCTCCGTTTTTCTCAACAAATTCTTTGCACAAAATAAGTCCAAGCCCTGTACCATGTTCATTTTTTGTCCCCGGAGTACTGATATTTTCTGTTAAATTAAACAGTTTGGATAAGTTTTTTTCACTGATGCCAATACCTGTATCTGCAACTGTTACTACGATGAATTCATTCTCTTCCTTATGGCTCAATACAATCTCCCCTCCGGATCCGGTGAATTTCAGGGCATTAACAATCAGGTTTCTGATCACTGTATTGATCATTCTTTGATCTCCAAAAGCCATGATATATTCTTTTATTTCATTCTGCACATCGATATTTTTCTTATTTGCTGCACCGGAAAGTGATGCGGTATTTTGGCGGACCAGATCGGTAAGGCTGAAATCGCAGGGTTTATATTCGATCCTTCCTGTCTGAGACCTTGACCACTCCAGAAGATTATTCAGCAGATCAAAACCATGAACAGATGAATGGTAAATATGTTGGATCATTTCCTTATTTTCTTCCGGGGTCCTGTTATCATATTCTTTCAAGAGCAATTCTGAAAATCCCAGAAGTGTATTGAACGGCTCTTTCAGGTCATGGGCTATTATTGAAAAAAACTTATCTTTCGTTATGTTTGCATCTCTCATATCCGTATATGCCTTTCTTAACCGTTCATTCTGAGCATCTATCATTTTCC
Organism: uncultured Rikenellaceae bacterium; assembly: GCA_964481765.1. GTDB lineage: Bacteria > Bacteroidota > Bacteroidia > Bacteroidales > VadinHA17. The sequence continues at coordinate 11,960 of CAYZVJ010000005.1, read as the reverse complement.
TGGAATTGCTTAATTCAAGATGTGTTTTAACCCTCGATATGAGTTCCTGCGGATTAAACGGTTTGGTAACATAATCCACAGCCCCGATTGTTAACCCCTTGACAATATCTTCCCGATCGGTTTTTGCCGTCAGAAAAATAACAGGGATATTTTTTGTTGCCGGGTCTTTTTTAAGTTTTTCGCATACTTCAAAACCATTCATTTCCGGCATATTAATATCAAGAAGCAACAGGTCCGGCTTGTTGAAGTCAATTGCTTCCAGCGCTTCTTTTCCACCGGATGCATAGCTGAACTCAATATCATGTTCATCCAGTATGTTCCCAAGTACCTGAATGTTTTCGGCAATATCGTCAACGATCAATACAATTGATTGAAATTCGTAATCCATATTTATTTCATTTTCTGACATCTTTTTCTATATATTCATTATTTTTGCCAGCTCACTGAAATCCGTTAACAGCATATTGATATTTTTCACATTAAACGAATCGAGATATTTCTCTAATTCAATACCATAGCTCTCCAGTACCACAATGTGGTATTCTTTCCCGGTTTGCAAAACCATGGAGGCAAAATTCCGGATCTTTTTATTTGCCTTGTTTTTCATGATATTTTCGTATTCCGGAATGATCCGTGTTCTGAAAACATCCACAAGCTCTTTTGGAATCCCGTTCTTCTGTAAAGAAAGTTGTTTCAAATCATAAGAATAATCCATTTTCTGGCGGGCGGCCTTTTCTTCAGGTCTCTCCGGTTTGGTAAAAGGCAGGAATTTTTTAAGCTCTGATATTAATCCGGATTTGGTAACCGGCTTCCTCAGGTATCCATTGCAAAGCTTTTGTATTTCAGCAACATCCCTTTTCAGTGATGATGCAGTTAATGCAATGATTGGTATCAATGACAGTTTTTTTTCTTCCTTTAGTATTCTTGAGGCTTCGTACCCGTCTATTCCGGGCATTTGCATATCCATCAGTATCAGGTCAGGTTTAAATTTCTGTGCCTTTTCAATGCCAATGCTTCCGTTTTCTGCTTCAATAATTCTCACATTGTATGATTCCAGGTAACCACGAATAACCCTGCGGTTCGATTCGACGTCCTCAACCAGCAGTATCTTTGGATTCCTGAATTTAATTCCTGACACATCCTCAGCTTCCGAAGCGTGACTTTCAACTGTAGCTGAAACCTGGATATGGGGCAGGAATATTTCAAAAGTTGTCCCTTTACCAACTTCACTTTTCAAACGTATTGTTCCGTTCATTAAATTCACCAGGCGTTTGGTAATTGTTAATCCCAGCCCTGTACCCCCGTATCTGCGTGTACTTTGACCATCCTTCTGACGAAACGGTTCAAAAATGGCTTGTTGTGATTTTTCACAGATACCTATTCCGGTGTCAATTATTTCAATAAATAAATCAACATGACTGCCTTCTTCATACCTGTCTTTTCTCTTAATGTTAACCATAACGCCCCCTTCATTGGTAAATTTTATAGCATTCCCAATAAGGTTGAAAAGGATCTGGCGAAGCCTGGTTTCATCAAACAGCAATCCTTCTGGCAAGTCTGGATCAACATTGATCTTAAAATACAGCTTCTTCTCCCTGGCTGTTAAGGAGAAAATTTGTCTGATTTCATCAATGATAACGCCCGGATTAATGGGCTCGTAATTAATTTCCAGTTTTCCTGCTTCGATTTTCGACAGGTCAAGAATATCATTGATCAATCCCAGCAGGCTTTTTCCGCTATTTTTAATCCCAATGATATAATCCTTAAACTCGGGATAATCTGCAAACTGTTCTTCAAGTATCTCGGAAAAACCCAGAATAGCATTCATTGGAGTCCGGATCTCATGGCTCATATTTGCCAGAAATTCACTTTTTGCCTGGTTAGCCTGCTCGATCCGGATTATTGCCTGTTCCAGTTTTTTCTCAGTTTCTTTTCGCCGTGTTATATCGCGTATAATACCAACTCCATGCCAATTATTATTAATTTTCACTGCTGAAAGAGAAAGCTCAACAGGGAATTCTTTGCCATCTTTGCTTAAAGCAGATAGTTCCAGTGTTTTACCAATCACAGCACCGGTACCACTTTTTATGAAATTCTTATACCCTTTCCGGTAGCTTTCCAGATATCTGGCTGGAGCGATTGTTTCATGAAAGTTTTTTCCTATTATTTCCTCCGCCGAATATCCAAAGATGGTTTCGGCTGAATCGTTCCAGAAGATAACATTTCCATCATGGTCAATTACAATAATACCATCCTGGGCAGAGGTTGTAATACTATTCAATAATTCTTCACTCTCTATAATTTCATTCTGTAGTCTTTTTTGTGTGGTGAATTCGCCCAGTCGTATCGCAATAGCGCTTATCAAATCACGTTCCCCTTTCAGAAAAGGACCTTCATAAATATCTGGTTTTTTTTCTAAGTAATAGATTTCAATTGAGCCAATGGTTTGAGTTCCAACTCTGATTTCTGCTTCCTGTTTCCATTTAGTCTTCCTGAAATTATCTGTCTGATAATTCTTTCCTTCAATTCTGATATGGCAACATGTGATTTCAGGATATTGCCAGCTTGGTGGAACTATATTTACCACTTCCTTACAGAGCTCTTCCAAAGTAATCCCTTGCCTTTCAGAAATTTTAGTGATACTGTAAAGACATTGAAGTTCTTTCATACGCTCTTTAAGTGTCTCTTCTACTTTCTTACGTTCGGTGATATCCGTCATAAAACATAATATTGCCGACTTCCCATCCCAGGAGTATGGTGACACCCAGAGCTCTGCCCACTTGGTATCTCCGGTTTTGCTAACAATCCTGAAAGAATAGCTGGCAGGAAGTTTTTTACCTTTAAGCCGCCTTCCAAGTCGCTCCCCAACCATTTCCCGATCTTTTTTGTGGATAAAATCGGTATGGGGTCTGGAAACTAATTCTTCCTGAGAATAACCATAGAGTTCTTTCCCTTTGGGATTGGCAAATTTAATCACTCCATCCTGAACTACTATTATTGCTTCATTGGCGTTTTCGATAAGGGTGCGGTATTTTTCTTTCTCCTTTAGAATTTCTCTCCTGGTGACCTCTAGTTTTGTTACTGTTTTCTCAAGCTTTTGTGCTTTTTGCAGTTGCTCCTTTTGGAGGATTTCAATTTCTTCAACAGTGTTTCTGACATCATCAATCATCATGTTTACGCCCATAGCAAGTGAATCAAGTTCATCATTTTGTTCTGTTACTTCAACCTGACTGGAATAATCACCTCTGGCGACTTTACAGATAGTTTCATTAATTTTATCAACTCTGACAGTGAGTCTGGTTGTTCTGTCTGCCTCAGTATTAATTAATTCTTTAATATCATCCATCATCAGGCTCAATCCTACAAACAGTTCGGTGAATTCATCTTCCTTTTTGGGGATTTCAAGGCTTTCCGAAAAATCACCCAGAGCGTATTTTTGTAATAAGGGTACTATCCGTCTCAAACGAGTAGAGACATGATGTTTATATTGTTCAAGTTCTGATCCTGGCATTATCGTTTCCCTTCCAGATGTTTTATTGTTCATTCTTTCAGCCACTTCAGGGCTTCGTCCTTTGTCTTGAAAAAACGCATTTCTTCCTTTTGGGTGATGCCCATAAAAAAGGATGCTAAAACTCTTGCAACTGGATGCAATCCCCACAATGCAAGTTTTCCCTGAATATTTTTTTTAGTAAATTCCTGCAATATCTTTCTTGCTTTTGATGATGTTTTCCCCCCTTTGTTAACGTCGATTAAAAAATCCACCTCCCCTTCACCCATATTCATGAGTTTTAACATAGCCTCATAACTCTCAAGTGCTATCTTCTCATCAATTTCTCCAACATTGATAAAATTTAGTATATTATCTTCACCAAGATAAATCCTATTTTTCCCAACCCATATTTCTCCTTCAATTTTTTCCATTTTTCTTTCTCCTTAGTTTTTCCATTTGATTATTAGATGTTTCTTTTTCCAGGTTTCGAGTGATCGTCGTTTAAATTAATTAGTTCTTCTTTATTATAACCGAGCATTTTCTCCGCAGCTTTATTACCCTCGATAAAGGTTCCTTTCAGGTCACTGATATACATGGCATCAGGGGCAAAGTCGAATAGGATTCTAAATCTCTCTTCTGAAGTTTTCATTTTGTCTATCCGGGCTTTATCCATTTTGATATTGTTTTAATCAGTGTTTCTTTACGAATTGGTTTTGTTAAATAATCGTTACAATCTGTTTCACGGATCTTCTGTATATCTTCTCTTTGCGCATACGCTGTCTGGACGATAATGGGTATGTCTTTATCCATCTTTCTTATTTCAGCCACAGCTTCATATCCTGACATTACCGGCATCCGGAGATCCATCAATACCAGGTCGAGATTTTTATTATTTCTGAATTTTTCAATTGCTTCCTTTCCGTCTTTTGCCCACAGTAACCTGGCTTTTGTTTTTGTCAATATCGATTCTATATATTGGAAATTACTTTCAATGTCTTCAGCAACGAGAAAAGTCAGGTTTTCCCAATTCATGTCATCCGATGGTATTACAATAACCCCTTCATTTGGCATTTCAGGCTCAACCGGGTTATATGGCAGGGTAAAATAAAATTCTGAGCCTTTGCCAACTATCGATTTACACCACATCCTGCCTCCGAGCAATTTGACATATGCCTCTGAAAGGGGTAAACCCAATCCGGCTCCATCATATTGTTTTATATATGAATCATCTTCGTGCCTGAATCTGTCAAATAAAAAATTCAGCTTTTCCTCCGGAATCCCCTTCCCGGTATCTTTAACAAAAAACTGCAGGGTTTGTCCGGCTTTTAAATCGCCGTCTTCCAGTATGCTGTACCCAAATTCAATCGTCCCCGAATCTGTAAATTTCACAGCATTACCTAAAAGATTGGAAAAGATCTGTTTTAACCGGTAAGGTTCTGACAGCATTGCAAAATCTTTTTCTTTACTGGCTCTCTTCAGGATTAAATGAATTTGCTCTTTCCCTGTTATATCTATTTCACGGCGATAGGTTGCGTACAGGTCAAGCAACATTTGATTAATTATACAGTCAGAAAGGTGAATTTTTATTTCTCCTGATTCGATCTTTGCAATATCAATAATGTTATCAATCAGGTTTATCAGGTGATTGCCGCTGAGATTGATCTGTTTGGTGTAATTCATCAACTTCTCCGGTTGTAAATCAGGATCAGAAAGCAGTTCGGAAAAACCGATAAGCGTATTCATCGGTGTAAGGATCTCGTTAGACATGTTTGCAAGAAAAGCTGTTTTTAGTTTTTCCGACTGTTCCGCTTTTCCTTTCGCACGCAATAATTCATTTTGATACTTTTTTAACCGTTCATTCGCCAGTTTCCGGTCGGTAATATCAAGGATCATTCCCGAAAGTATGTTCCCTTCAATGGTTGCGCTTAAGATTATTTGTTTTGTTTTCCCTTTTTTTGTAATAAACTCCGTTTCAAATTCATTTACCCTTCCGGTTTTTTGAAGCAGGTTGATAAGGGTATTTCTATCGTTCTTGTCTTTATAGAACTTCCGTGATTTAACAGTCAACAATTCTTCAACAGATCCGCACTCTAACATAGCTGACAATGCATCATTAGCGAACAAAATGTTACCCTGTAAGTCTGAAATAAAGATCCCGGTCAGGGCATTATCTACAAGTTCCCTGTATTTTTCTTCCGATCTTTTCAGGGTCTTTTCGCCTTTTACTTTTTGGGCTATCTGAGCGTTCAATTCTTTCTTTCTCTCTTCAACCTTTTGCTCCAGGTTTTGATTCAACAAAATAAGATCCTTCTCTCTCTCAGCCAGTTCAAGATTTTTTTGTACTGCCGAGTCGTAGGTAGAAAGAAGCAGGTTAAGTATCTGCAAAGGATTTGAATTGATCGCGTAACTCTTGCCGGCAAGGCGAATATCCAGACTCGTTTCAGATCGTTTGCCCAGAATCAAATGCTTGTTCTCCAATACATGGTTTATTCTTGACTGCAGGTAACCTTCATTATACGGCTTCATAATATAACCATCTGCCCCGCATTCCATCCCTTTTATTACATCGGTAGTATCCGACAGGGAAGTCATCAGAATAACCGGAATTTTCCACAGTTCTTCGTCTGTCTTAATCAGGTTACATAGTTCATACCCATCCATTCCGGACATTAAAATATCCGCTATCACCATCAGAGGGGGGTTTTTCCTGACCAGCGCAAGCGCTTCCTTGCCATCGATACCATGTAAGACTTTATAACCAAATCCTTCAAGCATATACCTTAATTTCTCAGCCTGGGTAAGACTGTCTTCGGCTATTACGATCAGATTGTTACTGAATTGATTTTGAATCATTGTCTTGTGGATTTGGTATTGTGTATCCCAACGTTATTTGCTTCACCGTTATTCGTTTATTCCGTTCCCTGTCATTCGTTTGCCTGCCCGGAACGCTGGCAGGTTCATCCTTCCCAATGCTCCTTGCTCCATGCCCAATGCTTTCCACATCTATCCACCCCTACATCCGTCGGACCGACTGAAAGCGGTCAGACGGATCTCCACCCCCTTAGCCTCTTTTACTTTTCCCGTAGGGATGCCTACGGCATTACTTTTTACTTTTTACTTTTTACTTCATATCCTCAACCCCACTACCAATACATCATCTGTTTGTTCCACATCCCCCATCCAGTTTTTTAAATTATTTTCAAGCAGCAATTTCTGGGCTTTCATTGGTACGTTCTGTACACTCAGCAAAAGTTCCCTGAAATTATTCAGACTAAATTTTCTATCACTTCTCCAGCCAAACTGGTCTTGATACCCATCGGTAAAAAGATATATCGAATCATCAGCCTTAATTTGAATTCCGCGATTGGTAAACGGTTTAACAATTTTTGCATGAACCCCAACAGGCATTCTGTCAGCTTTGATTTCACTGAGGTTATTATTTCTGATAATGAATAACGGGTTAAAAGCCCCGGCATACTGCAAGGTGTAATTTTCGAGGTCAATTAAAACAAGGGTTATATCCATTCCATCCTGAGGCTCATTAATCTTTCCTGTCTGCCCCATCGTTTTGATGATCCGGCCTCTCATATTGTTTAATATCCTGTCTGGCTGCATTATTCCAAGATTATTCACAATTTCGTTCAGGTATTCCATACCCAGGATACTCATGAATGCTCCCGGCACACCGTGACCGGTACAATCGGCAACAGCAAGAATCGTTTGGTTGTCTATTGTAGAAATCCAGTAAAAATCTCCACTTACAATATCTTTCGGCTGGTAATAAATAAAGTAGTCTGAAAATATCTTGCTGAAAGATTCACTTTCAGGTAATAAGGCAGATTGTATCCGGCTTGCATACCGGATGCTATCGGTTAATGCTTTTTTCCGGGAAGTAATCTCGTCCCTTTGTTTTTCAGCCAGATCACGCTGGGTTTCAATTTCTTCTTTTTGCGATTCAATCTCATCGCTTTGTGTTTCTATTTCTTCACTTTTCTGAATTATTTCATTCTTTTGCCATTCCAGAAGCAGTTTGTTTTTCTTCTCCAGGTTGACATCCCGGATGATCATATACAACAGTGATTTTTCTTTGTCTTCACCACAATAGATGGTAACCTCAACGAAAAAATCTTCATTCTTCGAGTTATAAAGTACCCATTCAAACCGGTTATATCCTTTTTTGGCTGCTTTTTTTATTAGTTCCTTTTCTTTTTTTGCTGACGGCTCATCGCCAGGCTGAAGTTTGGGGGAGAATTTTGTCAGGTTGAATTTGGTATTGCTTTTTAAAACAGCTTTTTTCATCATTTTTAAAGCTGCTTCATTCCATTTTATCAAAACATTATCCTCTATAATAAGAAATGCATCATCTGACTTCTCAAATAGTTTCAATATTGCTTCTTCCCTTTCCATATTATTATAGCAATCTTTACACTCTTTTTTCACAATAATTTCATTCTTATTCGTCAGACCAACTTGCTCCCGCACAGTCCCTCGCTTAGTGGTCGGACGAAATTCCCTTTAATTCATCACTCCTGCCTGCCGGTTTACCTGCCGTAGGCATGGCAGGCAGGCATCACTCATCCTTAGCCTATCTTTCTTCATGAATATAATTATGTACAGTTTCAATTAACTTTTCAGCATTGACAGGTTTAGTAAGGTAATCATCAAATCCTGACTTCATGGCTATATCTTTTTCGTCCCCCATCCCATATGCTGTAATGGCTACCACAGGCACTTCTTTTTTTAGCTTTCTTATTTCCTGTGTTGCCTGAAATCCATCCATGTTAGGCATCCGGATATCCATCAACACCAGATCAAACACCTGACCTGAGCTAAATAATTTCACCGCTTCCATCCCGTCTTTGGCCCAAACCAACCCGGCTTCTGTCTTGCCCAGGATAGCTTCAATTAACTTGTAGTTCAGCATATTATCTTCTGCAACAAGTATTTTCCTACCTTTCAGGGAATAACTTACAGGTGTTTGAATCTTTTTCCTTACATCCTCAACAGGTTTTTCAGTAACTTTCAGTGGAATAGTGAAATAAAAAGCTGATCCCTTCTCCATATCCGATTCCACCCATATTTCCCCACCCAACAACCCTGTTAGCTTCCTGCAAATTGCCAGGCCCAATCCGGCACCACCATACAATTTTGTTCTTGCGTCTTCCGCTTTCCTGAACCTTTCAAAAATGAATTCTTTCTGGTCCCCGGATAATCCCTTCCCGGTATCCCTGACAAAGAATTGTAAAGTATCATCCTGAACATCATATCCAAATTCGATCGATCCCTTTTCTGTAAATTTAAAAGCGTTATCGAGCAGATTCGATAATACCTGATGTATTCTCACAGGATCAGTCAGGATTCCGAAATTTTTTTCCTGAACGGCTGTTTGCAAACGGAACGATATCTGATCTTTGCCTCTGTTCTTTTTCTCTTTGGTAAATGTTGAATAAATACCTGCTAATAAAATGTTCAGTGAGCATTTCTTTTCGTAGATCTTGAATTTGCCAGCTTCCAGCTTAGCAATATCCAGCATATTTTCAATCAGGTTCAGAAGATTGTAACAGCTTTCCGAAATCCGGCTGACAAAATCTCTCCTGTTTTCAGATGAAATGCCAGAATCGGCAAGTAAGCTGGAAAAACCGGTAATGGCATTCATTGGTGTCCGGATCTCATGGGACATATTGGAAAGAAAAGCGGATTTCAGCCTGTCTGATTCTTCGGCTTTTTCTTTTTCGACTTTTAACTCCTCCTGGTATTCCTTTTCTTTTTCTTCGGTTTTCTTTCTTTCAGTTATATCCAACATCATTCCCGATAAAATTTCTCCTTTCACCAGGGCATTAACGATTACCCATTTGCTCTGACCTGAATTTGGAACCAGCTCAATCTCGAAATTCCGCACCTGCCGGTCTTTTCTCAATGATTTGATAAATACTTTATATTCACCTTGTGTTTTAAATAAGGATGTGAACGGACATGACATCATTTCGTCAACAGAGTCATATTCAAGCAAGGAGGAGAGAGCCTCATTCACAAAAAGCAGGCGATCATTAAAGGTCGCACTGAAGACCCCAATAAGAGCATTTTCAACCAGGCTGCGGTATTTTTTTTCAGATGCCCTGATGGCAGTTTCAATTTGTTCCCGTTCAATGATCTTTAATGAAAGATCTTTCGTTTTTTCTTCCACTTTCTTTTCAAGTGAGGCACGCAGAATACTAAGAGCGGCCTGAGTTTCCGTGAGTTTTTGTGTTTTTTGTACAGCTCCCTCATAGGTAGATAACAACATATTCAGGATCTGGGAACGTGTAGTGCTAATAAAGTATTTTTTCCCTGAAAATAATATATCGATACTCTCCTGTTGTTTTACATTTTGATCCCGTGCGAAATGCCAATTGGTTAGTATGGTTTCGATGCGGTTTAGAAGATACTGCTCATTATATGGTTTCATCACATAGCTGTCGGCTCCGCATTCCAGACCTTTTAATACCTCTTCTGTATTTGTCAGGGAGGTTAAAAGGATAACGGGGACCTGTTTCAGATTTTCATCAGCCTTTACCTGCCTGCACAATTCATATCCGTCCATTACAGGCATAATTATATCGGAAACAACCATTATGGGTCTTGTTTCTTTTGCCAGGTTAAGGGTTTCCTGCCCATTTATGCCATGTACAACCTTATACCCGTTATTTTCAAGGATAAACTTCAGGTTTTCAGCCTGTGTCAGGCTGTCTTCAGCAATGATTATCAGGTTGTTATTTGTACCTTCCTCATTCATTGTTTCAGCATCTTCGTTCTTAATTCTGTGATTATCTCAGGTATTCTTTCAAACTCATTTATTTTGTCCAGGCAATGTATGATTCCCATTTCTTTGCATTTTCTGCGATACTGCTCCGGGGAATAACTTGTCAGGGCAATGATCGTTGTATTCGGTAAAAGTTCCCGGATTTTTTGAAGATCCGGGAGATTATTCTGACCATTCGAATTCAGGTCATAAATGATCACAGCCGGTTTGGTTTTATTAAGGATCTCCAGCAATGTCCCCGGATGCAGGATTTGAATAATTGTATTTACTCCTTTAATACCGGAAACAATACTCCCCAGTCTGAGAGAAGATAATTCCGATTTATCAACGATAGCTATATCCATAATTAACATTAAATAGTTGGTTCGAAGAACAGTTGAATTTAAAATGATTTTATAATGAAAAATAAACAATAATCAATAATCCCGGTGTAAAGAAAGGATTATAAAACGTGTGGGATATTCTAATTAAATTTTCAGGAAAAAGCGCAAGTGAGAATAGGGAAAAAAGAAAATGTTTGTAGGGAAAATCCTACATTGATCGGGCTAAGGCTGATGATGCTATGCAGCCAGGATAACTTCCAAAGCGATAATCATCATTCTATCAATTTATTTCGTAAAGCATACCTGACCAGGTCGGTATTGGATAACAGGTTCATTTTTTCGAGTATTCTGCTGCGGTAGGTACTGATAGTCTTTTCACTCAGGGAAAGAGCATTGGCAATTTTTTTAATATCTTTCCCTTTTGCGATCTGTATCATCACTTCGAATTCCCTGTTTGACAGTTTCCGGTGTACAGGTCCTTCCTTGTCCAGTGTATCGAAGATCTGTTCAGCTAAAGATTGGGTAATATAACGCCCGCCATTGATGATTCTTTCCACTGCCAGAAGGAGTTCATCCGGTGCGCTTTCTTTGGTCAGATAGCCGGAAGCACCGGACTTCAGTGCCCGGATAGCATATTGCTCTTCCGGGTACATACTGATCATCAGGATTTTTGCATCCGACTTAAGCTGCTTCATATCCTCAATCATATCAAGTCCGCTTCTGCCCGGCAGGCTAATATCAAGCAACACCAGGTCAATGTCGTATTCCCTGAATTTTTTCAGTCCATCAGAAACCGTACCTGCTTCATGCACTTGAATATCACCTGCCTTGTCTTCCAGGATCTGCCTGATTCCTCTTCTGATAATGGGATGATCATCAATGATAAGAACAACGGGCATATTATTTGACTATTAATCTGTTCCGATGTTTGCTTTACCAAGGTACAAATTAATACGATATATTGAAAGATCCTGTCAGGATTTATCAAAACAACTGTTTATTTTCACGAAAAGATCCTCAAAGTTGATTGGCTTTGATATGAATTCATCACAACCCGCTTCTTTACACTGCTTCATATCATCATTTGTTGCATAGGCAGTTACAGCAATGATCGGAAGATCCTGTCTGTTTATCCTGATCATTCTTGTAGCTTCCAATCCGTCCATCCCGGGCATTTTAATATCCATCAGAACAAGATCGATTGAAGAATCGGATTGGCACATTTCAGCCGCTTCTTTCCCATTCTTAGCCCACAGAAGGGTGGCACCGGTTTTTTCCAGGCCATACTTCAGGAGACTGTAATTACTTTCTTCATCTTCAGCAACGAGTATCAGCTTATTTTTCCAAT
>CAYZVJ010000004.1:0-52432 GCA_964481765.1 uncultured Rikenellaceae bacterium | reverse complement strand
AGTTCAGATTTCGGATTCTGCATTATAGGAAAAAATCCCTTATTTTGTATCTTCGGAATTTATATCTTGTGTCACACGGTTTTTTTCGAAATTGTAATTTTCTTTATGATGTAAATATGAAAATCCTGCAAATTTTCTTTATGGTGTTTAGTTTCTCTCTGTTAGCTATATCAACGGGGAAGGGGCAACCGGATCGGAGTGCTGTGGGTTTGTTTGATTCGGATGAGGTTTTACAGGTTAAACTTACTGGACACATTGGTGTTCTGATCAGTGATCTTGAGGAGGATCCGGATGAATATCCTGCCGTATTAAGCTATGCAGACGAGAACGGGGAGTTTGTCTCTATTCCGGTGGAAGTCAGGACCAGGGGGAATTTCCGGAGAGATCCGGATAATTGTAATTTTCCTCCATTACGGATTATTTTATCGGAGGATCACATTGCCAATACAATTTTTAAAGGACAGGACGAGATTAAACTGGTGACCCATTGCATGACCAGCCGGCCTGAGTATGAACAATTTCTTTTTAAAGAGTACTCGATTTACCGGTTATATAACCATTTCACTCCGTTTAGTTTTCGGGTTCGGTTAGCTGAAATATCTTACATTGAACAGGATAATCCGGGTGATCAGATAACCAGTTTTGCTTTTTTTATTGAACGTCCGAAATACATGGCTGAGAGAAACGATGGAAAGATCATCAACATTGAAAATTTTTCTGCTGATGATTTGGATGAAGAGTCATTCAATATCCTTGCCCTGTTCCAATACATGATAGCGAATAATGATTGGTTTGTTCAGCTGCTTCACAACATCGAACTGGTAACCCTTGATCCGCTGAGTCCTCCCATTCCTGTACCCTATGATTTCGACTATGCAGGACTTGTTGACGCCCCGTACAGGAATTCTTTCAGAGATTCCCTTGAGAGTGTTAGTGCTGACCGGTTTTATAAAGGGATTTGCGGATCCAGAAAGGAATTTATAGCACTGTTTGACCTGTTCGAAGAGAAAAAGGATGAAGTATTTAAGCTATATCAGGAATTCGAATTGCTGGAACTCGAACACAAAGCGAAGATCATCCAATCCATTTCCAGTTTCTACAGCATGATCGAACGCCCCGGGAATGCCATCCAGATACTCAGAAGGGATTGCAATTTGTGGCGATAGCTGATGGATACGAGCAATTACAATGGAATATTACCGTGTTTTTTTGGAGGATTTGAGGCACTTTTATTTTGCGCCATTTCCAGTGCCATGATCAATCTTTTCCGCGTATATTTGGGCAGGATGATCTCGTCAATGTATCCCAGTTCTGCAGCTTTGTAGGGATTTGCAAAACTCGACTTGTATTCTTCCACTTTCCGTGTTTTCTCTTCATTATCAACAACACTTCGATGCAGGATATTGACTGCTCCATCAGGTCCCATCACTGCTATTTCAGCAGTAGGATAGGCAAAATTCACATCGGCACCAATGTGTTTGCTGGCCATGACACAGTATGCTCCTCCATACGCTTTCCGGGTGATAATCGTAATTTTCGGCACGGTGGCTTCTGAGAAGGCATACAGCAATTTTGCTCCGTGGCGTATGATACCTCCAAATTCCTGTATGGTTCCGGGCAGAAAGCCGGGCACATCTTCAAAGGTGACCAGGGGTATAGAGAAGGCGTCGCAGAATCGGACAAAGCGTGCACCTTTTACCGAAGCATTGATATCCAGCACTCCTGCCTGGTGAGCCGGTTGGTTTGCCACAATGCCGATCGTTTTGCCATTGAGCCTGATAAAACCGATCACCATGTTTTCTGCATAATGTGACATAACCTCAAAAAAATTATGGTCATCCGCAACCGTTGTGATGATCTCTTTTATATCGTAGGGCTTGTTGGGATCAACCGGCACGATGGTCTGCAGGTTTTCATCCACCCTGTTGATGTCATCAAGAGAGGGTTTGACCGGTGGATCCTCCATGTTGTTGGATGGAAGGAAGCTAAGCAACTCCCTGATCATCATCATCGTTTGTTCATCATCTTCACCAATGAAGTGGGCCACACCACTTTTCGAGTTGTGGGTCATGGCACCTCCCAGCTCCTCTTTTGTTACATCTTCGTGTGTAACGGTTTTGATCACATCGGGCCCCGTCACAAACATGTAACTGGTCTCTTTGACCATAAAGATAAAATCTGTCAGGGCAGGAGAGTATACCGCTCCCCCGGCGCATGGACCGAGAATGGCAGATATTTGAGGAATAACACCGGAACTCATCACATTTCGGTAAAAGATATCTGCGTATCCGGCAAGGCTCTGAACGCCTTCCTGTATTCTTGCACCGCCAGAGTCGTTTAAACCGATGACCGGGGCGCCCATTCTCATAGCCAGATCCATGAGCTTAACGACTTTATCTGCATTGGTTCTGGATAAAGTTCCGCCGAAAACAGTGAAATCCTGGGCGAAAATATAGACCAGCCGTCCATCAATTTTCCCATATCCGGTGACGATCCCATCACCCGGTATTTTCTTTTTATCCATATCAAAATCAGTACATTTGTGTACCGCCATTCGATCGGTTTCAATAAAAGTACCGGGATCAAGAAGATCATTGATCCGTTCGCGTGCAGTTTTTTTTCCGGCTTTGTGCTGCTTTTCAATTCTTTCAACTCCTCCGCCCAGTTCAGCAGCATTAACCCGTTCTTCAAAATCCTTGAATTTTTCTTCCAGTGTTGACATAATACCGGGATCTGATTATTCAATTAGTATTAATGGTTGATTCCCTTCAATGGTATCACCCTCGGTGGCCAGGATCTCTTTGATCTTACCCGACCGTTTTGCTTTATACTCGCTCTCCATTTTCATGGCTGAGATGATAATGAGGGTTTGACCGGGCTCGATTTCATCCCCAACATCAACGGGGATTTTCACCACCTTACCCGGCATGGGTGAGGAGATGGAATCCTGGTCGTGTTCCATCTGGCCCTTTAACCGGTTCTTCATGTATTTTGATTCCAAATCATTGATCTCGACATCGAAAGTGGAACATCCGTGTGCAACAGAATATTTCCGCTTATCACTACCGGGCACAACCTCCATGTCATATGATTTTCCATTGTGAAGAATGGAATAAATTCCGTTATCAACCTTTATTACGTTGACTTTCAGGATCTTTCCGTTGATCGAAACATCCATGTTGCTTCCATCCTTTTTCAGGATATCGACCAGTATGATTTTATCGTTTAGCAGAATTTCCATACGCATCAAAAGGGATTATATTGGATTTTATAGCCTGATCATGCTTTTTTTCCGGCCAAATTCTTTCCACTGGTTTCTTCCATTGGGTCCAGGCAGGATGTTACCGTTCAGTAGGGACGTGTTATATTCAAGGAGCGCAGTAAGTGCTGCCAGACCTTCAAACTGTTCACTTTCACGCGCACTCCTGCAGGGTGAAAAGAGAAAATCATTGTTTTTTTCGATGAAATGTGTATCGTACTTACCGGTAATAAAATCGGGAGTTTCCATGATTCTGACCAGGAAATTTTTCGAGGTTTTCACGCCGAGGATATAGTATTCTTCCAATGCTCTTTTCATTCTGCTGATTGCTTCTTCCCGTGTGATACCCCATGTGATCAGCTTTGAGATCAATGGGTCATAATAGATCGGGATAGTATATCCCTGATAGATGTAGCCATCGCAGCGCACACCGGTTCCCATGGGTTCAATGATTTTGCTTACCATACCGGGACTGGGCATGAAATTGTTTTCCGGATCTTCGGCATAAATCCGACATTCTATGGCATGTCCATTTTGAGAAACCTCTTCCTGTGCAATTCGCAATGGTTGTCCATCGGCGATATAGAGTTGCTCTTTCACCAGGTCTATTCCCGTTACCCTTTCTGTAACAGGGTGTTCTACCTGAAGCCTGGTGTTCATTTCAAGGAAGTAATAGTTAAGCCGGTTGTCTACCAGAAATTCAATGGTTCCGGCCCCTTCATAATTGACCGCTTTTGCAGCAGCGATAGCATGTTTTCCCATTTCATCCCGTAATTCAGCTGTCATCAGCGGAGACGGGGTCTCTTCCACCACTTTTTGATGCCTCCTTTGAACGGAGCACTCCCGTTCACACAGGTGGATGATATTCCCATGCCGGTCTGCCAGAATTTGAAATTCAATGTGATGGGGCGATTCAATGTATTTTTCGATATAGATTGAATCATTACCAAAAGCGGCGAGTGCTTCCGACCTGGCAGCCCTGATTGCAGCCGCCAGTTCACCCTCTTCCCTTACCAGGCGCATTCCCTTTCCCCCACCACCTGCCGAGGCCTTGATCATGACTGGCAATCCGATTTCGGTAATGATGTTTTTGTATGACGAATTATCCGTAAGGTTTTCCTTTGTGCCTGGTACGACAGGAATGTTGGCGTTTATCATGCTTTTTCGGGCACTGATCTTATCACCCATCGTTTGAATTGAATAGGCGCTGGGGCCTATGAAAATAATACCCGCTTTCTTTACCCTGTCCGAGAACTCAGCATTTTCGGAAAGAAAACCGTATCCGGGATGTATCGCATCCGATTTTGATTCCTTTGCCACCTGGATGATATTATCCATCACCAGGTAGCTTTCATTGGAAGGGGAGGGACCAATATAATAGGCCTCATCAGCATACCTGACATGCAATGCGGTTCGGTCAGCTTCGGAGTAAACCGCTACTGTCGTGATCCCTAATTCACGACAGGATCGAATGATCCGGACTGCAATCTCCCCACGATTTGCAATGAGGACTTTTTTAATCTTCATGATACGGTGATGAATATTGACCGGTAAATATAGTATATATAATAAAGAATTGTTTCAAGATCTGCCGTAAAATTATAGAATAAAACCAAGTCGCTTGCACCTGAGTAAACGGTTGTTTTCCTATCTTAATGGTTCTCAAATTGTTCCTTTTTACTTGATTCTTATGCGGTTCCATTTATGAACATTTGTTAATAAAGGGTGTGGAAACTATGTTGACAAGGAAAGTTAAAAAAAGTTGCACCGGTTACCATCTAGTAATATATTTGTTATACCAAGTGAGGGATAAAAGGCAAGCTTGAGAAACGCGGAAACGGATTGTGGATGCTTGCAAAAGTTGAAACACTCCAGGACCCATCCTCAGGTCATCCGTTCTTCGGAACAGGTGCCTGCCAGGGTGAGTTTCAAAAGGCGAACCCGCGAAAGCCAGCCTGGCAACAGGCCGGTGGGAACAGGTTCAACTCGTAAGGGTCGGGTTCGTAAGAACCAGGTGTTTAAGGGGCCTTTAAAGAGCCAGGGTTCAGAATCGCGACGCTTGCAAAAGCGAAGCAATATTGAATTCAGACGCCGGAAGACGATACCCGAAAGGGTTGAATTGGAACGCAGAAGCCATAATAACAGTAGCTTGGCACTGATTCTGACCTACGGGTCTTAAGAAGTGGAAGAGGGAATTTTTCGTAGAAAAATTCCCTCTTCGTGTTTTTATACCCTTCTTTTTCCACGAGTAACTTCTTTCCAATAGACATAACCAACCCGATACAGCCTGCCGGCATAACTCCACTCCGGTCCCGAAAACAGGACAACAGAATTCCCCCTGTCAACGCAATCCAACTGATCATCCCGGATCTGTTAAAAACTTTCTTCTTCTGTTGAATTTTTATTGCAATTTTTGATCACATCCTGTAGAATTCCATTAAATTTGCAATTTGATATTTTTTAATAGTCTGTTATACAAACTGTTAACTTGTATTTTGTGACAACATTAAAATTATACTGGCGGATACCTCTGACTTTTTTACTGCTGCTGGTCACCTCCTTCGGTTTTACCGATCCCCATTCTGCATCTACAGACAGGGAACCTACTGATCCGGATCATCTTCGCGTGCGCCTACGCAATGATCTTTGTGCATCAGAAACATTCGTTCCAATAGATAAGATTTTCAATTCATTTATAAAACGGTGGGATATTGCGGGTGCCTCCGTGGCGATTGCAAAAGATGGAAAGCTTGTTTTTGCGCGGGGATACGGAAAAGCCGATAGGGAAGAAGGGATCGATGTGCAGCCCTTTCACCTGTTTCGCATAGCCAGTGTCTCCAAGCTGATTACAGCCGTTGCTATCATGAACCTGGTAGAGGAAGGCAGGATAACCCTGGATCAAAAAGTCTTCGGGGAGGGTGCTATACTGCATGATTCCATCTACCTGAACCCGCGGGATACACGTGCCTTCGATATTACTGTTCGACACCTTCTGACTCATTCCGGAGGATGGACCAGAAGATGGGGCGATCAAATGTTCATTCCCCATGCAATAGCAACCTATATGAATATTCCTTCACCGCCTGATACAAAAACCATTGTGCAGTTTGCCCTTAGCAAAAAACTGCACTTCACCCCGGGCAGTTACGTAAGTTATTCGAATCTGGGATACAGTATTCTGGGACTGGTCATTGAAGAAATTACACAACAACCGTATGAGGAATATGTAAAAAACAGTATTCTGAATCCGATTGGGGTATACGATATGCAGTTGGGTGGGAACATGCCATGGCAGAAAGCATCATTGGAAGTCAGGTACTATGAACCCACCGGATCAGAACGTGTCAAGTCAATTTATGATCCGGATGAAATGGTCATGCGGTGCTATGGAGGGAACGATGTTGAAGCCCTGGGTGCAGCTGGGAGCTGGATTGCTGCAGCACCCGATCTGCTGAAGCTTACCCTGGCAATCGATGGGGATTCAAGCAGAACAGATATCATTACACCGGAAAAGGTTAAACTCATGACCGATCCGGGTTATGGTTATGCACCTGTCGGCTGGAAGACAACACTTGCCAACGGTACCTGGTGGAGAACCGGATCTTTTGCAGGCACCTCTGCCATGATCAAACACCAGGATGATGGATTTACATGGGTTGTTCTGTTGAATTCGAGTACCTGGAAATCATCGAAGTTTCCTGGCGAGATTGACCGAACCATGAGAAAAGTATTCGGCAGCATGGAACAGTGGCCAGAGCAGGATCTATTTGACCTGGACCTTCCGAATCCGATTCAACCCCTGAACCTGAAAGTGTTCCAAATACCGGATTAAGGTTTCCTGCAAACCATTCAATCATTGTGCGACCATGTGTTTTACAATAAACGTGAACATCATCAGGGAGGAGATGGAGCGACGGTTCAACATTCCGCTGCTCGATCCTGACTATTACAGGCCCAGCTATTATTATCATGCATTTGAGTTACCGAAGATCCCTGTAATAAGTTCAGAAAAACCGGATGGAATTGAGTTGTACCAATGGGGACTGATACCCTCCTGGACCAGGGATGAGGAGTATGCGAATGACATCCGGTATAAGACCTTCAATGCCAGGTCGGAAACAATCACCGAGAAACCTTCCTTCCGGAATGCGGTCAGATCAAACCGGTGCCTTGTCATTAGCAGGGGCTTTTATGAATGGCAAACCGTTGGCAGAGAAAAATTTCCATATTATATATACCTGTCGGATGAAAAAATCTTCACCTTTGCCGGACTCTTTGATATATGGACCAACCATCGAACGGGGGAGATCGTGAAAACATTCAGCATCATTACCACACATGCCAATCTTCTCATGGAAAAGATTCACAATGTTAAGAAGCGAATGCCTGTTATCCTGGCAAGTGAGGATGAGAAGAGGTGGTTGGATACCACCATCCCTATATCTGAATCCCTCACATTATTGAAACCCTTCAGTGAAGAGGAGATGGAGGCTCACACCATATCGCGGTTGATTACAAAACGGGGAGCTGACAAGAATGTTCCTGACCTGGTGAAGCCTTTTGATTATTCGAATCGAACTCTGCTTTAGCCCGGGATTTCCCTTCGGTTGTGGGAACCATTGATGTTACTGGGCAACAAAGTGGTAGGTAATGAGTCCCTGTTGACGGGCAGGAGCCGACAGATCAAGATTAAACCTGGTCCTGAGAGCTGCATCCTTTGCCATATCATGCAGGCAGTAATCGTCTGTTGACGATTCTTCCCGAATCACTTCTGCGGAAAGCACAAATCCCCTCTGGTCGACCACAATATCCAGAACAACCTTTCCACTTCCCTCACATTTATAGATGGGTAGCGGCAAGTAGCGGTGAGTCCGGCCCTCCAAAATATAATAAATCCGTGTGGGTCCGGAATACGCCGCTGCCATTTCATTAGCCGTTATTTCCTCCTTGCTCTCCTCCAGGTCACGAAATTCAGTTTCTCCGGCATGTGTACCCTCTTCCAGGCGTTGGCGCAGCTCATCCAGGTAATTCTGCTCCGATATCTCCCCACTCTCCATCAATTCCTGCCTGATCTTATCAATGTAATCCTCAATATCAAATTCTTCTTCTGTTTGGCTGCTCAGGTTGCGCGCAATGTTCGTCCAAAATTCCTCGTTATTGTACATCTCAGCAATCCGGTCCGGCACCTCCACCTCTATGATCTCGGGTTCTTCAGGTGTGGATTCAAAATCAATGATGATCGCTTCCTGCCTCTCCTGATAGGTTGTTGATAGCTTGATTAGCATGAACAGAATTGCAAGCAGAAGGTGAACGATGATCGTTCCCAGGATACCATAGATGTGTTTTTGAATGAAGCTTCTCATCAGGATGCGAAATTATAACAAATCTTCGTCCGGAACAAAAGGTTCATTTAAATGAAAAGTATATTTTTGCTCTTTATGTATACTGAAATCATCATCAACCAGGTTTTAATTCTGGCTATTCTTGTTGTTATCGGAATAGCGGCAATTAAGTGGGGATTAATTTCCGGGGATCTCAAAGATGGGATTGCCCGGCTGGTTTTCAACATCACCCTGCCATTACTGATCCTGACCAATCTCTCGGAACTGGATCTCACACCGGAGATCATCAGAAACAGTGGACTGGTTATCCTCTTTTCTTATGCAGGACTTTGCCTCATGTTGGCAGTGGGCATCATTTCATCACGGATACAGCGGTTAGATCCTTCGAAGCGGACCATATACCTCTTGCATTCGATGTTTGGAAACATTGTTTTTCTCGGATATCCTTTAATTAACACCCTTTTCCCCGGAGGTGAGGGATTATTGTATGCCACACTGTTCCATCTCTCATCCAATTCCCTCCAGTGGACGCTGGGGATTTACCTGTTGGTGCGCAAAGAGAAAGTGAATTGGTCCGCTCATTTGAAACACCTTCTGAATCCCAATACCATTGCACTGGTATTGGGGTTGATCATGATGGGGTTTTCAATCCGTTTTCCGGCGATCCTGCTCAAACCATTGGGGGGACTGGGTAACACAACACTTTATCTCTCCATGATCTATATCGGTGCCATTCTTGCACAGACAAACTTCAGGGGTATATTGCGCAAAGGGTATGTCATTGTAACCAGCCTTAACAAGTTGATTATCACTCCCTTTTTGTTGATCCTGATCCTGAAGGGAGCCGAAACAGTGATCGGTTTTTCCCTGGATGAAACAGTCGTCTCTGTCGTTGTGTTGCAGGTAGCCATGCCATGTATGGCAATTATCGTGGTGATGGCAAAGCAATTCGGAGCGGATGAAAAACAGGCCACGGAGAATGTTCTTCTTTCCACCATATTGAGTCTGTTTACCCTTCCGCTGGTCTATTTTTTACTGCAAAAATTCTGATAAACCACACACTGGAAGATCAGATAAGTTACCTGTTTTCTTTTGAATTTTATATCTTTGGGTAAAACCCGAAACAAGTCAATGAAGTTATGCCGGATGATAATCTCCTAATAGAGCTTGAGCGGCAGCGGGATGAAATTGCCCGTCAGAAGAAGGAGATTATTTACAGCCTTCAGTATGCCAGCCTTATCCAGTCGGCACTTCTCCCTACGGAAAGTGTACTGAACCGTTATTTGCCCGATAATTTCATTCTTTACCTGCCCAAAGATATCATTTCAGGTGATTTTTACTGGCTGGCTGAAAAGAACAACAAGGTTATATTCGCTGCTGCGGATTGTACCGGTCATGGAGTTCCCGGTGCGCTGATGAGCATTCTTGGAATATCCTTTCTGAATGAGATACTGCAGGAAAAATGTGCCCTCAAAGCCAACCGCATGTTGAATCAATTGCGCGAGAAGATCATGAAAGCATTACACCAGACCGGGGAGGTAGCGAAATCGAAAGATGGAATGGATATCGCACTATGCATCTATACACCCGATTCAGGAGAATTACAATATTCCGGTGCAAATAACCCCCTTTACCTGATTCGTAAAAATGACATGGAAGAGATCAGACCCGATAAAATGCCCATCGGTATCAGCGGTACGGAAGAATTATCCTTCTCCAATCAAATGCTGAAAATTCTTCCGGGTGATATTGTATACCTTTTCTCAGATGGATTTGCCGATCAGTTTGGAGGGGTCTGGGGAAAGAAATTCAAATACAAACAATTCAAGGAGTTGTTGCTGGAGATTCACCACAAGCCTTTACCGGATCAGAGAGAGATACTTGTTTCTGCACTGGAAGAGTGGAAAGGGGACCTGGAGCAGGTGGATGACATTTTAATTATGGGTGTACGATTTTAATCCGGTATTATCAATTTTTGTACTTTCGTGTATTCGATCAACAGTTATAACCATCCGGCATGAAATTACTCGCGTTTCGAATTCAAAATTTCCGGTCAATCGTCGATACGGGTTGGTCACAGCTCTCCCCGGATAACATCACCGGACTTATCGGTCAGAACGAATCTGGTAAGACATCCATCCTGGAAGCACTGAATAGTTTCTACGAAGGCAGCATATCAGAAGACATTTTAAGAAGTGACCTGAGCATGCCTGTCGTTTCCTGCAAATTCGACATTACCGATAGGGAATTTAACAAAGTTCTTAACGAGAAAGAGTTACCCTCTGGTGTGTCAAAATGCGTTAAGGATCAGAATACCATTACCCTGGGAAGGTTATGGAATGAAGATTTCTCGAGTCGTATTGAACTGGGTGGTAAGGAAATTATAGAACTGTATGAACTACACAATCAGAAGTTTCATGAGAAAGATGAAAAGATCCAGGCTAAAATTGACAGAATACTGGAACAGAAAGAGAAGGCCCTTACTGGTCTGAAAACCGCTAACCGGGAAAAGGATGAGGTCAGTGAAGCGGTGGAGGATAGCAGAGCGAAGATCAGTGATCTTCAGAAAATGCTGAAGAATTCGCCGGAACATTCCCGTCCGAAAATTCAGAAAAACATTGACCTTGAACAACATGCCCTCGAAAAGCTGAGAACCAGGTTACAGGACAAGAAGAAAGCAGCAGATGAACAGCATCAGAAAGTCCGGGAACTCGAAGAACAGGCAAAATATGCACAGGCAAGCAATGAGGCACAGGAGAACTACAGGAAAGCAACAGAAGATCTGAACCGTTCATTTCAAGAATTGGCTGAAAATCAAAGGATCTTTGAATTTGCAATGAGTGATAAAGAGAAGAGGGCAGGCAGGCTTCAACTCGATCTTACAAATGAACAACATGTAAAGGTTGTCCGGGAATATGAACGGTGCCGTGAAGAGGCAATCACCCGGAGATACCTGGCACTGAAAATCCTGCAGGGGAAGGATCTGTCAATGGCAGAAAGAGAAATCAAACAGGAAAAGCCCCACATCAATCCCTATTACACCCGGGTTGAGGCTGGGAATGAATTGATCAAATACATTCCTGAATTTGTACTGTTTGAAGATTTTAGCAGCCTTTTGCCAAACCGCATTGACCTGGATGATATCCTTACACAAAATAGAAAAGTGGAAGGGTACAAGGCTGCTAATAATTTTCTTAAAATTTCCGGCCTTGATTCCGATTTTTTCAAACAGGTTAGCCACCGGATACTGAAACAGAAGATTGAAAAGCTGAATACCGAAATAACCATCAATTTTCAAGACTACTGGAGACAAAAAATTGGTCAGCATAACAAGATCAGGATCAATTTTGAATTGGAGCATTACGATCATTCCCACCCTGAGAAGAGTGGCCACCCATTCATTGAGTTCTGGATCAGGGATCAACAGGAACGGTTATATCCCAAGCAGAGAAGCCGCGGTGTACGATGGTTCCTCTCCTTTTATCTTGAGCTGAAAGCAGCGGCAATGGAAAAAGAAAGTACAGGCAAATTGCTTCTGATCGATGAGCCGGGACTCAGCCTCCATGCAAGAGCACAGGAAGATGTCCTTAAAGTCTTTGAAGATATTAAAAGTAAGATACAGATCATCTACACTACCCATTCACCCCACCTGATCGACCTGAATAAGTTATACCGGCTGCTGGCCGTTCAACGCGCTGTGGAAGATTATGAGCGAAGCGAAACCACGGTGTTCGACGCAAAATCCCTTACATCGGCATCAACCGATACACTTTCACCGATCTATACAATGATGGGATCGAGGCTATCGGAACAACAGTTTATCCAGCAGAAGAATAATGTTATCCTTGAAGACATTACTGCCTACTATTACCTTTCCGCTTTCATGAAACTCAGAAAACCTTCAAAAAAAGTATACCTTCTTCCGGCTACTGATGTTTCCAATGTTGGAAACCTGGTAAACCTGTTATTGGGGTGGGGACTTGATTTTATCGTGGTGACCGAGGGCGATCCGGAGGGACATGAACTGTTTGGTGAACTGAAACTTAACCTCTTCGGAAACGACGATAAGAAAGCAGATCGAAAGCTCATTTCCATCGGGAAAGAACAGTGCATTGAAGACCTGTTTTCCACCATTGATTTTAAGAAATATATCCTGCACCAGAGAATTGGTATTCCCGAATCCAATGCTGACTTCATCAAAACGAATAACCTGTCACGCTCCATTCTCGCTGCAAATTTTGTACAAACGATACAGGATGAAAAACTTACATTTAAAGACTTTGACGAGGAGACACGGGATAATTTTAACCACCTGATGAAGGAGATTGAAAAACGATTGAAAGAATAATGATACCATAAACTTAAGCAGAAGGGGCCGGTTCGAAGATCTGAACCGGCCCCTCCTGCATGAGAGAAAAAAACCATACAATCACGATTCCACTGTATCCTGATCAGTCTTGTTGTCGGTCCTCAGGATCAACACTTCATTGACAATGATCTCTGTAAAGTACTTCCGGATTCCATCTTTGTCCTCATAGGATCGGTGTGAAAGTTTCCCTTCCACAGCAATTTCATTGCCTTTTTTCAGGTATTTTTCCACAAATGTAGCAGTAGTACCCCAGGCAACAAGATTGTGCCACTGGGTTTCTGAGATTTTTTGCCCTTCCGCATTCTTGTAATTTTCTGACGTTGCCAGTGGAAACTTCGCCAGCATTCTTCCACTTTCCAGTTTTTTTACCTCCGGATCTGTCCCGAGGTTGCCGATCAGGTTTACCCTGTTTCTTAAATTGTTCATGATGTTAAGTTTTTTGATTAATACTTGTGAAGAATAGCGTCCGTCCGACACGGATATTCTTCATATCATCATCAAAGTAACAACACCAATATGCAATTAGTCGGTGATTAAACGTTTGTAGTCGTTTATATACGTTTGTAAACGTTTGTAAACGTTTATAAACGATTATTTGTATATTTAAGGAAACAATCATACCGGATGAATACCTGTCTTGACTGTGGTAAACCGATAAAAGGGAGGTCTGACAAAAAGTTCTGTTCTGATCTCTGCAGGAACAATTACCACAACCGGATGAACCGGGGTAATGAAAAGTTCGTACGGAATGTTCAGAATGTTTTACGAAGAAACAGGCGTATCCTGAGTGAATTGAATATGGAAGGGGCGGAAAAAGTCCACAGGGATGAACTGATTGCCAGGGGCTTTATTTTTACCTTTCACACACACTCCTACACAACAAAAAAGGGGAAAACCTACTGCTTCTGTTTTGACCAGGGGTATGTTGATCTTGAAGATGAATACTTCAGGCTGGTTTTTGAGGATGATTCTTTTGGGTTTGAGACGTTACGATAATTGCCGTAATGGGGTCGGTTCAATCTTTTTTTTGACTACCTTTATTTCCTCAATAGAAACAATCAATAGATAATCAATAACCAAAAACAATTTACCATGATCAGGAAATCCTTTACCGCAGGTTTCTTTATTCTACTTGCGCTGATTCTTCTCTCATGCCAGCGGGAAAAAACATCTGGCAGTGATGAGCTAACGATTGATTTTGAAAAATACCAGTTGGATAATGGACTGGATGTTGTTTTACATGTTGACCAGTCGGATCCAATTGTATCTCTTGCCATTCTGTATCACGTGGGATCTAATCGGGAGGTACTTGGAAGAACCGGCTTTGCACATCTTTTTGAGCACATGATGTTTCAGGCATCGGAAAATGTCGGTCAGGACCAGTTTTTTAAAAAGATTCAGAGTGCCGGGGGAATGCTTAACGGTGGTACATCCAATGATCAAACCGTTTATTTTGAGGTCGTCCCGAAGAATGCACTGGAAATGATTCTCTGGCTTGAATCAGACCGGATGGGATATATGATCAATACGGTGACAGAATCCTCCTTTGCGAACCAGCAAAATGTGGTACAGAATGAGAAACGCCAAATGGTGGATAACCGTCCTTACGGCCATACCAGTTATGTAATTGATAAGAACCTCTATCCTGAGGGTCATCCCTATAGCTGGCAGGTCATCGGAGAGATGAAGGATGTGTTTAATGCAACCATAGAGGATGTGAAAGAGTTTCACTCGAAATTTTACCTGCCGAATAACGCCACACTGGTGCTTGCCGGTGATTTTAAAACAGACGAGGCAAAGCAGCTGATTGAGAAATATTTCGGAGAGATCCCGGCTGGGAACAAGGTGGAGGATATGGATCCGATGCCGGTAACCCTTTCTGAAACGAAGAAACTGTACCACGAGGATAATTTTGCCCGTGCAGCCCAATTCAGGATGGTATGGCCAACCGTTGAACAATACCACAAAGATGCCTATGCCCTGGATTTCCTGGGAGAACTTCTCTCTTCGGGGAAAAAGGCTCCCATGTACAAGGTGCTGATCAAAGAGAAAGAACTGACATCCAGAACATCTGCTTATAACAGTTCGCAGGAACTGGCTGGAAAGTTCTATATCAACATTACGGCTAACAGCGGTAAAAACCTTGCCGAGATCGAAGATGCAATTTTCGAGTCATTCGAACGATTTGAACAGGAAGGGATCACCGAAACCGACCTGGACAGAATCAAGGCCGGTCTTGAAACAAATTTCTACAATGGGATCAGCAGTGTTCTCGGAAAATCATTTCAACTTGCGATGTATAATGAATTTGCCGGGGACCCGTCCTTTATTGAAGAGGATATTGAAAATATCAAAGCTGTTACTATCGATGATATCATGAGAGTCTATGAAACCTATATTAAGGGAAAACCCTATATCGCTACCAGTTTTGTCCCGAAAGGTCAGCTGGATATGGTGGCTGAAGGATCCGTTAAAGCACAGGTAGTGGAGGAAAAGATCACCGAAGCAACAGAAGTTGTTCTGGGAGAGACAGAGGAAGAGGAGATTGTTAAAACACCTTCAGCTTTCGATCGTTCCGTCGAACCACCACTGGGACCAACCCCGGAACTTACCCTTCCTGAAATCTGGCAGGATAACCTGGAGAATGGAATAAAAGTGCATGGAATTGTCTACTCCGAATTGCCGCTTGTTCAATTCAATATCAATATCCGGTGTGGACAGTATGTCGATGATATTGGTAAGGTTGGAGTGGCAAACCTGGTCACCGACCTCATGATGGAAGGAACTGCCAGCAAAACACCGGAAGAACTGGAAGAGGCAATCGACCTGCTCGGCGCCCGTATCAATATGTATACCGGAAGAGAATCCATTACTATTTCGGTGAATACCCTTGCCCGGAATTATGACAAAGTACTCGCCCTTGTTGAGGAGATCCTGCTTGAGCCCCGATGGGATGAGGAGGAATTTGGTCTTGCTAAAATGCGAACCATCAATAACCTGAAGCAGCGGAAAGCAGATCCCAACTACATTTCTGGAGAGGTATACAATAAACTCCTCTACGGGGATGAACACATTTTTTCAATCAACACCGTGGGTACGGAAGAATCGGTTGGAACCATTACGATTGACGATTTGAAAAATTACTACAACCAATTCTTCTCACCCTCCACAGCAGTATTCAACATCGTTGGAAATATAGAACCGGAAAAGGTAATGAAATCGTTAAAAAACCTGAACGAGAAATGGCTTGCCAAAGAGGTGACCTTTCCCGAGTATGCTTTGCCGGAGCCGCTTGAGGAATCAACCGTTTATTTCGTCGATGTTCCTGGCGCCAAGCAGTCCGTGATCCGCATCGGATACCTTGCAATGGCTCGGACAGATGATGACTTTTTCCCTGCCACCGTTATGAACTACAAACTGGGAGGTTCCTTTAACGGCGTGGTGAATATGATCCTGCGTGAAGAGAAAGGGTACACCTATGGAGCCAGAACTTCCTTTAACGGTAGTACTATCCCTGGACCATTCACCGCATCATCCAGTGTACGGTCGAGTGCAACGCTCGAATCCGTCCAGATCTTCAAAGAGGCTATGGAAGAATACCGCCAGGGTGTTCCTGAGGAAGACCTTGAATTTACTAAAAATGCCCTGGTCAAATCCTATGCCCTGGATTTTGAAACCATCGGCTCCTTATTGAATATGCTGAACACCATGAGTACCTATGATCTGCCTGCTGATTATATCAAGCAGGAAGAAGAGATTATCCGAAACATGACACTGGAGGAACACAAAGCACTGGCACAGAAATACATCAATCCCGATAAGATGTTTTACCTGGTTGTTGGAGATGCGGCAACACAAATGGAACCGCTGAAAGAGATTGGATATGGTGATCCTGTACTGATCAGGTATTAATACCCATGCTTATGCTCCGGGAATATTCTGACTGAATCATAAAATCCCCTGTTGAAGAAAGAAACTGACTTCCGGGGGATTTTTTCTGATCATAATACAAATAAATAGAATATCATGAAAAGGATGGTTACATTGATCCTGTTTCTCGCTCTCATGTCCATTACTGAAAATAGTTTTTCCCAGGGTATGCGAATCCGGGAAGCGGGAATCCAAATTGGCACAATGGAAACGGGACAGTGGAATGCAATAACCGATGTTCCGGGTGTCCTGGTGGGGCACAAGACACTGATTGAGGGGGACAGCATCAGAACAGGGGTTACGGCTATATTGCCATACCAGGGGAATATTTACCGGTACAAAGTTCCTGCAGCCATTTGCATTGGGAACGGATACGGAAAACTAACCGGGATCAGCCAGGTGAAAGAGCTTGGTAACCTGGAAACCCCGGTTATCCTGACCAATACATTGAGTGTCCCGATAGCAGCTGATGCCCTGATCACCTATACCCTGGAGCAGGAGGAAAACAGGTATGTTCAGTCTGTCAACCCGGTAGTAGGAGAGACCAATGATGGGTTTCTCAATGACATACAGGGGCGGCATGTCACTCAAGAAGATGTTCTTGAGGCAATCCATAATGCAGCGGACGGGAAGGTTGTGGAAGGTAATGTCGGTGCGGGAACCGGAACCATCTGTTTTGGATTCAAAGGGGGTATCGGCACCTCTTCGCGAAAACTGCCTGATCGTTATGGCGGTTATACCGTGGGAGTCCTGGTGCAGACCAATTTCGGAGGAAGGCTTCAGATATCGGGCGTTGACATTACCCGTGAACTGGAAAATCACAAACAGTTTGCTTCCCTGCCGGACCGGGTTGACGGATCGTGCATGATTGTGGTGGCTACCGATGCCCCGCTCGATTCACGCAACCTGGGACGGCTTGCAAAACGGGCAATGCTCGGCCTTGGCAGAACGGGTGGGGTCTCCTCCAATAATAGTGGCGATTATGTCATTGCCTTCTCAACCGCTGAATCAAACCGGATCCCCTACCATTCCGACTCGGCTGTTGTTACTGTCGAACAACTGCTGAACCAATACATGACTCCCCTTTTCTCCGCTGTGATTGAAGCGACCGAAGAAGCCATCCTTAGTTCCCTTTTTGCCGCGGAAACGATGGTTGGACAGAAAGGGCGGAAGATTGAAGCATTACCTGTTGATGAAGTGCTTGAAATACTGAATGAGAAAAACCGGATGCATTAGAACAAATCAATGGCTAAGAGAAAAAAAACAATTGGAATTCTGGGTGGCATGGGCCCGGAAGCTACAGTAAGGCTGTTTCATCTGATCGTTTACAATACCAGAGCATCAAAAGATGCCGATCATATACCTCTTCTTATTGTGAATGATCCGAAAATCCCCGACCGGTCAGCATTCATTCATGGTGATGGTGTTTCACCCATCCCTGCCCTGGAAAGAGGATTGATCAAACTGGAACAAATGGGAGCTGATTTTATTGCCATTCCCTGCAATACTGCACACGCCTTTATGGATCAAATCGAAAATAGCGTTACCATTCCGGTGCTGAACATGATTACCGAAACAGCAAATTACGCGTTGAATGAATTCAAAGGCATGCGTAAATTCGGATTACTTGCCACCACAGGGACCTATACAACCAATATTTATACCACCGGTTTTGAGAGGAACGGACTGGAAATTGTCATTCCTGAATTGCCTGTCAGGGAAAAAACAATGGACGCCATTTATGGTAAAAGAGGCATCAAAGCAGGGTATAAAGAGGAATCCCTGTCAGCGCTTTCGGAATCAATCGGGCATCTCACCGGGAAAGGTGTGGAGGCTATTATTTCCGGTTGTACTGAGATATCACTGGTGCTTCAGCAGGAGCTGATGCATCTGCCCCTTCTCGATCCGGTGTTTATCCTTGCCCGGAAATGCATCACTTTTGCAGGGTATGAGTTAAAGGGGGAGGAATAATGCCGGGTGACTTCAGCCCGGTATAGAAAAAAAAGTCTGTTTCACCACATAACCATTTCAGGTTTCTGCAGTATTCAATAACAGAAGCCGGGAATTTCGGATCACTATGACCGACGAACAAATCATGTTAGAGGTTAAAGAGGGCAACCTGGATTTGGCCTCCCTGATCTATGATCGATACAGCAAGTTGATCTATAATTACTTTCTGAGGCTGAGTTTTAACAGGGAGATTAGCCAGGATCTGATGCAAACCGTGTTTTTCAGGATGATAAAATACAGGAGGAGTTACAAACCGAAAAACAATTTCAGATCCTGGATATTCCGGATAGCCCGTAATATTTTCGCCGATCACCTGAAAAGCGATGAAGCTGCCCGATCCAATTTTGTCGATCTCGAGCAGATAAATGCTTCAATCGATTCTGTGATGGATGATCAGGAAAAGGCGGAAAAGATTAGGATCCTTCAGACTGCCCTCACCATGATTCCGCACGGTCACCGTGAAATTCTGATCCTTAAAGGCTATCAGCAACTGAAAAACAGAGAGATAGCCGTACTGTTAAATTGTTCTGAAAATACCGTAAAAGGGAAGGTCCACCGAGCGGTATTGAGTTTGCGCAAAGCCTTTTTTACACTTGAAAAGAATGACCAATGAACTGTAACGATATTGTAAATAACCTGGAAGCCTATTTATCAGGGATGCTTCCGGAAGAGACGAGAAAAGCAATGGATGATCATTTTTCCTCCTGCAAGGATTGTCATAAAAAACTTGAAGAATCACTCCGGTTAGAAGAATTCATTGCCCAGATACCCTTTGAAGATCCCGATGAAAACCTGAAGAATGATTTTGTGGAATTTATTGACAGTGAACGGAAACGGATTATGTTACTGGGTTCGGAAAGATCCTATGTTGGATGGAAACGTATTCTGCCCCTGACCGTGGCCGCCTCAATCCTATTCTTTGTACTGGGTTATTTCGGCGGGCAACTGCTCTCAAAACCCGGAATAGAGGAAGAGCAGATCATAGCACTGCAGAAAGAAGTCAGGGAGACAAAGAACATGATGATCCTCAGCATGCTCAAACAATCTTCGGCGAGCAAACGAATCATGGCGGTCAATATTTCTGAAGAGTTGGACCGCCTGGAACCGGAACTGAGAGAAGCCCTGTTCCTCTCCCTTAACGGGGATAAGAGCGAAAATGTGAGACTCGCGGCCCTTGAAGCACTTTCACGGTATGCCGGAGTACCGGAAATCCGGGAAGAACTGGTGAAATCATTTAGCCTGCAAACGGATCCCATCATCCAGATCTCCATGATCAATATGATGGTTAACCTCAATGAGAAAGCATCCGTACCGGTGATGGAAAAACTGATAGCCGATGAAACTACCTATGAATCCGTAAAAAACAAGGCAAAACAAGGATTGAAACTCCTCCTATAAAATAGTCCAACAAGATAAAAAACAACAGCATGAAAACAATCAGAAATTTTGTATGCATTCTATTCCTGGTTTCATCATTGAACCTGATGGCCCAGGAATATTCACAGGAATTGACGGGAGGAAGCGACCTGACCGTTAAGTTTGAAAACGTGGTAGCCGATCTTTTTATCGAGGGGCATACCGGAAACAAACTAACCGTTGAAGCAACCGGATTGGAACCACCACCGGAAAAAGCAGCCGGTTTGAAAGCCTTGAAAAGAACAGGATTGGATAATACCGGACTGGCGCTCAATATCGATGAATATGATCATGTTATAATCATCTCGGGTGGATCCAGCGAACAGAACCTCTCCTATAAAATCGGACTTCCGGAAAAGGTAAACCTGGTGATAACCAATACCTGGTTCTATCAGGAAAAAAACCTCGAAGTTCATAAGATGAAAGGGGAGATCGAAATCAACAGCCAATTCGGGAAAGTCAATCTATTCGATGTTATAGGACCGGTGGTTGCTACAGTGAATAACGGCGAATTGAATGTTACCTTCTCAGAAGTCAACCAGGGAGGTCCCATGTCCCTGATCAGCAGTCAGAGTGATATTGATATTACACTCCCTGCCGGCTCCAAAGCAACGTTTAATCTGGCTGCAGGTAATGGCGAAATATACACGGATCTGGATCTTGAAAAAATAGTCGAGGAGAAAGAGGAGATCGATCTGGGTGATTTGAAAATCTATTCCCCATCGGAAGGCAAGTTTATTAATCCAAAGGTAGAGTTGAATCCCGATGTGTTGATACCAAGATACCATTATAATTATCGGTTCAACCAAGGAGATATCTATATCGATACGGTTGGTATTTTCAACCGGGCATTGGGCAATTATTATGTGGGTAATTTACTCTATTCCAACTGGTTTAGTGGTTATGATTACAAAGGGACCCTGAATGGAGGTGGTGTTGAAATCAAGATTCGCACACAGAACGGCAACGTCTACCTGAGGAAATCGAAGCGATAAAGAAATAAAACATAAAACATAAAACTATGGTGGACAATTCTTGATGAAAATATCGCTTCATTTAAGATTCTTTAACATTTTATTAAAAAAAACCTCAATTTTTTTTCATTTCTTGTAACGGTTTACTTCTTTAAACGTCTTTATACATAGAGAAGAATAACAAGAAGCAGGTTTATCAAACCATTTCGGGAGAAGGTACCAATCCTGTCTCCAAAAAACTGAAAACGATGGAAAGTCTGGATACATTGATACAAAACCAGGAGATCCACCTGAATGAATTGGAAAACCTGAAACGTTCGTTGAGTTCCACTACTCCTTGCAACGGACCGGAGAAGGTGGATAAAAAATCAGAAGAGATACAAACTACACTGGAACAGATCGATCAGGAGATCGAAAACATCTACAGGGAAATCTCTGTACTGAAGATCAGAAGACTAATGAATGCCTGATTTACCCTTCTGATCATTATAATATGCTCAAAACCCGGAGATACTCCGGGTTTTTTATTTTCCATAGTCTGAAAAGGATCTTTATCAGTTTAAATTTTACTAAACCAAAGAAACTTTTTATTTTTGAGAAAAAGAACTTCCATGACACAATCTAACTTAGAAGAACGCAGGATTGAGCTTGTTGAGAGAATCGGTGTTTTCCTGGAGAAATACGGTTATCAGCCCATCCCTGCCAGGATCATCGGCTTGCTTATGGTAACGGAAAAGCCCTATTTGACGTTTGATGAAATAACCGATAACTTAAAAGTCAGTAAAAGTGCTGTCAGCATTGGGTTGAATCTGTTGCTTGGAACACAACAGATAGATTACATTACACTTCCTGGTGACAGGAAGCGGTATTTTAAATCCAGGATTGGGGAATGGAGACAGATTCTCACCGGGTTAATTGGATTTGCCAATTCAATCCGGACCCTGCTGCTGGAAGTGATAGAGCTGCAAAGTAGAACCGGAAGGGAGGACATCAGGAGCCTGAAAGAGGTAGTACAACTGATCGATCTCCTTGAAAAAGAGGTTCCACACATTGTGATGGAATGGGATGATCAAGTGAAAAAAGAAAAATAAGTGATTCTGAAAAAGCCCGGAACTACAGAATATAAGGAATGATTGCTTTCCGGCTTTTCGGGTATGTTTCAAATGTCCGGTGGTACCAGCGGTGGTGATCAAGTGCTCTTGGAACAAGGTTTGTAAAACTCCACAGTGCAAAAGCGAAGGCCGGTAAACTCCATGTCATCAGTGCAAAACCAATCCATTCGATGATCTCTCCAAAAAAATTGGGACAGGAGATGTAGTCAAACAGGAACCCCCGGGGAATGGAATACCCATTCCGGGAGTCTTTCCGGAGTTCAATCAGTATTGTGTCGGACAACCAGTTAATCACCAGTCCCCCGATAAACAGTATTATTCCCAGGATAAACCGGATATCCCAGAGCCAGGAAGTTGGGTAGAGTGGTTTTACGTTACCAAGATAGTACCCGTTGAGGTATCCGTTCACCAGGTTGAAAAATATGGCCAGTGTCATGATCACAACCGGCATTGCTTTCCCGGTTGTCCTGAGCCTGAGGGGGAATATGAGAGACCGATTCAGATAATGAAACCCCCACAGCAGGAGAAAGATCCAGCTTATACCCCGTTCTTTTGCTGGAGAATTGCAGAAAAAATAGGCAAAGACAAGCAAGGCAGGAAACTCCATTATAATCCATCCGAGCCTGTTGGGAACGGTCATTCCCCAATCCTTATTGGTATGCCTTCCATAGGGCATTGTTGTTTTCAGAAGGATGGGAAACAGGATCAGGGCAAAAGCGATCCAGATAACATTAAATAATTCATACCGGTTGTTCTCCATGGCAACTCCCTGAACTAGATATATCCGTTCTCCCTGTACCATGCAACAGTATCCTTTACGGTTCCCTCGAAGGGTCTGGGCTGGTAATTAAGCTCATTCCGCGCCAGCAAACTGCTGATGGCCGGATTCCCGTTTTTGATGATGTGCAGCGATTCATAGGTGTATAACGGAATTCTTCCTGAAAGCCAGGCCAGCAACCTGAATAGGGGTACAGCCGCTATAGCCAGCCAGAATGGAACCCGAATGCAGGGAATTTTTCTGCCTCCGAGATAATGTACTTCCTGACCCAGTGTTTTGATGGTTTTCCACTGCCCGGATAAGATGTAGCGTTTACCGGTCTTTCCCTTTGTCGTTGCATTGATCGCAGCCTGAACAACATCCCGCACATCGACCCAGTCATAACCTCCAGGGATAAGCGCGGGTAGTCTTCCTTTGTAAAAACGAACAATTGCCTGACCCATAAGAGATGGCTTAAAATCGAATGGCCCGATGACTGCCGTGGGATTCAGGATGATAGCATCCAGTCCATTCGTAACTGCTTTAAGTACAATTTGTTCACTGTATGCTTTGCTTTGAGTATAATAGATTGGGTCTGTCAGTGCAAGAGGCCGGTTCTCATCCAGAACCTGATCGAGCGGTTCGTGTTCGAGGGCATGTATGGAACTGAAATGGATCAACCGCATGTTTCCGGAACGACGGATCGCCTCAATAATATTCCTTGTGCCTTCGATGTTTTTATCCAGCAAACGTTTGTCGTTCTTGCCGTTAATGGAGATCTGTGCAGCAAGATGAAAGACAATATCCGTACCGGTCACGAGTCGTGTCAGGGCATCCTGATCATTCATACTACCCTGTATTGCTTCCACGGGTAATCCCTCAAAACCACGGTTATCCTCATGATATAAAACCCGTACCTGATGACCTTTCCTGATCAGTTCCCTGACCAGGTTCGATCCAATGTGTCCGCTGGCTCCGGTAACCGCAACCTTCATAGTATGCCCCATGTAAATCTGTAAAAAATGGTACTTTCAATTAATCGGGATTTCTCCGAACCTCCAAAGCTCCGAAGGAATCCCTTCGGGACCTTGGACAATGGTAAATGATATTTTCTAATTTTCACAACAATAACTGACTTTTTTTGTGTAACGGGTCTGTTTTTCTATTCAAAGATTTTATCCTACCTTTAAAATGATTTAATTGTTCTGGATCCATGCAGCAGAATGACCATAATATCCGGAAGGGTACAGGAATGGGAATCGGCATTGCCATTGGGATGGTCTGTGGGATTGCCATCGGCATCGCCATGGATCAGGTAGCCATTGGGATTGCTATTGGAGCAGGTATTGGTGTGAGTATTGGTGCAGCGCTGGAAAGTAAAAACCGGGAAACTGAAAGTGAAAAGGGCGTAAAAACCGAGACCAGGAAAACAGTAATCATCATCATTATCGCAGTAATAGCCCTTGCAAGCTTTCTTTACCTCCTTTTTGTCAGGTAATCCTTCCATAATCCGACATCCCTTATTTAGACACTATTTTTACGGTGGGAGTGAACAAAATCACGTCACTTTATGTTATTTTGTTGTATAAATGGAAAGAAATAAAAATGACAAAAACAATTTTTTTCTTATTTTTATGGGTGTCTCAACACCACCCGTACCGGGTATTGTCCTGGCATGTTTAGAGTAATTCTTGTTCCGTTACCGTTAGCCATTGAAGTCCGTATGATGAACCGTATAATCTCATCCAGCAAAGCAGTTCGTTTCATTATTCTGTTATTTTTTATTCCGATCATGTCCACTTCAGCACAAATTCTCGGCGATTTTTTACCCAAAGCAATCAACGAATGGGAGGCCCTGGGCCAGGACCGTTACTATTATCCGGAGACCCTGTATGATTACATAGACGGAGGGGCTGAACTTTTCATATCCTATGGATTTGAACGGGTTATCAGCCGGACCTACAGAAGATCAGGGCAACCGGATATCCAGGTTGAGATTTTTGATATGGTTGAACCGAAAAATGCATTTGGTTTACATTGTCACGGACGCGAAAAGCTGGATGATACCTATGGACAGGGCTGCCAAATCTATCGGGGAGCGATCCTGTTCTGGAAGGGCTCCTACTATGTTTCCATCGTGTGTAATTACCAAACCTCCATGACTGAGAAAGCGATGGAAGCAATGGCTCATAAAATTGATAAAAAAATAAAAGAGGAGGGAGAATTGCCGGAAATAGTGAGATGGATACCGGAAGAAGACCTGGCTCCGGAAAGTGTCTTTTACTTTCACCACTATGTCTGGGTAAATGCATTTTACTATATTTCTGATGATAATTTTTTAAACATCGATGACAAAACCGATGCGGTACTGGCAAAATACGGACCACCGGATGCACGCTATTACCTCCTGTTGATCCACTATGAGAATGCAGATAAAGCCAGTGAAGCCTACCGGAATTTTTTGCATCAATACGCACCTGAACTGGAGGATAAACAGGCTGTTGAACTGGAGGATGGGAAATGGACAGGTAGTCGCGTTGACCAGAAGCTGTTAATCTGTGTGTTCAATGGCGACACAAAAGAAGCGGTTGAAACAATGCTCGACAGGGCACAGAATACCTATTTATCTGCAAAAGATTGATAATAACATTAATACCGATCCATCATGAACCGGAAACCGATAACAAGACGAACGCTTCTTAAGAGAAGTGCCCTTGCCTCCATTGGCGGGTTTCTCTATTTTTCCCGATCGGGACAAACAGCAGAAGCCCTCTCTTCCGCATTTCCTGAAACAGGGGCCGGAGAGAAGACACGGGTTGTACTGATCCGTGATAAGGATCTGTTGACAGGGTACAATAAACCCTTCCCGGGTAAAATTCAATCCATGCTGGATCAGGCAGTTATGGCATTAACGGATGAAAAAGACTATCTGGATGCCTGGAAAAAACTGATAAAACCGGATGATATCGTTGGAATTAAATCGAATGTTTGGTCCTACATGCCTACACCTCCCGAGCTCGAACAGGCTATAAAGCAGCGTGTTATGGATATGGGAGTGGAGGAAAAAAACATCAGCATCAAGGACCGGGGCATTATCAGTGATCCGGTCTTTCAGAACAGTACTGCACTGATCAATACCCGACCGCTGAGAACACACGCCTGGTCTGGTGTGGGATCCCTGCTTAAGAACTACATCATGTTTATTCCAAATCCATCATCACTCCATGGCGACTCCTGTGCTGATCTTGCCACCCTCTGGAGATTGCCCGTGGTGGAAGGCAAAACCAGGTTGAATATTCTTGTTATGTTAAATCCTCTTTTTCATGGAGTTGGAAGACATCACTTCAATAAGGAGTTTACCTGGGAATACAAGGGATTGCTGGTCGGTTTCGATCCGGTAGCCGTAGATTCTGTTGGGGTTCGCATACTGCAGGCGAAACGAAAGGAGCACTTTGGAGAGGAGAGACCGCTGAATCCGCCGGCAAAACATATTCTTCTGGCAGATACCCGCCACAAGCTGGGAACGGCTGATCCGGAAAAGATTGAACTGATAAAACTGGGTTGGACGGAAGATTGCCTGATTTGACCTATATTGCAAAGGTTGCACGGGATAAATCCCTCTGACGCAGCGAAATCAACCCATTAACCCGGATTATTAATGAATAATGCGGGTTAATTTCATTGTGTTGATTCGGATCCTGTTAATTTGGTTCGGTCTGACGGCTTCATTCCGTCTGACCGATGGTCAGAAATCAGGAAATATTCTGCAGTTTAGCGATTAGCCTTCTCGCTCGTGACTTGAATCCCAGTGAGTTCTTAGGAATCTGGTCCTCCACAACAGCAATAAATTCAGCTTTAAGTTCAGGGAACTGCTGGATTGCATTGTAAATGATCTGCATGGAGTGCACTTTCACAGCAACGGGTATTTCAGTATCTTCGATCCACCGGAAGCAGAGATCAATCAGGTTGCCCAGGTGTTCTTCGGGGATCTCCTGGAAGGTAAGGATCTTCATCATATGGCGCTTAATCCCATGATGTATTATTCCGGGAAGCGCATTGAGCAATTCATCCAGATAGGGTTTTAACAGGTGTGGGTTTTTTTCACAGAGGAATTCGAGCACCCAGGCTGTCCTGGGTGAGACGGGATATTTCTCGGGTAGCAGCAGATTCCACAATTCGTAAAACCGCTCCCGATCTGCTCCAACATATTCCGAAACAAGATCCGTGTTCCACCTGGAAAGCTCCACTTCCAATTGTTCTTGAATATTCATGGGAATGCATTAACTCCAGACTCCGGCTATGGGTTCATTGCAATAGGTGCATTTGCCGTCTTTTATCTTGTTGGATGCAATCAGGTAGCCCCGCCTTTCCACCAGGATTTTTTTGCATGCAGGGCAAATGGTATTGCTGGCTTTTGTTCCGGGCACATTTCCGATATAGACATGACGGATCCCGGATTGAAGTGCAATTTCTCTCGCTTTGTCCAGGGTGGCCACCGGGGTGGGTGGCAGTTGGGTTAGTTTATACATGGGATGAAACCGGCTGAAATGGAGAGGACAATCCTGAAATCCGTTTGCATACAACCATTCGCACATCTCCCGGATCATGTCAAAATCATCGGTCCAGTTAGGTACAATCAGATTGGTGATCTCAAGCCATACCTTCTCCTCCAGCAAAATTCTCAGTGTGTCCAGCACAGGCTGAAGCTTTCCTGCATTCAGCTTCAGATAGATACTCTCTTTGAACGATTTCAGATCAATGTTCGCTGCATCGATATAGGGAGCCAGGTTGCGTAGTGGTTCTTCGTTTATATAGCCGGCAGAGACCATCACGTTCCTGATCCCTTTCTCACGGGCTATCCTGGCAGAATCGAGTGTGTATTCGTAAAAGGTAATGGGTTCGGAATAGGTATATGCGATCGATTCGCAATGGTTATCAAGACTTTCAGTCACCACCCGGTCAGGCATCAGGTCATAGTTCCGGGTTTCCGTTGGACTGACCTGTGAGATGGTCCAGTTCTGACAATTCAGGCAGGCAAGGTTGCACCCGGCCGTGGCAATTGAAAAAGCTCTGCTTCCCGGAAGAAAATGGTACAACGGTTTCTTCTCAATGGGATCAATGTTAATGGCACATGGATTGCCATATGCCATGGTATAGAGTTTATCGTCTTTGTTTATCCTGTTATGGCAATCGCTCAATTCATCCAGTTTCAGTGTGCATTCGTTGGGACAGATCATGCATTTTACACCACGCGGAGTCACTTCATAATACATGGCTTCCCTGCTCCCTTTTGGGAGTTTCTCGGACAGGGATTTCCCCGGTTCCTTGTCCGATAAAAGATTACCGGAAGTAATGCGTGGAAGGCAGCACAACGCGCCGGTCCCCAGTATCCCCTGCTTGATGAATTTCCTTTTATCCATTCCGCATCCTTTTCCCGGCGTCTAAGTTACAAAATTATCGGAAAGGCGTTTCCTCCGTAACCAGATAAACAGAGCTGCGATAAAGTTTAAAACACCGATCAGCAGAGCTACCTTGATCAAACCAAGCAAAGGAAACAAAAGGGCTGCCACCAGCAAGGCACCCAGAGCAGACCCGATCAGATCTGATCCGTACAAACCCGATGCAACCTGTAAAACATTGCCTTTCATCAGGGTAGTAGCCAGCGAAAAGAATATCCCGGTAAGGACTGAGATCAGAAAGGTTAGCAGGAAAAAGAGAGCATGTGTCAGACCGGATCCCGGATCCATGATCCTGAACAGAAGGAACAGGAAGGGAAGGATCATAGCAAATATACCGATCAGGATCTGAACGGCAGTCAGCTGTCCAGGCATTGCTCCCGGAAGGATCTTTCTTTGCAGGTAGGGACCTGCAGCCAATCCTGCCATGAAGAGCGTAATGATGATGCCCGTTACCTGATAAACGTATCCATACAAAATCTGAAATGCAATGAGCAACAGTATTTCAATGGCAGAAGCACTGAAACCACAGGTAAACATGCCTGTCTGTATGGGATTCCATCGCACGATGAGTATGGGGATC
Organism: uncultured Rikenellaceae bacterium; assembly: GCA_964481765.1. Classification (GTDB taxonomy): domain Bacteria; phylum Bacteroidota; class Bacteroidia; order Bacteroidales; family VadinHA17. The sequence continues at coordinate 23,224 of CAYZVJ010000004.1, read as the reverse complement.
AGGATGAAAAGGGGTATCCAGATGAACCAGTAGTTGAAATCAAAATAGCTAAGCCAGAACACGATCTGTTTCAAATAGGCACGGGGAGTAAAATCGAGATTCAGCTCTGCTTCCGGATCGAGTGACTGCATGATCGTGTTCCTCCTTGCCTGAAGAAGCTGGTCATCAATATAATACTGATTGACATACTCATTCTCTATGCCCTTCTCTTCAATCCGCTTTGCTATTTGAAGGCTGATCTTTTCTTCCGAGGCAAGGAAAAAATTCTGTTCACCAGGTATTATATCAACGTATGTAAATACTTCATTCAGCGTGTTGTAGGTGATCGAAAGGACTTCGGCTGCCTCTTCGCTGATATAATTCATGGTAGAGGGCAGTGCCAGGGCAACAATACCGGAAGGGGTGAGTGACTTTTTCAGCTCGAGAAAAAATTCACAGGTGTAATAACGATTCGTTTGTGCCGTGCCGGGAGGTGGAGCATGGATGAGAATGACATCATATTTTTCAGAAGAACGCCTGATGAAGAGCCGCGCATCCTGGTGGTAAATATGAACTTTTTGATCAACATTGAAATGTAAATGTTCTCTTGCCGCCCTTACCAGCCACGGATTAATCTCCACATAGTCAATGCGCTCAACCGGGTATTTCAATATTTCATCCAGCATCCCGGAGATCCCTCCGGAAATGACCAAAACAGACTTCGGATCCGGATGCTGAACCATGGCATAGTGGACATTCTCTTCATTGGCAATCGGATTTAATGTATTGAATAATAAAACATAGTCTTCATAAAAATTAAACTGTTCACCCGTTTTTGTAATGGCCAGATTTCCATAAGGTGTCTCTTTCAGGTAAACAAGTTCCTGGTTTCTGAATAACCGTTGCTTTGTGAATACATCAAGGTCCAGAAAAAATGAAGCGATTAACATAAATACCCAGAAAGTCGTTACCGGTAAAAGGATGAGTGGTTTTCTTCTGCCAGGAAAAAACCGCATGGCAAAAAACAGGTTTATGGTGAGCAGGATAAAGAGGCTCTGAAAGGTTTTCAGGAAAAAGACCAGGATAAAATTGAAGAGAATCCCGCCCAGAACACTTCCTATAGCCTCAAGGCTGTAGACCCGGTAGATCAGGTTCTCCTTGCCCAGCAGCGAGACGTGATGGGAAAGGTAGGTGAAAAGTGATCCCGAGAGCAGGCAATAGGGAATTAGCAGAATGCCCGACCAGGCAAAAACCTGCAACAGGCCAACCATGCTTCCCTCAATGAAGACAATGTTCTTCAGAACATTCAAAAGAAAGACTGTCAGAAGAGGCAATGTCCCGATGGCGATCAATGAAAAGAACAGCAGGTTTACTCCATTTCTGAAACGGGATAAAAACCGGCCAAGGAAAGCTCCGAGTCCGGTCAATATCATCCAGTTGGAAAGCACCACTCCAAGAACCAGCTCATTCCCGTAAAAGGTTGACATGAATTCCCGGAGGAGAATAACCTGTGTAATGATCGCCGATAAGCCAAGCACGACAACAATCCACCTGAGGGGCATCTCCGACAGTCCCTGGTAATCATAGCTGGAAACAGCTCCATTATCCGGTTGCTTATCCGGTGAGGGGATCACACCTTTCCCGGATTTCCTGAACAAATCAGCATAGTATTTCAGATGCCAGGAGAAATGAAAAATTGCTATTACGGCCAGGGCAATACCAAAATCTACATGCCAGACCAGGATGTTCTCAATGATCCCGATCTTTATTTTATAGTTAACCTGAATGGCAAGGATCAGTCCCAGGCAGGCAGTGGTAAAAAAGGTTAATAGCAGCAGTGAATTCCAGAATTTGCGATGGGTACTCCGTTTGATAATGGAAAACCGGGATGCCAGGAAGGAGGCGCTATATACCAGCAAAACCAGGATGATGACCGGAATTAAAGCATACGGTGCTTTCATGAATACCCTTATAGGAAATCGTTATTTCTCTCCAAAAACAAATGCTTCATAGACATAGATATCAGCATCCTTCCATCCGTCCCATCCAATCCCGGCTTTATCTTTAGCGCAATGGCCAAGAAAATTTTCCAGGTCCCATCCCGTTTGTGTTGCAACCTGTGGGAGAAATGTTCCGGATCGTGATCCCTGCACAATGTATATTCCGTGTTTTCCGAGAACGATTTCATCGACCGATTCAATTTTTTTCATCGGTGATAAGACCGAAATCTCAATATGAATATCAGACAGTTCATCGGAAGTGACCGGAGGGAACCGGTAATCGCGGGTAGAGGAGGAGATGCTCATGTCGCGGACCACCTCATACAGGGGGTGGTCAGGTTCAAATTGACCGATGCATCCGCGCAAGGCATCATTTTTCTGGAGTGTGACAAAAGCTCCGGCAGGAGAGAGAAGGTTCTTTGAATACTCACGGGTAGTGAATTCCGGAATCCGCTGGTGTAGCACGTATTCTTCAATCGTTTTTCTGGCAATCTTCAGGAGTTCTTGCTTGTCTGTTTCATCCAGGTAAAAGGCTGAGGGTTCTTCTTTATCCTGGGTAAAACAGATGGAATTATATCCGACCACCCTCGATTTATCACCATATTCCGTGTCACCGGAATTTTTATAGTCAATGTGAAACACCTTAATGTCATTCCTGTGCTCGGTCATGTACAGCAGGGAAAGCACGGATGACCACCCGCACATGCTGGTTACCAAACCGGGAATACCTTCCCTGGCGTTTTCCTGAAGGGTTTTGATCAGCTCTTCCGGAGTATTTGCCAGGATGGCGGAGGCGGTTTTCCTGTCAACCTTGACGGCATCTTCATAGCTGGGATAATGGGAGAAGTCAGTGCTGATAACAAAGAGGTTATTTGGGTTGAGGTAGGGTAGAAGTGCCTTCGCAATATCACGGCATCGCTGGACATCCTGGGTGCCGATAACAATGGGAATAATTTGAAATTCGTGTGTGAAATGGTGCTGAAGGAAGGGTAGCTGCACCTCAATGCTGTGCTCCTGTGAATGAGCTTCCGGGAAAAAATCAAAGCAATCGTGCGCCTTGATCAGATCATTTGCCAGTTCCAGGTTAACAGGAACCGTTCCAAGGGGAGTAATATAATGACCCTGGTTGTATATTGAAGCGCCGTCGAAAAGAACATGATGGCTTGATCCGATGATAAAAATGTTATCAAATTTCATCTCTTTAGGTATCTGGTTAAAACTGGATGCCGCTACAGATCCTGAAAAAACATATCCCGCATGGGGAACAAGAACCGCTAAGACATCTCCGGAAACTTTCCACGGTGCAGCTTGTGCCATACACTCGTCCAGAAGGGATGTCAACTGCGCCTGGTTTGCCGGGTAATACGAACCGGCAGCAATAGGATTCCTGTTTTTCAGTTTCTGCGAACCGGCTGCTGGATTTTGGTTTGTTTGTGACGTACAGGAGAAAGGAAAAAAGATCAATAAGATACATACCATGATCCCGTATTTCTGGCTTTTCATCATAATTTGCCTCTCTGATTTTAATGATCTTTAAAATTACAAATAATTTCTGTTAATTTTATCCGGTAACAAACCAACCACCGCAAGGTTTCTTTTTTTGTTTTGGCTGGGATTTTTTTACCGTTATGCAACTCCATCTGTTTTCAACCTGGTTCCTTCCTGCAACCCTTGTTATTATCATGATGGGTATCGGATTATCCATAACCACCAGTGACCTCAGGAACATTGTTGCAGAACCCCGGAATTTGGTGGTCGGACTGGCAAGCCAGCTCATATTATTACCAGTGATTGCTTTTCTTATAGCTGCATTCAGCAACATAAGACCGGAGTTTAAAGTGGGGTTGATCATTATTTCTGCCTGTCCTGGCGGAGTAACATCCAACCTGGTGAATTATATCATCCGGGGTAACGTTGCCCTCTGTGTTTCCATCACGGTGGTGAACGGGATTCTCACCCTGATAACCATTCCCCTGATCGTCCGGCTTGCACTTCATGTGTATATGGGAGAGGATACAGAAATTGTGCTTCCGGTGCTGGATACCATTTTAAAAATATTCATGATTACCGTTATTCCTGCATCCATTGGTATTTATATCCGCAGGAAGCGCGAAGAGCTTGCACTGAAGATACAGAATCCATTGCGGATTATTTTACCCCTGCTGCTGTTGAGTGTCTATGCCGGGGTTGTTTTTCTTGAGGGCAATGGAGAGGCAGGACTGGATTCCCATTTTTTCCGGCTGATACCATATGCTCTTATGCTGAATTTCTTTTCGATGACAGCCGGTCTGCTGGTCCCTAGATTTTTCAGACTGACCAAACAGAATCAGTATACGATTGCTGTTGAAGTTGGATTACAGAACAGTACGTTGGCTATTTTTGTAGCCAGCACACTGCTTGGAAGTCAGGAAATGGCGCTTGTTGCAGTGGTTTATGGTTCATTCTCCTTTTTCACTACCATGCTGTTCGGATACCTTGCCAGGATCTGGTTCTGATCTTGTTACCGGCGTATTATGCCCGGTTGCCTCACCCAAAGAATGCTTACCATAAAATCCTTTCCTGTCATAGTTTTACCAGTTGCTTCCCGATGTTATCGCCACGAAACAGTCCGAGAAACGCGTCTGGAATGTTCCCGAATCCGCAAATGATGTTTACCGGGCTTTTCAGTTGCCCGTTAGATAACCAGCCGGATATTACAGTCCTTGCTTTTGAAAAACCGGAACGGTAGTCATACACGTTAAATCCTTGCATGCGTGTTCGGTGAATGAGCAATTGCGGTCCCATCCGGGGCCCCCTGTCTATCCTGCTGAGATTATAGAGTGCAATCTGACCACACAGAACAACACGGGAGTGGTCATTCAGCAGGTACATCACGCTGTCGGAGATCTCACCTCCGACATTATCAAAGTAGATATCAATTCCATTCGGACAGGCCTCTTTGAGTGGTTTTCTGAGGTTGCTTTGTTTTTTGTAATTGATTGCTTCATCGAAATACAACTCCTCTTTCAGGTACTGTGTTTTCTGGTCAGATCCGGTAATTCCCACAACGTTGCATCCTTTAATCCTGGCAATTTGACCGGCGATTGATCCCACCGCACCTGCTGCACCTGAAATAACCACGACTTCATTCTCCTTTGGCTGACCTATATCGAGCATCCCAAAGTATGCAGTAAGGCCGGTAAGTCCGAGGGTGCTGAGGTATGCTGATTCGGGAATCCTGTCAACATCAACCTTGGTTAATTGCTTTGTTGAGGCAATGTTGTATTCCCTCCAGCCAAGTGTCCCCACAACAGAATCCCCCGGGATGTATCCCTGGTCAGTCGATTCAATTACCTCTCCAAGGAGATCGCCGGTAATTACCTGATTCAATTCATAGGGGGTAATGTAGGAAGCGCCCGGATTCATCCGGTTCCTCATGTAAGGATCGACGGAAATATAACGTGACTTGATAAAGATCTCACCCTTCTTAAGGTTTGAGATCGGTTCGTTAATGATCTCAAATGTTTCGGATGTTGGAAGACCTTTGGGTCTCTCCCTTAGAATGATTGCCTTCGTAGTATTGATCATAAAGGATACGGTTGAAAAGCATGTACGTCAGGTAAAATTAATCGGAATTAAAGAATCCACAAAATGCTCATCCGGGATTAAACTCCGGATCATCTGGTTTATCTTTGTTTTTGATGTAGATTTGCTTAATCAGTATGGATACGATCCGTGACTTCCGGAAGGGAAGGGATGAATCTGAATGATTTCAGGAACGATATGAAAAAGCATGAGACAATCCGGTTTACTGCCGGGGAAGAGCTTGCAAACTCCGTTTCTCACCTGATCGGAGCTCTTCTCGCAACCGCAGGACTGGTTCTGATGGTTATTTTCTCAGCGATCCGGGGCAATGCCTGGCACGTTGTCAGTTCCTCCATTTTCGGAACGACCATGGTGCTGCTTTATATCTCTTCCACGTTGAACCATTGGCTTAAACCCGGAAGGGGTAAAGAGTTTTTTTTCAATGTTGACCAGATTGCCATATTTATGCTGATAGCTGGCACCTACACTCCATTAACACTGGTAGCGCTTCACGGACCGTTTGGCTGGACAATTTTCGGATTGGAGTGGGGACTTGCCCTGACAGGAACGATCATTATAATTGTTAAACCCAACAAATTCGAGTCGGGTGTGAATGTTTTTTTTATCCTGACCTACGCCATTATGGGTTGGATGATCATCGCTGCCATTGTGCAGGTGTTCAAAGCCATTCCATTGATGGGGGTATTGTGGATCTTTATTGGTGGTGCTTGCTATTCGTTGGGTATTCTGTTTTTCAGGGTAATCACATTCCGTTATCATCATCTGGTATGGCATCTCTTTGTCATTGCCGGATCAGTTTCCCACTTTTTTGCCATATTTTTTTATGTGATCCCGATCAAGGTTTGAGAAGAATCAAAAGAAAACCAGTGGGATGGATTTTCCGTTCGATTTAATATAGACTCCTGTAGCGATACTGATATCAACCATTCCATCGCACTGGTTATGAAAATCAAAGATCGCTGTGCCCAGTTCAGGGATTGAATTGCCTCCAGCACTGGTATTTTTTATCAGTGCGAAACCATTTCTCGGATTTGCCTGGCACTCCATATCAATAACTACATCGAGCATGCCTTGTTGGATAATGCCACCTCTATCATCCTTAACTTCGATGATCTGGCCACCGCCGGTGATAACGAAAGAATCGTCGCTTAAATCCGTTGCTGTTCCCTGCTGGTCGATCTCAATGATATAGGCATGCTGCTCGACAGCAACGTAGACATCACCCGGTGTATCGAAATCGAGCCTTTCCAGTTCAACGTTAATCTCACCTTCCGAAAGATCAAGATCCAAAGGCAAAATGGGGTTTGAACCAAGATTGATGTCCATACCGGCAAACACGGCAAGGTAACCCCCATTATGTTCGGTAACGGGAAACGTATGCACATTTTTCAGCGTAAATACCGAAGTACTGATATCAATGTCATAGAAAAAGAGGGTGAGAATGGCCTGGTTGACACCGGTCCATAATCCGGCAATAACAATTTGCCCATTCTCATCGTCTGTGAAAGGAATCCGGACATTATCATTGAGATCAACAAAGATCAGTGAGGCACAGGGAAAATTTGAACAACTTTTTGTTGCATAAACACCCGGTAAGGTTTCTCCGGCCATCACCGTCATGGCGATGGAAGAACAGTAGCCAATTGCAGAAGCTGCCTTGATCGTATGGATGACCGGTTCGGTTTCAGGATCCTTGAAATAGGCTTTCTCTTCTTTACAGGAAAACAGGATCAGTACTGTAATAAGCAGGAGAGAGGTATGTTTCATCAATGCAGGCATCACGGTAATGCGATTCATATTTATTGCAAGATAACAAGAATCATACCTTTTAGCATTAAACCAGGGGAAAAAATGTACGGTTCGCAGCCCGCTGACAGACCGTACATCCTATAGCTCTATGAGATGTCCGTTCCCTGCAGGTAGGGCACAATCACGTCATTCTTGTATTCGCTTGTTCCATCATACGTTAATGTAACTACCGGAACGCCCGTGATCCTCTTGATCTCCTGTGTCATGGCTTCGGTTACGAGTGATGGACAGCAAAATGCCGGATTTGTTTGTATAAAGAGGGATATATCCGGATGATTTTCCATGATATAGAAGATCTTCAGGATGTTATCGTATGATTCTCCGGAATGGAAAGGGTTGATATTGAACAGTTTAAGATTTTTTTCCAGTTTCTTCGTGTCGATCACCGGTCGTTCACCAAGGTAGGTCCTGAAATACCTGTAATATTTTTCGTCAACCAGTTCCAACACATTGAGCAGTATTCGGTAAATTCCTGCTTCCAGGTAATCTCCACGCGATAAGGCACGCCGCAGGACATTATCAAAGATTATTTTAGTGTAATCGCTGTAGGGCGTTGAGATTACTTCACCACCTGCATCTTCAATGGCATGGATCAGATCCTGGTTCATGATGTCGTTGTCCCTGACATAGAAATCACCAAAAATCCCGACTTTCGGTCTTTTGCCATTTCTTGTTTTTATGCCATTAAACAGCTCCATTGCTTTGGCTACCGCACTGTCCATTGATCGTTCACCCAGGAATGCCTTTTCAAGTATAGGAATGCTATTGTTGATGGCTTTATCCGTCGCTCCTTTTGCTATTTCATACGGACGGACTTTGCATCCCACACTCCGGAGAAGCCCGCCAAGCATGTAGGCGAAATAGGCATTAAAAGTGGCTTTGTATGAGATCTCGATATGGGTCAGTTTCCCGGAATAGACTGCTGCTTTCTCCATCCCCTTACCATATGACTCCAGCAGGCTTTTCATATAATAGGGATACTGTCTCAGATTGCAGCTTAGCTTGCTCTCCATCATCCACAGGATTGTATTTTCCGGTTTCAGGTTGTACTTCTCAATGTACTCGATGAATTCCTGGGTGATGATGTTCAGGGGAAGGCACTGGCCGGTGTTATGTACCATGCTTTTTTTAATGATCATCTGGCTTGATTCCATTACCCGGGCATCGATGCCGATCCGTCGCAGGTTTGCTACCACAAGTGGAGCCACCAGGCTGTCCCAGCTTGGCATCAACAGTGTCTTTCCATTAATCTTTGTATCAACATGTGGAAGGATTATGGTTTGTTCAGGGGAGGGAGGGAAGGTGTACCTGGAGGCATGGTTCCTGAATGATCGCAAAGCTGCTTCTATCCTTGTTTCATACCCCACGTTCGAATCGTGTTCGTCAATCTGCAGGATCAGGTAGGGCTTTTTGTACTCATTCATGATCTTCTTAAAATATTCAATCATAAAGGAATCCGGAGCACATTTGAAAGCGGTTACCAGAACGGGGTAAAGGTTTTTTCGTGCTGCAACCGTTGTGGCTGTTTCCAGGATGTTGGCAGCATAATGCCAGGGCACTTTTTGCAGCAGGTAGCTATCCCCGTTAACCTGATCTTCTGCGGGGATCATATCCTGGAAATAGGTATCGATACCCATGCCCGAAAAAATATCGGGTATCCCTTTATTCAACGATTTGGAAAGTACAACATAGGGTCTGCCCAGCAGTACAACCGACAATTCCTCTTTTGGTGTGAAACGGTGCCGGAAGAGGTCCACCAGGTTACGCTTCTGTGCTGTGTTAAAAAGAATCGCCTCTTCGTATGCCTTTCGAATCCGTGAAAGGGTTAATCCCGGAATAACCGGACTCAGTGAGTCATACAGTTTGCGGGATACAGGCGCCAATCCTTTTGGATCATCCATAAAGGGTGTGAGGCATTTCTTGTCAATCCCTTTCTCTTTTAATGCGTATACCAGGGAAGCACTGAACTGGGTGTAGTAGCAGAAGTTTCTCTCCCGGTTTGCTGGTTTTTCCCTGGCTTCCAGGTAGACTGGAATGAAGATGTAGTCCACCATTCCGGCAAGATATACCACGTGCCCGTAGAAAGCGTTTATGGGAGCACAAAACTCTGCACCGGCCAATCGTTTCCCCGTTTTAACGGGTTCGGCAAAATGTTCGCTGCTTACGGTTTCAATGGAAAGGTTGCTGAAGAAGTGCTCCCACAATGTTAATTCTTCAAAGAGATGCAGCGAAGCCGGTAAACCGATCTTAATCCGTACCCTCTTTTTATCGGCTCGCGATCGCTGGATGGCTTTGTTCCGCTCTTCCAGGAGCTGGAAGCCGGCATCTTTTTTCACGTATTTCTTCGTGTCATAATCCCTTCCACAAAGAAAGCCGTAGGCAACCGTTTCATCCTTTACAGTAGCAAGGCTGATATGACAGTGGTTTGAGCAGAGCTGGCAGGTTTCACTCCGGATGGGAATGTCTTCATGATAGAGGTTGAGTCCTCTGAAACCAGTTGTTTTGATTCCCTCATCATTCAGTAGCAGGGCAACTCCCAGTGCACCGGTGAGATGACAATATTTCGAAATAAAAATCGGCTTTCCCAGTCTTTGTTCGAAGGCAGCTACCAGGGCCCTGTTTTTTGCCGTAGCTCCCTGGAAACAGATGTGATCGCCAATCGATCCCTCTGTAGCTACCTTCTTCAGGTAATTTTCAGCCACGGAAAAGAGTACGGTTGAAAGCAGCTCATTAACAGCATACCCCTGGTTCAGGAGCTGATTGATATCCCGCTCCATGAATACCGTGCAACGGTCACTTGCCAGTGGTGCCCGGACCCCTTTGGCCTTTTCAGCATAATCGGACAGGGAGACACCAAGTTTTTTGGCCTGCTCTTCAATAAAGCTGCCGGTTCCGGCAGCACAAACGGTATTCATTTGCGAAAAGGTCACCATCCCATCCTGCATCATCGTAAATTTGGAATCCTGACCGCCAATCTCTATGATGGTATCCGTATTTGGGTTGAGTTCAAATGCTGCCCGTGCATGCGCTGTGATCTCGTCAAAATCCCTGTCTGCTCCAATGATCTTCCCAATAAACTTCCTTCCCGATCCGGTTGTCCCAACACCGTTGAAAATAAACCGGATTCCTTTACTTTTTGATAATTCCTCTATGGATTCAAAGATAGCTTTGACAGCCTCAAGCGGCTTCCCGGCAGTATAGGTGTAAAATCCTGCCATGGGAATGTTTTTTTCATCCGTGAGGATCGCTTTGGTGCTGGTAGATCCGATATCGATTCCCAGATAAGTCGAAATCGGTTGGTTTTCAGCGGGATCAACATAAAGATCTACCTCGATGTTATCGGTATGTCCGGAATGAACCGGAATGTACTCATACTGGTTTTTACTTCTGAAATCCGGACATGCAATTCGTTGCAAATCAAGTGGTTCATGAAAATATTCCAGCTCCTTTTCCTGGGGCAGAATCTCCTCCAGTGAGTGGATCGGTCCAATGGATTCCTGGATTTCCTTGTCCAGCAGCAGCAACCCTGCTCCAATCGCTCCGTAAAGGTGTGACAGTTCATGATGTACTAACCTGCACTCCAGCTGCTCCTCCAGGTGTTTCCGAACTGCAAGATTCCTGGAAACACCGCCGGCAAACAGGATCGGAGAGGAGGGAGACTCCTTGTTGAACAGGGTATCCACAATGTTTTTTGCCAGCCCTTTGCACAATCCATCACAGATGCCTTCGAGGGAATATCCCCGTTGCTGTGCATGGATCAGATCCGTCTTGGCAAAAACGCTGCATCGTGATGCAATCTCCGGTATGTCGGACCGGTTGCTTAATGCGGCCTCGCAAAAGGCTTCAATCCCGGGAAAATCCAGCCTGAATGCCTGCTGATCAAGGAAACTTCCTGTCCCGGCAGCACAGGATGTATTGGTTTTCGTATATTGGTAAGTGCCGGATCTGTCCAGTTTGATCAGACTGAACCGTTCGGCACCTACGACGAGGATCGATCGGATATCTTCATGGAACTTTTTAGCGGCTGCAATCACCGCAACCTGTGGATCGTAAAGATGACAAGATCTGTACTGATACCCTCTCCCCCGGGTACATGCAATGGCCCGGACCGTTGACAGGTCTGTTTTATCCTGCAGCGTTGCTAACGTTCCCTTTACATTCCCCTTGTGAAAAAGGTAGTGGTAATCCAGGATATTCCCGGAATAATCAAGCCGCACTACGGATAGGGATACCGAACCGATATCAACACCAAGTATATTGTTACACAAGTTTTTATCACCAGTCATTTAAGTCTTTGGTTCAAGTTAAAGTATGGATCTGTTTTGAAATAAACACCCACACTAAATCGTCATTCAATTTTCACGCCGGTTTTAAATGTAACAATTTATTTCATGTTTCCAATTATTGATTTTATATTTAGAAAAGTTCACAAAACAAACGAAAATGAATAAACTAATACCTTTCGCTCTGCTGTTTTTGATCTTTCTATCAACAGCAGAAAACCATGCCCAGGAAAGCAAGTCCTTAAGCCCGGAAGGGGTTATCCGGGAATTATACCGCCTGGTAACCATTGAAAAAGGCTCAACGGGTGACTGGGACAGCGTCAGGGCATTGTTCATTGATGAAGCGGTAATTGTTCTGAGAACCGGCAGAACAGCTACTTCGGTCTTCTCGCTGGATGGATTCGTTGATGATTTCGTTCGTTTTATCGATAGTTATAACATCGTGGAAACCGGATTTTCAGAGACGATTCTTGCTATGAAACCCTGGATCTACGGGGATATGGCCCATGTGCTGGTATTGTATGAAGCAGCCATTCCCGGATCGGAGATACCTCCGAACAAAGGAATCGACAGCTTTCTTCTCATCCGTAAAGAGGGAGAATGGAAAGTGACGGCAATCACGAATGAAGTGCCGACGCCGGACAATCCCATTCCTCCGGATCTGTTCAAATAAGCAGAGTTCCGGTTCCTGTCCTCCGGATTCCCGGTTTGTTGAAACAGAGGAAGTATGAATACCATATTTTATACGTTATTTCCCTTTCTGAGCCGAACACGCAGAGAGGATGTATCACCTGAAGATGCTTACAAATTCGGGACTTTTGGTGGTGTATTTACTCCCGATGTATTGACCATCCTGGGTGTTATCATGTACCTGCGGCTGGGCTGGGTGGTTGGAAATGCAGGAATACTGGGTGCTCTGGCAATCATTATCCTCTCAAAATCCATCACGTTTTGTACGGGACTTTCCATGTCATCCATCACCACCAACATTAAGATCGGGGCAGGAGGAGCATATTCCATCATTTCAAAATCGCTGGGCTTGGAAGCGGGTGGGAGCATAGGTATCCCTTTCTATATCTCCCTGATGTTGTCCGCTGCACTCTATATCATTGGTTTCACCCAGGGCTGGTTGTGGATTTTTCCGGACCATCCGCCCATGCTGGTTTCTTTCATTACCTGGTCTGCCCTTCTCATCATCTCCTATATCAGTGCTCATTTTGCGATCCGGATCCAGTACCTGATTCTGGGAATCATTGCAGCATCCATTTTCTCGTTTGTCTTAACGTCAAACGATCCCGTGTCCAATTCCGAACTGATCGGAACCTTTGAGAATGCAAGCTTCTGGGAGGTTTTTGCCGTGTTTTTTCCTGCAGCAACCGGGATCATGGCCGGAGCAAACATGTCGGGCGATCTGAAAAACCCGCGCAGGGCTATTCCACTGGGCACGTTATCCGCCATTGGAACTACCTTCCTGGTCTATGTTATCCTTGCAATCATTGCCTGGCGGTTTATTTCACCCGCTGAACTGAGGGATAATCAGATGGCAATGACCGATCATGCACTGTTTGGTCCACTGGTTATCATGGGCATACTGGCAGCTACCTTCTCATCAGCCCTTGCCAGTATGGTCGGTGCCCCCCGTGTGCTTCAGGCACTGGCTGACCAGAAAACGGTTCCACTGAGCAACTTCTTTTCGCGCAGGAATCGAAAAAACGAACCACGAAATGCAATCCTCTTTACTGGAGGATGCATTGCTGTTGCACTGCTGGCAGGCGATCTGAATGCCCTGGCTACGTTGATAACCATGTTCTTTCTCATTACGTACGGAATGATCAACCTGGTGGTTTTTATCCAGCAACGAATGAAGATCATCAGCTTCAGACCAACGTTCAAGATATCCTCCATTTTCTCTTTTACCGGAGCCGTAGGGTCAATCCTGATTATGTTCCTGATCAATCCCGTTTTTAGCCTGGTTGCCATATCGGTCATTATTGGACTGTATATCTGGCTTGGTCGCCGGGGACTGAAAGCGGATTGGGGCGACATCCGGGGTGGGATGTTTCTCGTTATGGCTGAACGGGCTTCGCAACTCGCTTCACGATTTCCCCGTCATCAGATCTCATGGAAACCAGACCTGCTTCTCCCGGTGGATGATCCGAAAATCTGGTCCGAATCGCTCCTGTTTATCCGGAATATCACCTATCCATCGGGAAGTATTTTCGCTTTTACCGTTACACAGGAGGATTCTGAAAAAATTGAAAAAGAGCTGAATGATCTGCTCGAACCGATTCAAAATCAAAACATCCTGGTCAATTCAACGGTCATCGAAGACAGTACATTCCTTCACGGGGCAAAACTGGTGATACAGACACTGAATGCAGGAGCCATACGTCCCAATACCCTTTTTCTTTCCATTGGAAAAAGCAATAAGAAAGATACGATCATCAGGAAACTCCTGGATCATGCATCCAAATTCAATATGGGATCAATCATTCTGAGAAGACATGAAAACCTGGGTTACGGAATGCAGAAGGATGTCAATCTCTGGTTGAGGGATAAAAGCCCAAACTGGCACCTTGCCATGCTGATTTCCCTGCAGCTTATCCATAACTGGGATGGGAAATTGCGGCTGGTTACCTCTACACCCGATAGTGCAGAAAAAACAAGACTCTATAACTTCCTGCAGGATATGAGTGACCAGGCACGGCTGCCATCCCTGACTGAATTTTATGTGCTGCATGGTAATTTTGAAGAAACCCTGTTGCAGGCACCGAAAGCAGATATCAACATTTTCGGAATGCCCGAAAATCCCGACTTTCAGTTCATGAGAAAAACCGCAGAAAGGATAAAATCATCCTGCCTCTACGTGAAGGATTCCGGGGCTGAAAATGCACTTGTTTGAATAGATAGGCTAAGGCTTCCGCCTTTGCTGAAGCTACGGCGGACAAAGAAGGCTGAGGCTAAATTATTATTATAGTAAACTGATTCTAGTCACTCGTTACGCGTCACTCGTCACTCAGTCAAAGAAGAGGAGAGAGGTGAGTTTTGAGTAGTGAGAAATAGTTCCTGGATCCCTGAAAGAGAGGAGTAATGAATAATCCGGAATCTTTACGGGTTTTGCCCACTTGATTATTCAATGTATCTTGTATCTTAATGAAAAACCTGTTTTTAACGTTTATACAGATGAAAATATTCTTTTTCAAAATTCGCTATGCAGTTCTATTGGTTTTATTTGCGGCTGTTTGTTTTACTGCATATACACAAAAACTCTATTTTCCTCCAAAAGGATCCTGGGAAAGGAAGGATCCGGATAATCTGGGATTTGATGATACAAAACTGGCGGAAGCAGTGGATTTTGCAAAAGCGAATGAGTACTCCGGAGATAGAGACCTGCGCATAGCCATTTTACAATCTTTTGGTTATGAGCCCTACATTGAGATAGTTGGACCAACTAAAAGAAGGGGAGGGCCTGCCGGTGTTGTGGTGAAGGACGGATATATCGTTGAGCAATGGGGAGATGTAAACAGGGTGGATATGACATTTAGTGTAACAAAAAGCTACCTGTCAACGGTTGCAGGACTCGCTATTGATGCCGGATTAATAAGGGATGTGAATGATCCTGTAATAGAGTATGCTTGGGATGGTACTTTTGATGGTGTACACAATGCAAAAATCACATGGGATCATTTGCTGACACAATCTTCCGACTGGTCAGGTACTCTTTTTGGTATGCATGACTGGGCAGATCGGCCTCCCGGGGAAGGAGGGATCGACGAGTGGCGATCCAGAGAACTTCAAACACCGGGAACCGTCTTTGAATACAACGATGTCAGGGTGAATGTATTGGCCTACTCCTTGCTGCAGGTCTGGAGAAGATCACTTCCTTTAGTTCTTAAAGAGAAAATTATGGACCCGATTGGTGCTTCTTCAGCCTGGCGTTGGTACGGATATGAAACCTCATGGGTGGATATGGATGGATACCGGGTACAATCGGTTAGTGGCGGAGGGCATTCCGGGGGAGGCTTGTTTATCAGCACATTGGATCACGCACGGTTTGGATTATTGTTTCTGAGAAATGGTGAGTGGGAGGGTAAACAACTCATCTCCGAAGATTATGTTAGGCAGGTTCAGAAATCATCAACTGCCAATGAAAGCTATGGATACATGTGGTGGCTGAACAGGGGTAATAGAAACTTTGAAGGTGTTCCTGAAACCGTTTATTATGCTGCCGGATTTGGCGGCAACTACATCGTTGTTGATCAGGAACACGACATGGTTATCGTCACACGCTGGCTTCAACCATCAAAACTGGGTGAATTCCTTAATATGGTGCTGGAATCAGTGGATTAATTTCCCGGATTGTCCTGAATATACCTGATTCTTTGTAATGATGCAATCGTATCCAACGTTTGGCGGGTACCGGCATGTTAGCTGTTGTTATTATTTTTACTTTACTTTACTTTTCTTTTCTAAACGTTATTCCACCGAAATCGACTATGTCATATTTTTCATCTTCCGTAAATTTTACAGTAAAACCAAATCCTGTTCCCAGGCCACTGGTAACTGCATATTCATCAGATATTACATTAAGCGGGAATGGGTACTCACCATCATAAGAAATTAAGTTCAGCATCAATATCCTATCATTGGCTATCGACAATTCTGCTCCTTTAAATTTTGTATCTCCCATTATTAACTGGTAACCATAGTGTTCATATACGCCTAGTTTTTTTGTTATTGATGGTATATCAAATGTATTCAACCTGTATCCCAACCTCGATTCGTTATTGCCATCTTTATGGAACAGAATATGAAAATTATCATAATCCATAAAGCAATATCTTTCATTATCTTTTATTGACAGGGAATCCTGCCCTGTTTTTTCATATGGTACGAATTCATTTTCAGACAATGCTATTATGTTAAATTGATTGCCATCTCTGTTGACGATGAGTTTGTCATCTTGTGCAGAAATAGTTATATATGAAAATCCCTGGGAATAATCCCCGGCATGTTTTTTTAAAATACCTTCCGGTAAAATTACAGGCATAATTTCATTATGTATTTCTTTTATAACCTGGGGAGGTATTATATCAGGAACACTTAATCCGAATTTATTTATGAAATTAAAACAAAAGTCTCTTCTCAGGGATTCGCCCTCGGCTGAATTGATTAAAATCATAACAGCTGTATTTTTTTCAGGGATCAGACATATTTCAGCGTGTCCGGTTACTGCGTCTCCTGCATGAGTGACCGCAAAAACCGAGTCATTTTTAAACATATACCACCCCAATCCTTTTTTATTAGACTCTATTATAACATTGCCTGATTGAAGAGAAAACATCTCCTGAATTGTTGATGTATTAATTAAAGAAGAATTCATGCCATGATATGCATGCATTAATTCTCTCGCATATTTAATAAAATCATTGATGTTAGTATAAATGCCTCCTGATGCAATACCACTAAAACCGAAGTCATGTATGCTTTTCCCTCCGGAATATACCCTGGTTCTATTTTTTAAGGAATCCATTATAAAGCCGGAATTACTCATCCCAAGCGGAGTGAAAATACTTTTTTTAATATATTCAGAGTAATCTTGCTTGCTCACCTCTTTTATGAGATGCCCTAAGATGTTATAGCCAGAACTGGAATAAGATTCAACCAAGCCCGGAGGATACAATAAATAGGTTTCATTGATAAATCCCAGAACATCGGTATATTTTCCTGATCCCAGGTCAGTGTTTTTCAATACATCAGTCTGGATTCCAGAGGAATGAGTGATAACAGATTTAATAGTCAGATTATCCAAATTCTCTCCCCTTTTTAGAGGATTAAACTGAGGCAAGTATTTATTCAGGGGTTGGTTTATATCAAGTAATCCCTTTTCCTGAAGTTGTACTATTGCCAGGGCTGTAAATGTTTTTGTGGCTGAAGCAATGTTAACAACTGTATTTATAGTCATTGGAATATTATTGTCTTTATCAGCGTAACCAACCCCTTTTTTCCAGATAACCGAATCATTAACTATAATTGCGGCGCTTACCCCAATTATTTGATCCGATTCCATTTTTTTGATGATTAAATCTTCACATTCTTTAATCAGTTCTGAATAATTATCATTGTTTTGAGCATTAATACTTGGTGTCAGAAAAATTAGATATAGTATTAATAACAGAGTAAATGTTGGATTCTTCATCATGTATAAAATTTATTGTTGCCAAAGCTAGCGGATAAACGCATTGCGTTTATATCCCTTATATGCGTTGTCGCTGTTTGGTTTATTTAACCAATTTACAGCAATTCTTCGTTAATTCCAAAGTGCTTGGGGAGATCCCTTGATTTTAATCTCCCTGAAAAATCCGGCATATTTTCTGTATAACAGTATAAATAACATCCAAATTAATTCGATCTTACCTTCTGGAGAATCATTATATTCGATCCGAAAATTGAATGATTGTGAAACAGCTTATCGCCACAGGACTCTCTTTTTTATACATGATTGCATTAATGGGTGTGCCCGTTAATGTACATTTCTGTAAGGGAGATATTGTATCCATAGGAATCATTCCGTCTGTTGAAGATTGCTGCTGTCATGAGGTGTCGGGAATCCGGGAATGCTGTAATCATGAGCTGCCTGAAAAAACATGCTCATTGGAGAATACAGGCGAGTGCTGCTCCAATGAACATTATTCAATACAGTATTTGGAGGATAAACAGATTACCATAAATACAGCCACGAATTCCCCTCCAGGGAAGGATCATGTTTTAAATCCGTCCGTACACGGTTCCGAATCGGAAGACGATGATTCAGCCGAGAATCGCAGGTTTTATGATCTACCCCCACCCAACCCACAACCCTTGTGGCTACTCCATTGTACGCTTACTTTTTACGGTTAGTAAAAATGCATTCTAAATTATGATTCACCGGTAATTGCCGGTTGGGAGAGGTGTATTTTATTATTAACCCAATACAAATCAAAATGAAAACAAGCATATATAGTATAACGATATTTATTGCCCTGGTATTTTCTATAATGGATGTATCGGCGCAGGACAAGGATAAAAAGATTGTAACGGAAAAATTTGTTGTCAAAGGCAATTGCAACATGTGCAAGGAGCGCATTGAAAATGCCGCCCTTATGAAAGGGGTGAAGTTTGTTGAATGGGATAAGATGACCGATACATTGAAAGTCATCTACCGCATCGACAAGGTAACCCTGGACGATCTGCACAAAGCAGTAGCCGAAGCCGGACATGATACCGAAAAAGTAAAGGCAAAAGACGAAGTATACAACACGCTGCCTGCATGCTGCCTTTACAGGGACGGAGACGGGAAACATTAGGATGATGAAACCACGTCATGTTTTACTGTTGATCTCTCTTCTCCCTTTTCTTCATTCAGGACTGCAGGCACAACAGATGAGTAAATACATTGAAGGAAGGGTGACAGAGAATTCCGGTCAGGGCGATGAAATGCCGTTGATCGGAGCCAATGTTTACTGGTTGAATACCTTAGCCGGTACAACAACCGATCCGGATGGAAATTTCAAACTGAAACGCTTTCCGGGTGAGACTCACCTGGTAGTAAGTTACGTCGGTTATCAGTCGGATACGATCGATGTTTCTGATCAGGAGCATATTTCGGTTGAGTTACTGAACTCTGTTTCAATCGATGAGTTGAGGATTGTTCACAGGGAGAAAAGTACGAAGATCGGGTATCTTGAACCCCTGAAGGTTGAGAAAATAGGGCAGAAAGAGCTGGTGAAAGCAGCCTGCTGCAACCTGAGCGAAAGTTTTGAGACAAATCCCTCTGTGGATGTCAGCTTCACGGATGCTGTAACCGGGACCCGTCAGATACAAATGTTGGGATTGGCGGGGCCCTATACTCAAATTACCCGTGAAGTCATTCCTGATGTCCGCGGATTATCCGCCATTTACGGGTTAACCTATATCCCGGGAACATGGATTGAAGGGATCCAGCTCATAAAAGGAACCGGTTCTGTATCGAATGGTTATGAAAGCATTGCAGGACAGATTAACGTTGAATTGTGGAAGCCCGAAACCATGGATAAACTCTACCTGAACGGGTATGCCAATGGAATGGGCAGGGTGGAAGCAAATGCCAATGTTAAAATCGGAATCAATGAGCAGTGGGGTACCGCCTTTCTGCTGCACGGTAGTAACGAATCTGTTAAACACGACAGGAATGATGATGGTTTTCTTGATAATCCGTTGTCCAGGCAATACCTTCTGTTGAACCGTTGGGAATTTCATGGTCCTCGGGGCGGCCATTTTCAGTTCGGCATCAAGGGGACCCACATCAATAAAGTGGGAGGAGAGGTTGCCTTCGATCCTGAAACGGATGTAGGACTTACCGATCACTGGGGCATGGATCTCCTTACGCAGCGGCTGGAGGGATGGGCAAAGATCGGGAAAATCAACCAGAAGAAAACATGGCAGAGCACCGGACTGCAACTTTCCGGCGTAACCCACCACCAGGAATCGTGGTTCGGTTTGAACAAATACCGGGCCGTTCAAACCAGTTTCTATGCCAACCTGCTCTTTCAGAGTATCATCGGTAATACCAATCATACCTTTAAAACGGGAACCAGTATCCAGTATGATGATTACATGGAATCACTGAACGGGGATGATTATGACCGGACCGAAATTGTTCCCGGCGCATTTTTTGAATATACCTATAACCCGTTCGATAAATTCATCTTTGTAGCCGGGATCCGCGCTGATTATCACAACCTTTTCGGACCATTCATAACCCCAAGAGTGTTTGTTCGCTATCCGATAACGGACAGAACAATCCTCCGGTTGGCTGGTGGCAGGGGACAGCGGACAGCAAATGTCCTTGCTGAAAACAATGCCATCCTGGCTACCTCCCGGGAAGTGATCATCCAGGGCGATAATTCAGACAAACCCTACGGACTGGATCCTGAAGTGGCATGGAACTATGGAGTGAACCTGACACAAACCTTCACACTCGATTACAGGAGTGGTGTTATCAGCCTTGATTTTTACAGGACACATTTTGAAAATCAGATCGTGATGGATTACGATTTCAGTCCGCAGCAAGTCCTGTTTTATAACCTGGATGGCAAATCCTGGTCAAACAGTTTTCAGGCTCAGTTCGACTATGAGGTGACCAACAGGCTTGACCTGCGGATCGCCTATCGCTGGTATGATGTAAAAACCACCTACCAGGATCAATTGCTTCAGAAACCCCTGATTTCACAACATCGTGGATTCCTGAATATGGCCTATGAAACCCGGAAATACTGGAAATTTGATCTTACCCTGAACCGACAGGGTAAGAAACGTATCCCGGATCTTTCATCGAATCCCGAAAAGCACCAGCTCGAAAAATATTCTCCTGCATACTACCTGGTCAATGCACAGGTTTCAAAAACCTGGAAGGAAAAGTATGAGGTTTACCTGGGTGTGGAAAACCTGTTTGACTTTAAACAGAAAAATCCGATTCTGTCAAGCGAGGATCCGTTCAGTCCCTATTTTGACAGCTCCCTGATCTGGGGACCAATATTCGGACGGAACATTTATCTCGGGTTCAGATATAAAATGAAGTGACCCGTATCGTATGAAACATCGTATTAACTGACTAATATTCTAGCAAAATACTTTCAAAATTCATTAAATTACCTATCTTTGCAATTCAATTAATCAAAACACTTTTAATTATTATGAAATCAGGAAAAGTAAAATTCTTTAATAACCATAAAGGTTATGGATTTATTAAAGATGCAGAATCTGACGAAGAATACTTCGTTCATGTTTCCGGTCTTGTTGACCAGATCAGGGAAGACGATGAGGTTACCTTCGAACTTCAACAAGGAAAAAAAGGATTAAATGCTGTAAATGTTAAACTGGCTTAGTTTATATTTTTTGCTTATTTAGTCTGGAAGCTCCGCAAATACGGGGCTTTTTTTTTGTGCAATGGTCCTAGTAGCGGATGATACTCCCGAAGTAGAAAGAAACAGTACCCATCCTTACCGGCCGGAATTCATACCTGACTCATTATTTTCGATTGGATGTGGAAAGCATTCTTAAAAATTCTATGTACCTTGCTTTTATGAACAATCGCCTGATTTACAAAACCAGCCTGGCTCTTCTCATCTTATGCTTTATGGGTTTATTTCAGGCAGATAAGGGAATTCATGTCAGACATTGGTTCTGTAAATCCCCTGCATCCTACCATCCTCTTTTCCAGGAAGAGATCATTGATCGTGAGGAATTGCCACTCCTTTCCGATTTACGCGCTTACCAGGATATCCCGGAAGCGGGTTTTTATAACGCTTTCCTTCACGCCAAAAAACAAACAGAATATACCACCAAGGCAGGAGATGCGAATCTTTGGAAAAGCATCGGTCCCTTTAACCTGGCAGGACGGATGCTGGGACTTGCAGTGGATCCCAATAATCCCAACAGGGTGTGGGCAGGATCAGCTACCGGCGGACTATGGAAACTGACCATTACCGGTGAGGGGGCATATGATTACCAGTGGGAAAGGATCGAAACCGGTGAACCGGTTCTCGGCGTGCGTTCCATTGCCGTTAATCCTGATAATTCCGATATCATTTATATTGGTACCGGAGAAGCCCATTTTCATAAGGATTTCCAGGTAAGGCTGTTGCGAACCATGTATACCTATGGCATCGGGATCCTGAAATCCGTCGACGGAGGAAATACATGGACAAAATCGCTCGACTGGTCATACTATCAATCCAGGGGAGTTCAATGCATTGAGATCAATCCGCACAATACCAGTATTGTGTATGCAGGGACTACGGAAGGAACCTACCGGACAATCAATGGGGGTAAACAATGGGCTAAGGTTCACCCGGTATTGATGGCAATGGACATTGTGATCAACCCGCAACAACCCGATACACTTTACGTTTCCTGTGGAAATGCGGGCTCTGATGGAACCGGTATTTACCGTTCATTCGATGGGGGGGATAACTGGGAAAAGCTTACAAACGGGCTGCCTTCATCCTGGACCGGCAAAGTGCTGTTGGATATCTACCGGGCAAATCCGGCGATCCTGTATGCCGATATTTCCAATTTAACGGATTACATCGGTCTTTACAGAAGTGATGATCATGGGGAGCACTGGTCACTGGTTACACAGGTACACATGGGAAATGCGATGGGGATGTATGCACACTACGTAAGGGTTAACCCGGAAGACAGCTCCAAACTTTTCAAGACGGAGATCTATTACGGTCACTCGGAAGATCGTGGAAATAGCTGGGAAATAACCGATTACATCGATGACGAGTACGCCTGGCTGGTGGATACCACCTGCATGCACGTCGATCACCACGTTTTTGCCAACCATCCCACCGATCCCAATACTTTTTATGCCGGCAACGACGGTGGGATCTACAGGACGAGAGATGGCGGTAAGACATTCCAGGATCTGAACCGGGGACTGGTAACAACCCAGTTTTATCCAGGTTTTACTTCCTCCCAAACCGATCCTGCCCTTGCTCTTGGGGGAATGCAGGATAACGGAACCAGCATGTTTACAGGATC
>CAYZVJ010000003.1:49943-53561 GCA_964481765.1 uncultured Rikenellaceae bacterium | reverse complement strand
AATCTCCTCATTTCAATCGTTGTTCACTGATATAGTTGATCTCATCACTGGTTAATTTACGGCTAAATATCAGGACATCATCCACCAACCGCAAACTGTCTGTGCTCGCGGACGGCTTGCGTCCATTCACAACCATAAGGCATCACTGATCATACCTTTCTCTGTCAGCAAAGGTAATCCTGGTTTTAAAAGACTAAAGCACGCTGTGTTTTCAAAAGACTACGGCATAACGCTGTTTATCTACCCACATGACCTTTATTCCGTTTCCTTTTAAAAATTTTTTAAAACCGGTTGATTGGATGCTCATGAAAAAGCTAATAAGTACCTAATTTTATAAAGAACAAAACCGTTTTCAAATGACAAAAACGTGTATATGTGGCTTGATAATTAATTAAGAGATTAAACTTGATAATGTATTCAGTAAAAAACATTATTCCTCTTTTTAAATTCTTTGTAATCAGTTAATAGATGAGAAGCTAAAATCGAATTCTCTTTTAGAAGACAAGGTATTTTTTCAAGTACAGGATATACTAGAAAATTATCTTTAGTAAATAAAAAATTTTCATTATATTCAATTAACTCTCCAAAGGTAATAGGACAAACAAGATGAGAACTATTAACTTCATTTGCAGTCTTTTCGATTATCATCAATCCGGTCGGATTTAATTGATTTGAAGAATAATCAAATAAGCGATGTTCAATAATTTTATAGCCCAATTTTTTTGCCGTTTGATATAAATTTGTAACATACCCATGAAATTTCATCCTTTTTCTTGCCTCTTCGCTTGCAAACTCATATGCTGGTTCAAGCAGGATAAGATATTTCCTTGTTACTCTATATAATTCTATTAAAGCTTCCTCTTCCCTCCCTCCATTTGGTTCAATTGAATGGGATGTATAAACAATATCAATTGAACTATCTTTGAGTGGAATCTCAAATAAATTTGCAGTAAAAAGAGTTATATTTTTAAAATTGAAATCCTTCAGTAAAGCATCTGCGAATTTTAACCGAGACCAGGAAATATCAAATCCATAAATCTCAGATGGTTTTTTATCTAAATTCTGTAAAAGCGGACATAATGTAGTTGCTTCACCAATTCCTATTTCCATTATAGAGTCAAAATACTTTATATTGTTGATAATCTTTGCAAGAGATCCACAATAACTATTTTTGAAATTACGATTTTTTGAGAATCCTTTTAAATACGAACCAGCTTGAAAATCATAACTAATTAAAATATCCTCAATCGAATTTATTTCACTATCCGAAAGACTTTTAAGATATTGAATGATATTGATATTCTTCTCGTATAATTCCTTTAGCTTCGATAGGTATTTGAATTTTTGCATTTTCCCCTCATTGAATTTTGAAAAGCATTAAATAAAATTTTAAATCAATTATATTATTTCAATTTATGACTGGATATAATATTTATTTCTTCAAGAGTAAGTACCCTTTTAAAGAATAATAGATCATCAATTTTTCCATCAAAATTATAATTAAAGGAGTTGCCCACAGGATTATTCCCAGATACTGTTCCAATGAACCATTTGTGTTGCATATCAAGATGTAATCCATCATTGGCAAGAGAGGCAGCAAGTGTGCCATCCAAATAGAGATGCGTTTCAGTACCATCACGTATGAATAACAAGTTGTGCCATTGACCAATTAAATTGGAGGTTGGATAATATATTGGATAAGAATTCCCATCCAAATCAAAAGTAGAACTATGAATATTTTTTGTATAATCCGTTTCATACAGATAACTGATGTTAATTCCATCTTTAAAAAAATTGGATGTAACCGTTTCAGAATAACAATGACCATTGAATATAAATTGATGATCTATCTTTCCTGTAATTATCCCCGGCTGTTCTTGCCATCCATCACAAATTGCCCAAAGTGATATTGTGAAATTACCGATTGAGCTTACATCAGATACTGGATCTATAGATATATAATCATCAATTCCGTCAAACTCATAAGCAGAGTTTGTTTCTCCGAATCTATCGGTGGTAATAACAGGCCCATTTAATATACCATTATTTCCATTACTTGATTCATCATTTGAATTATTATTGAACGGATAATAAGCAACAAGATCAGGATCTCCTAAAAAGATCGAATAAGGATCTCCTGTAACAAAAACTGCAATATCTCCATATGCTGTTCCATAACTGTTTGTTGCATATGGTCTTGCATAATAAATCGCTCCATCAATAAGTCCTGATAATGAGCTAATATACTCACCTGTTACTGTTGTACTTCCAAAGTCAAGCAATTTCCCGTTTGCAATTGCAGTAGATATTGTAATATCAGTAATTGAGCCAGTTTGTACGGAAGGGTAAGTAAATGCTAATGTAACAAACGATTTAACTTCACCGTAGTAAATTTTTCCACCATCCGATGCGTATGCACGGACATAATATTTTTCATTGGGATCCAGATCCTCAAGTGTACTGTTGAATCCGCCGGTCTCTTTTCTGGACCCCAGATCGGTTTTGGATGCATGGATATCCGGTTTATCCTGGGTGCTCCAGCAGTGACCATGCTCTTTGATTCCCTCTCCGACATCGAAAATGGTCCCGGACACCCGCACAGAAACAGCGGTAACATTAAATACATTATTGGTTGATAGCAGGACAAGCCTTTGAAATTCCTTGTTACACTGGTTCAATACTAATAAGAAAACTAAACATAAAACCCGAAAAAACAATTTTCTGTTTAATGTCATCTCTAATTAGGTTTGAAATGTGATTGTCTTTAAAGCAACAAATCAATAGTCCCAATTTTCAGGTGCCTCCTAAAAATCATTTATTTTCATATTTCTCCACCACGAAGAAGCCTGTTTGCCAATATGAATCTCTGGATCCTGTTCCTTCTGGAAGGACTTCAAGGATTCGAGGGATACATTCTTTGATACATAATCCCCAAGTCCGGCATAGGATAATTTCCCTTGTGTGTCTTTTAAGTTTTTAAGTAAGTAGTATGTAAACAGTCCATGGGATTGCTCTTTGTAGGGTAAGGCTGTTTGTCCGGGACCTGCCGAGAAGTATACAATCATGTTTTCTCCCAGGCTTTGGTCAACCTTTTCACGAAAAGATGATTCATTTATCTGAACTAAATCTCCGGAGGGAATAAAACTCACATCCAGAAAGAAGTTGATCTTACTTGCCCTTGTCTGGCTTAATAATTGAAAAAGGTCAAACAGATTCTGTCTGGGGACTTTTTGTTCCCCGCTGGCATCCGTTGGCAGCAAATAAGGTGTAAGGGTAGTATGATCAATAAATCCGAGGCCTGAAAAATAAACAAAGATTTCAGCGTTACTGACTCTTGAGGCAAGCCTGGAAAGTATCTGAACATGGTCGGAAAAGGTACCTGAGGTTGCATTTGTTAACAGGAAGATATTATCTTCTTTCAATCCCAGGATGCGAATCAGATAGTTTTTAACACTTAGCGCATCGCTGGTCTGAAAGTTGTTTTGATGTTGAGTAGGAGATATGAATTCATAATCCTGATTTCCGATTACCAGAGCCAGACGGTTTGAGTACTTAACCATATTTTTTGGAATATCCAGATCAATATCAGATACTATTTCATTTTTGATCTGATCAACA
>CAYZVJ010000003.1:10899-49843 GCA_964481765.1 uncultured Rikenellaceae bacterium | reverse complement strand
CCCGCATGCTGTAAATATCACCAAGTTCTTTCTCCTTTTCAAACTCAAGCCCGGTAATTCCTGTATTCTGTAATGATACGGTTAGTTTAACATCTTTTGCCAAACCGTTCCCGACATTCAAAATACTGAACCGGATAAAGGATCTTTCCTCTGCTTCAATAACCTGGTTGTTATTGTCATCGACGAACAAAAAATTTGTGGTTTGAAAGTTTGGTATGGCTTTGATATAATTCTCTGAAGAATTCTTCTGGAATGAAATGTGTTTGATTACACTCTTATTGCTGATACTGTATTTTTCCTGGGCAAGAATTCCCAGGGGAAGTAAGGATAAAATAATTAGCAGGATTTTTTTCATTGTATACGGGTTTTACTCAGGGTTTAAAAGTGATTTGCAGTGAAAATCCAGGCAATGAATATTCTGGTATGATAACCGGATGAAATGAAATTTCCCGTTCGGTTTTACCCGGTTGGAGAATTTTATTTTCACAGAAAATCACAATCAAATAATCAGAGATCCAGACCAGTCCGGCACCAACCAGCAGGAGATTGGATGTTAACAATTGTGATTCCACTTTTTGATAGTATTCATCCCGTTTGTCCAGGTCTGTTTCAGTTTTATAGGAATCATAGGAATTGGAAGCCTGTCCCCTCATGATTATCGAGGATCCGACAAGGCCATATCCGGCAATACCCTTTATGAGATGAATTTTTTTCCCGGTAATGCGGTATCCTCCATATCCCGGATAAATGGTGGAATAGGCCAGTCCAAGTCCTCTGCTGATTGGCTTAATTACCTTTGGATTTTTAAGCTCTGCTTCAACCACGATATAAATGTTATCATCCAGCCTTTCCAGATCCCTGTGAATATTCCATGTGATCTTTTTTTTGCCCTCTCTTGATATATTATCTCCAATATCGCCGGAAAGAGAAGTTGCCGGAAATTCTTCCCCTTTTGTATTGTAAACTTTAATTGAAATGGTGAATTTTTCAGGGAACCGGGTATCAATAAGTTCGTAATTAATAACAACCTGGTCCATCACATAGCCAAAATTGACGTTTTCGACTTTTGCTTTGGATTGGATAGTAACTTGTGAGGTCAGGGGATAATTACACAATAAACAAAGAAGAAGGAATAAAGGGAATTTTGTTTTCATTGATTTACCTGAATTAGTTTATATTGTATTTCTCCACGAGATTCCTGATTGGTTTTTATTAATATAATGCATGCATCGAAATATTCTTATCAATACGAGTATTCTTGCCCAGGTAATTAAAGATGGAAAAATAGGTTTCGCCGGATTATTATTTGTAATACAAGGTTACAAAAAATTTGAATTTTTAGCAATCAATTATGCAATTTTAGGCATTAAAATACCAAACCAAGGTAGAGAGTTACTGTATGAAACGAGGCAGCATAATCTAATCCCGTTCCAATCTGCTTGTTAAACTCATATTTAAAGCCAAAATCAAATGAAAGAACATCTTCTATAGGGATTTTTATACCTCCACCGAAACGATAACCCAATAAGTGAGTATTATACATGATGATTCGATGTTTGCAATTTGTTTCAATATCTGGTGGTATAATTAAAGGTGACATTTTCTCACAAATTCGATATCCTTCTCTTTTAGTAGGGAATGTAAAGCTTAAACCAGTTTCAAGAAAGGGTTTTACCCTGAATGCGTTAATTGAATATCGGAATGATAAGGGAATCAGAATACTTGAAATGCCTACCGTCGTGCTTCCGGCAGCTGACTCATAATATTCAGGAGGGAATTGCTCATGAAGGACCTTTACCCTGGTATAGGAGTAGACTAGTTCAGGTACAACTGAAAAATTCTTTGCAGCTCCGATATAAAACTCAAAGAACCAGCCTGCTTCCAGATCGATTGTTGGATCAACAGTAGTACAGGTAATACTTTTAATACCGGTGTAGACTACTTCTTCCCAAAATTCAACGGGAAATTTGCCGGAGAATTTGTATCCTATAATGATCCCTTTTCTGAAATTCCAGACCGATTCTTCTCTTTTAGTAAAGGGCATAGCTTCTTTCTTGCACCCTGTATTTTTCATATAATGATCATCCTTTTCTATAAAAAGTGAAGATCCGTTATCGTTACCTGGCTCAATCAGGCAGGCAGAGAAGAATAAAATATGACTTTCCCGGGAATGGACTTGACAGGACAATTGAAGTACACTCATCCATATCAGAAGGATAGTAGCGACAATCAACTTCATCTTATATTATATACACCAATATTAAAGATGCAAATTATTTTCTTTTCCGGTACTGTTCCTCGTAGTATTTTTCGTATTCACCGGAAACAACGTGGTGTAACCATTCCTGGTTTGACAGATACCAATCGACGGTTTGTGACAACCCCCCGGTAAATTCAACTTCCGGTTTCCACCCCAATTCATTCTTTATTTTGGAAGCATCGATGGCATAGCGCAAATCATGCCCGGCACGGTCTTTAACGAAACGGATAAGCCTGGCGGAAGAGCCGGGTTTGTGTCCGAGCTTCTGATCCAAGATATCACATAACAGCCTGATCAGGTCAATGTTTTTCCATTCATTCCCTCCCCCGATGTTATAGGTTTCACCCGGTTTCCCGCGGTGAAAGATCAGATCGATTGCAGCAGCATGGTCTTTTACATAGAGCCAATCCCTGATGTTTTCACCCTTGCCGTAAACGGGAATTTCACGACCATGCAGGATGTTATTGATGGCAAGGGGAATGAGCTTTTCAGGAAACTGGTTAGGGCCGTAATTGTTTGAACAATTTGAAAGGACTACGGGAAGTTGATAAGTATGGTAATAGGCCCTGACCAGGTGGTCTGAACTTGCCTTCGAGGCAGAATAGGGACTCCTTGGATCATACGGTGTGGTTTCCCGGAAGAATCCTTGTTTACCCAATGATCCGAACACTTCGTCTGTTGAGATGTGGTAAAACCGTTTTGTCTTCCGGTCTTCTCCCCAGAGTCCTCTTGCTGCATCCAGCAGGTTCACCGTTCCATTGATGTTGGTGGTGATGAATCTTTTTGGGGCAGAAATAGACCGGTCGACGTGTGATTCAGCGGCGAGATGAATGATCCCGTCGAAGGGAAATTCCTTGAACAGCTCCTCCACGAATGACGAGTCAACAATATCCCCTTTCACAAAATGATAATTTTCCCGGTCTTCGATATCCGACAGGTTCTCCAGATTCCCGGCATAGGTTAGTTTATCCAGGTTGACGATCCGGTAATCGGGGTATTTTTCCACAAAGAGGCGGACAACATGGGATCCGACAAATCCTGCACCACCGGTAATTAATAGGGTATATTTCATCGACTGAGAGTTCATTTATATTGAAGTTAATGACTTTTCCTGTACCTCTTTTCCCAGTTCCAGGCTGACAGCAGGGCATCATCAATCGAATATTCTGCTTTCCATCCCAATGTTCTATTTGCCTTTCGTGTATCTGCCCATACCTGCTCAATATCGCCGGGACGTCTGTTGGTAATTTTATACGGAAGCTTCAACCCGGTGACCTTTTCAAACGAGGTGATCATTTTAAGCACGGAAACTCCTTCGCCTGTTCCCAGGTTAAAGATTTCATGATTTGCCCTGTTTTTCAGGTTCAGTAACCTGGAGATAGCAAAAACATGTGCTTTGGCAAGATCGACAACATGCAGGTAATCTCTGATACATGATCCGTCCGGGGTGTTGTAATCGTTGCCAAAGACCCTAAGATAATCCCTGATACCGATTGCTGTCTGGGTAATTAACGGTACCAGGTTATCGGGAATACCCAGTGGCAGTTCTCCAATTTCGGAAGAAGGGTGGGCTCCAATGGGATTGAAATAGCGCAATGAAATGGCTTGTACTGCGGAATTAGTCTCCACTGCGTTCGAAATGATTTCTTCGGAAATTTGCTTGGTGTTTCCATAGGGCGACCGTGCAGCTTTTACCGTTGATTCTTCTGTTACCGGCAAATGATCGGGCTGCCCGTACACCGTGCAGGAGGATGAGAAAACCAAGTTGGGGATACGGTGCTTAGACATCCCTTCCAGCAGGTTTATTAACGAAAGCAGGTTGTTTTTGTAGTATTTCAGTGGCTGCTTAACCGATTCTTCCACCGACTTGAAAGCAGCAAAATGAATAATTGATTGTATCCCCGGATAGTTGGTCAGGAACTCTTCCAGCAGGGCAGCATCACAAAGGTTAAAATTCTCAAAGGAGGGCCTGATGCCGGTTATGTTCTCAATCCCGTCCAGAACCTCAATTCTTGAATTGCTTAAATTATCAACAATAACCACATCAAATCCAGCATGGATTAGCTCAACCGTTGTATGTGAACCGATGTATCCGGCACCACCTGTGACCAGCACGAGTGATTTCATAATTATAAACTCCAGTAATTCAAATTCTTTATCTTCCCACGGTATATCCCTTTAACGTCAATCAACACCGCTTTATGATTGGTAATGGATGAAAAGAATGATTCATCGAACGATGAAAACTCAGCGTGGCTTACCGCAACAATTACAGCATCGTAATCTTTTCCTATCTCACTTATCAAATTCAATCCATACTCTCTTTTCACCTCCTGTTTGCTGGCACGTGGATCGAACAGATCAACATCTACTCCATACGAATGCAGTTCCCGGGCGATGTCAATCACTTTTGAGTTTCGAATATCACTGATGTTTTCTTTAAAGGTCACCCCAAGGATAAGGACTTTAGCATGGTTAATATTTTTATCTATGGCGATGATCTTTTTTACCGTCTGTTTGGCAATGTATGCGCCCATCGAATCATTCACAAAACGGCCGGAGTTGATAACCTGGGCATGATATCCCAGCTCCCTGGCTTTATAGGTCAGGTAATAGGGATCAACACCAATGCAATGGCCGCCAACCAGTCCGGGATAGAAGGAAAGAAAATTCCATTTTGTGTTAGCTGCCTCCAGCACTTCATAGGTATTGATATTCATCCGGTTAAAGATCAGTGAAAGTTCGTTCATGAATGCGATGTTTATGTCCCGCTGGGTGTTCTCAATGATCTTAGCTGCTTCAGCAACCTTGATGGAGCTCACACGGTGAATGCCTGCCTCGACGATTAACTGGTAGGTATTGGCAATGTTCTCCAGGCTAACCTTATCACAACCGGAAACAACCTTCACGATCGATTTGAGCGTGTGTATTTTATCACCGGGATTGATCCTCTCGGGTGAAAATCCAACCTTAAAATCTTTGCCACATTTCAGCCCGGAGAATTTTTCCAGCACCGGAATGCATTCTTCTTCAGTACAGCCCGGATAGACAGTCGATTCAAATACCACATAATCATCCTGTTTAAGTACGTCCCCGATGGTTTCACAAGCATGGATCAGGGGAGAGATATCCGGCAGGTTATGTTCATCGATCGGAGTGGGGACAGCAATGATATGAAACGATGCCCCGGCGAGATCTTCCGGATTTGATGTAAACAGAATATCAGCGCCCTGGAATGCTTCCGGTGATACCTCCTGGTTTGGATCGATCCTTTTTTTCAACTTTTCAATGCGGTCTTCCCTGATATCATACCCGACAACCTGTACCTTACGGGCAAATTCCAATGCGATTGGCAACCCAACATATCCGAGACCCGATACCGAAATTTTTGTTTCCCTATTGAGTAATTTTTTAACCATGGTTCAACTTCGAAAAACAGTGTTGGTAAAACTATGTGGTTTTGCAGAAAGGATGATAATCACCTTTGCACCCTATTGGAGTGCTGTTTCGGATCGTGTAGACTGTGTCGATGGAGTTTCTTGCTTCTTCCAGGCCAAATCCTTTACCACTCAGTATTTCTCTATAACTGATTGTATGCAGATCGGTAAACCCCTGGCTGAAATCAACCTCTTCCCCTTCAATGGTAATGGATCGGTAGGTACGCTGACCATTGGCTTCATGTTCCCCGGGAAGATCCCTGGCATCAACACTGAGAAACCACCGTACCCTGGCTTGCTGAAGCTGTAGAAATCCCCCGGCTTTGTTATGCTCCGAAATATGGACTATACTCTCTTTCACAGGACCAAAGACCCAGGTCAGCATATCAAAAAAATGCACTCCAATATTGGTCGCAATACCGCCCGACTTTTGAAGATCTCCTTTCCACGAGATGAAATACCAGTTTCCCCTGCTGGTAATGTAAGTCAGATTGAGATCGTAAACCCTGTTTTTCGGACCGGTTTCAATTTTCTGCTTTAATGCCTGGATGGATGGGTGAAGCCTTAACTGTAAAACATTGTATACCCCTCTTCCCGTCTCCCTTTCGATTTCAAGAAGCGCATCGATATTCCAGGGGTTGAGGACAAGCGGTTTTTCACAAATTGCATCTGCCTGATGCCGTAATGCAAAACGGATATGGGAATCATGGAGGTAATTGGGAGAGCAGATGCTCACATAATTCACCTTTGTACCATAACGTTTCAGCTTGTCAATATGGCGGTCGAACCGTTCAAACTCAACAAAAAAATCGGCTTCCGGAAAATAGCTGTCCATAATTCCTACGCTGTCCGATTTGTCGAGGGTGGCAACCAGGTTATTCCCGGTATCTTTTATCGCTTTGAGATGGCGAACGGCTATGAATCCGGCAACTCCTATCAATGCAAAATTAAACGGATCTTGAATCGGTTTTTTCATGGATCAAACCTTCTAATTCTGACGGTAAAGTTATTTAAATCTGATCAATTTTTTTCATTACGTTTCCATCTTTAAGCTGGTAGGTGATTCCACTTTCCGGACAGACAGCTATCCCCTGCTCATTGAAAAGAAGCCGGTGTCCAGACTCACTCATCCAGCCAATATGGCGCCCGGGATTACCAACAACCAGGGAGTAGGGCTTAACCGGTTTATGAACCACTGAACCGGCACCGATGAAGGCATACTCTCCAATGGTGATGCCACAGATGATGGTGGCATTCGCCCCTATAGAAGCACCTTCCTTTACCAGTGTTTTACTGTACTGCCCCCTGCGAACAACAGCACTTCTCGGATTAATAATATTGGTAAATACCATGGAGGGCCCAAGAAATACATTGTCTTCACAAACCACACCCGTATAGATGGATACATTGTTCTGCACCTTGACATTCTTCCCCAGTTTTACTTCCGGAGAGACCACCACGTTTTGGCCAAGATTGCAATTTTCTCCAATCTCACAGTTCGACATGATGTGTGAGAAATGCCAGATCTTTGTTCCTTTCCCTATTTTACACTGGTCATCAATTACAACCGTCTCGTGAGCAAAATAATCTTTTTCCATAAGCTACTAACAGGTTAACGTGATGGATTGTTTAAGCATTCAATGATGGAATCGGTGATATATTCCTGCTGATCTTTCTCCAGCTCCGTATGCATGGGGAGAGAGATGACATGATCGCAAAGGTACTCTGCATGGTAAAAATCCCCGCGTGCATATCCCAGGTAGCGATAGGCTTCCTGCAGGTGCAGGGGAACCGGATAATAAACCATGGTTGGGATCCCTTTTGACGATAAATACCCGGCAAACTCCTTCCGGTCAATCTCTTCCAGGATTACCGTGTACTGATGAAAGACATGTGTTGAAAAGGATGAACGAACAGGGATTTTTATCCCGTTTGTATCCTTCAGGAATTCATCATACCGTCTTGCAGCATCCTGCCTGGCGAGAATATACTCTTCAATGTGCTTCAGCTTAACACGCAAAATGGCCGCCTGCAAACTGTCGAGGCGTGAGTTGACACCAACCCTTTCGTGATAGTACTTGATCTTTGCACCATGGTTTACAATGGAAAAAATTTTCTCTGCCAGTTCATCATTGTTGGTCATCAGGGCTCCTCCGTCACCATAACAGCCGAGATTTTTGGTTGGGAAAAAAGAGGTACACCCGATATCTCCAATGGTCCCTGCTCTTTTCAACCTGCCATCGTTAAACGAGTAGATACTCCCCATGGATTGTGCCGCATCTTCAATCACATAAAGATTGTGCCGCTTTGCCAGAGCCATGATGGGTTCCATATCGGAACACTGGCCAAACAGGTGGACCGGTATAATCGCCCTGGTCTTTGAAGTGATCGCTTTTTCAATCCGTTCAGGGGCTATGTTGAAGGTCTCCGGGTCAACATCAACAAGTACCGGGGTTAATCCCAATAAGGCAATGACTTCCAGCGAAGCAATGAAGGAAAACCCCGGGGTGATGATTTCATCACCGGGGTGGAGGTCCAGTGCCATCAATGCCACCTGCAGCGCATCGGTTCCGTTTGCACAGGGAATAGTGTGCTTACAATCCATGTATTTCCCCAGTTCCTTAGAAAATAGCTGAACTTCCGGACCATTGATGAAAGCGGATGAGAGAATCACGTTCTCAATGGATTTATTTATCTCTTCCTGTATCTTCTGATACTGACCAACCAGATCAACCATGCGTATCTCTTTCATAACCTTAACCATCACAGTGATGAACGGATGTTGCGAATTTAGTCAAATAAATTTCCCGAATCAAACTTACAAATATTTCAGCTGCTCTTTGTTTTTTATTCAGCAGAACAAAACGTACGGACAAAATTTTTTTGATTACATTTGTGCTAAGAAGAGAGTGACAATGGATCTGTACCGGTACATAAAAGAGCTGTTATTCATTCATGATTGTGTGATTATTCCGGAGTTTGGCGGTTTTGTCACGGATTATCGGCCTGCCAGGATTAACCACGAAAGCAATACCATCGTCCCTCCGGGCAAGGACATCCGTTTTAACAGGAGCCTCACTCATAATGACGGATTGCTTATTAGCTTTATTTCAGAACAGAAAGGGATTGGCTATGTGGATTCAAAAAGGATGGTAACCGGTTTTGTAAATGAAGTGAACAGAAAACTTGAGAAAGGAAAAAGAGTAGTGTTTGAGGAGGTGGGGACGTTCTATTATGACCGTTATGGGAATCTTCAATTTGAACCCGATGCAACCTCCAATTTTTTGCCGGATTCCTATGGGTTGTATGAATTTGCACTAACACCCCTTGAGGAGTATGATGTAGAAAAGAGAATCAGGAAAAAATTTGCAGACAAAGAGCCGTCAAGAACCAATTTTCGGAGAAAAGTGTTGTGGCGGGTTGCCATAGCCGTTCCGCTGCTGGTTGCTCTTGTAGTTATTCCGTTAAAGACTGATCTGCTGAAATTCAGAACCAATGTCTCGTCGTTAAATCCTATTTCTAACACAGGTGTGGTTGATTCAAATACAGAACAACCGGAGGAAGCCATTCAACCAGAAGTTATTGAAGAAGAGATAACCGGGGAAGACCAGCTGGAAGCAGATCATGAAATAAGGCAGGCTGTTCTGACGGAAGAGTCTGATGGTGTGGAAGAAGGAACAGCAGCTGAATCCATTCCATCGGATGAGTATTATATTATTGCCGGCAGCTTCCGCATTTTGGGAAATGCTGAGCGGTATAAGGAACAACTTGCCGGGCAGGGTTATTTCCCAACCGTCATGAAGCCGGTGAATGGACTGCACCGGGTAACACTGAACGGTTACTCCACGAAAGAGGAAGCAGTATCGGCGCTTGCCGAGTTGAGAAAAGACCCTTCCAATAAGGAGCTGTGGATTCTGCGTAAGAATTAATTGATTTCTGATCCGTTATCAATGGTATTGGTTGGGCAGACAAAGGTGAGTTTCCCCTCGCTATCGTGAGCCATCAGGATCATGCCCTGGGATTCAATCCCTCTTATCTTGCGGGGTTCGAGATTTAACACTACCGATACCTGCTGTCCGATGATCCTTTCCGGCTCGAAAAATTCGGCTATCCCGGCAACGACAGTGCGTTTATCAAGGCCGGTGTCGATAAGCAGTTTTATCAGTTTATTTGTTTTAGGTACTTTCTCAGCTTCCAGGATGGTTCCGGAGCGGATATCCAGTTTAGAGAAATCGTCAAACGTGATCATCTCTTTTTGGGGAGAATGACTTTTCTCCTGCGAATCGGAAGGAGTTTTTGTTTTCATCAGCTTGTCAATTTGTTTCTGGATTATATCATCCTCAATTTTCTCAAAAAGCAATTCGGGTTTGTTAATTTTTTGACCCACCGGCAGCAGGGTTTCCTGTCCGATATCCTCCCATTTATCAGCAGAAAAATTGAGGAATGCACGGATTTTCCTGACGGTACATGGCAGAAAGGGAGCAAGCAACAGGCCCAGGTTAGCCGTAATCTGCAACGAAATATAGAGGATGGTTCCAACCCTGGTTTTGTCTTCCTTTATCACTTTCCATGGTTCCGTATCAGCCAGGTATTTGTTTCCCAGCCGTGCAAGATTCATGGCCTCCCTCAATGCTTCCCTGAACCGGTATTGTTCAAGACTCGTTTCAACGTTCTTCTTCAGTGCGCTTATTTCCGAAAGAACGTTCCGGTCGAAAGGGGTAAGTTTGTCAGGAGGTGGGACTACCCCTTCAAAATAGTTGTGCGTCAGAATCATCGTTCTGTTTACAAAATTTCCCAGTATGGCAACCAATTCGTTGTTATTCCGGGTTTGAAAATCTTTCCAGGTGAAGTCATTGTCTTTTGTTTCCGGTGCATTGGAACAAAGGGTATAACGCAACACATCTTCTTTTCCCTCGAACTCATCCAGGTATTCATGCAACCAGACAGCCCAGTTTCGGGATGTGGAGATTTTATCTCCTTCGAGATTTAAAAATTCATTAGCCGGCACATTGTCGGGCAAAATATAGGTCCCTTCATCCCGCAACATGGCAGGGAAAATAATGCAGTGAAAAACAATATTATCCTTGCCAATAAAATGAACCATTTTTGTTTCGGGATCTTTCCAGTATTTTTCCCATTCATCAGTCAGTTCTTTTGTCGCTGATATGTAACCAATGGGAGCATCGAACCAGACGTACATTACCTTGCCGGTAGCACCTTCAATGGGGACAGGCACACCCCAGTCCAGATCACGGCTTACCGCCCTGGGTTGCAGGCCCTGATCTAACCAGGATTTGCATTGCCCGTATACATTGATCTTCCAGTTTTTGTGTTCTTCAAGGATCCATTTTTTCAGGAAGGGCTCATGCCGGTCCAGGGGAAGAAACCAGTGTCTTGTCTCTTTCAGGACAGGTTGGCTGCCACTGATAGTGGATCTGGGATTGATAAGATCTGTTGGACTCAACGACGTCCCGCAATGTTCACATTGATCACCGTATGCATTATCGTTTCCACAATGAGGGCAGGTTCCAATGATGTACCGGTCAGCTAAAAACTGACCTGCTTCGTTATCGTAATACTGCTCCGTAGTCTTTTCAATGAATTTCCCTTCCTCATACAGTTTTTTGAAAAATTCGGTTGCCGTTTCATAGTGAACCGGGGAAGATGTCCGGGAATAGATATCAAAATCGATCCCGAATCGTTCAAAAGAAGATTTGTTCAATGTATGGAATCTGTCGACGATATCCTGGGGACGAACATTCTCCTGCCTTGCCTTCAGTGTTATCGGTACCCCATGTTCATCCGATCCGCAAATGGAAATAACATCTTCACCCTTTAACCGCAGATACCTTGTGTAAATATCCGATGGGACGTAAACGCCCGCCAGATGCCCGATGTGAATTGGCCCATTGGCATAGGGTAATGCGGAAGTAATGAGGTATCGTTTATACGTTTTCATACAGAATGGATTCCGAAGCTGGTTAGATGGGCATCAGCAATTTTGACAAAGATAATTTAAGAATTCGGAATATAAAATCGATTGGAAATTCACCATAAGAGAATAAAATCCCCTATTTTTAACTGTTGTTTTTCAAGTTAAAACGATGAAAAAAGATGAACTGGGCAAACGGGGGGAAGAGTTAGCCGTTGCATTTCTCCTTAAAAAAGGATACCGGATACTGGAACGTAACTGGCGTCACAATGCGAAGGAGATTGATATCATTGCCAGGGATAAAGATAAACTGGTTATAGTGGAAGTCAAATCCAGGGATCACAACTATTATGAACATCCGGTATATGCTGTTACCGTAAAGAAACAACAGTTCCTGATCAATGCAGCAGACGCATATATCCGGGCAAACGATCTGGATATGGAAACACGTTTTGACGTCATAACCGTGGTGTTTTACCCCAAATCATTCGAAATTGATCACATTGACGGGGCATTTTATCCAACGTTACGATAATTACCAGTTATTATTCCGGTAACAAAGCAATACAAGGTTTTCGAATAAACAAATAAGCAGTCAAAAGACAACACCTTAACTATACTATCATGAAAAAAATCGGAGGATTCTTTATTCAGGGATTGATTTATATTGTACCACTTGGAATAACCGCATATATCGTTTATCTGATCTTTACCTTCATTGACCGGTTGCTGGACAAATACATCGATCCTATTTTACCGGTCAATATTCCCGGGATTAACCTGCTGGCAGTTATACTGGTGATTATGCTGATAGGAATTATTGGACAATCCATTATCGCCAGACCAATTAAAAAACTTGCTGCAAAATTACTTGAAAAAGCCCCGTTGGTAAAAGTGATATATTCAGCCATCCGGGATCTGTTATCTGCATTTGTGGGGAAAGAGAAAAAGTTCAATAACCCTGTCATAGTAAAGGTAAATCACCTTTCCAATCTTGAAAAGCTGGGTTTTCTAACACAGAGCGACCTGGTAAACCTGGGAGTTAAAGACAAAAAAGTGGCTGTATACTTTCCCCATTCCTATAATTTTTCAGGAGAGCTGTTTATAGTGCCCAGTAAATATGTACGGCCCCTTGAAGCATCATCTGCAGAGGTCATGAAGTTCATTGTTTCGGGAGGCGCCAGTGGATTTTAACGAAGGCATTTATCAGGTAGTTTGTGTAGTCGGTATAATGAGCAGTAAACAGATCTTACAGTAGCAGGTTACAGCCGCGGATATCACTATGGTCAAACCTGCCAAGTACTTCGAATCCATTATCTTTATGCAATTTGCCAAGATCCTGGGTTTCGACGAATGATACCGAGTGGATGTTAGCCAGGTCAATAATATTGATTCCACCAGTTCGGCCTGCCGGCAAATAATCAAAAGGATCGTAGGGATCGCGAATGAGGACCTTCATCCAGGGGGGTGTATGAAAGATCCCTCCCCCCCTTGAATATGCCTGGGAGAGGATCTCGGTCATTCCATACTCGGAATGAATTTCACTTACCCCAAATTTTTCACACAGGCGATGGTGTAATTCATTCCGGGTAATCTCCTTTCTTCTTCCTTTCATGCCGCCGGTTTCCATTACAATGGTGTTTGTTAGCGGCGAATTAGAGAATTCTGCAAAATCCAGAAGGGCAAAACTGACCCCGAACAGCAGGATTTGCTGCTCCTGTTTTTCCAGCTGAATCAACATTTCCTTGAGATCATGGAAATTGTCAAGGTAGAATCTGCTGTTGGGATGTCCCGTTTGCCGGATCAATGCATCAACCATGTAGACCAGGGAGGACTCCTTCCGTTCAAGATAACCTGGCAATAGTGCCAGGATACAGAGATTTTTCAGGTCGCCGTAGTGGCTTTCAAATGCGCGGGTAAAACTCTCCTCGTAGATGGAGAGGTCATAAATGCAATGCCGGCTTCTTTTTGCCCCAGTTGTACCACTGCTCCTGAATTCTGCTTTAATGGCACCCTTGCCGGAAAGTACTGGAAAGGATGCAAAACACTCCACAGGGAGAAACGGGATATCAATGATCTTCCTGATTTGTACCGGATCAACTCCCAGATTTCTGATGTAAGCCCTGTACACCGGGTTATGTTTTGCCTGGTACCGGAAAAATTCCAGGGAGATCGTTTCCAGTTGTTGAAAAGTCTTTACTTCAAATATTTTTTCCCTGAATGGATTGTTCATCAATCGTTATCTTAAGATGGACGGAAAGGAGGATGCTCATTCAAACAGAGTGGAACCATTGGGTTGATAAGCCCATTTAAAGGTAACTTCAGCGTAACGTGTGGTCTGTTGAAGATATGAATCAACGTTTTTGACCACAATTTTTCCGTACTTACCTTCAATTGTCTTAATCACCCATACCTGGTTTTCCAACGTTGGATTTGCCCAATACGAGTAGGTCAGTGTATCTGAAATTTGTTTGTAGTTGGTAAAGAAATCTTCGGCACTGTTCAAATCGTCAAATTCACCTGCCAGTGCCATCAATTGATTTTGCTGAACATTACCCGGTATATCAAGTATTGCTACAATCACTTCAGGATTAATATCATCAACACCCGCAAGCACCACGAGATCAGGTTTTTTCGTAGATGTTTCGAGATTGTAGTTTATAACCTTCCCCTCGGAGAACAAAAACCCGTTAATGGTATAGGTCTGTCCTTCCAGTATTCTTTCCGAAGTAATGGTTACCTCGCCCGTTGTTGGTGTAGAACCATCCTCATCGCACCCGGTCACAAGGATGAAACATCCTATCCAGAACCATACGATTTTTTTCATTCTATTCTTTGTTATCCAATCTGTTGTTTTTGAGCTGTTCAAGATACTTCCGGTAATATTTTTGATACAACTGTTCTCGTTGTTTTTTTGCTTCTTCCATTCTTTCAGCATATTCCTGCCTGGACTCCGACCTGGACTTTTCCTGGAAAACAGGATTATCTTTCATCTCAGCCCCGATCTCCTCTTTAAAATAATAATCTACAAAAAGTTCCGGGGCAAGTTGCCAAAGTTTTGCAGTGCAGTCATAGGATCCACTCACAAATGATTTTCCATCCGGTACGAATTTGACACAGATGACAGCCCCTTCATGTCCGGTAAAGGTATGAATACAATTTCCCGTGGACCGTTCCCATAGTTTAATCGTCTGGTCCACTGAACCGGAAAGGAGATGATCGCCTGCCGGGCTGAATGCTACACTAAAAACAGCAGCAGTATGTCCTTTAAAGGTTCGGATCAGTTCTTTCTCCTCCACGTCCCAAAGTTTGATCGTTTGATCACGTGAAGCACTGATCAGGTATTTGCCATCCGGGCTGAAATCAAGTGAATAGATGTTCCCGGAATGGCCCTTGAAGGTGTGAATAACCCGATGACTTGTCATATCCCATAACCGGATCGTTTCATCCAGAGATCCACTGGCAATTACGTTCCTTACGGGATGAAAAGCAACCGCAAGCACACTTTTTGAGTGGCCTTCAAACTCTGATAATTCCGTCAGATTGATGAAGTCCCATAGCCTGAATGTGCGGTCAAAAGAGCCTGTTACAATGCGGTCCCCGGCAGGATTAAAATCGATTGACCATACTGCTGTAGCATGACCACTCAATGAGTTAATGTATTCTCCTTCCACGGTCCAAACCCGGATGATATTACGGTCTGAACCGACCAGGTATTTGCCATCCGGTGAAAAGGCAATGCATTGGATTTCTCCTGTGTTATCATCTAACGTTACCAGATCTTTTTTCTCCCGGAGATCCCAGAGAATTACCTTTTGATCTTTGGAGCCTGTAACCAGCAACTCTTTTTCAGGATGAATATCGATAGAGTTGATAAAATCCGAATGTTTTTTAAAAGTATAGATGAGAAAAGTATTCTCCTGTGCTTCCAGGAAGGTTCCAACGCCAAGAAGAAAAAGAGGGACCGACCAGGACCGTATTCTTTTCCCTGTTAACGTAAGATAATTTTCACGATCACGCTTTATTCTATTCATATCCCTTATCCGTTATCAACAATAAGTATGCCGGAATGGTTACTGTTTCGTGTTTGCCAGAAATCGTTTTTCCAGGTCTGA
Organism: uncultured Rikenellaceae bacterium; assembly: GCA_964481765.1. GTDB lineage: Bacteria > Bacteroidota > Bacteroidia > Bacteroidales > VadinHA17. Next base: position 34,099 of record CAYZVJ010000003.1, on the reverse strand, counting down.
AATCTGTTCTTCCAGATCCTCCATCATACGGGTCTGACTCCTTGCAGTATTATCCGGATCAACCTCTTTTGCCGATGCCAATGCCTCCCTTGCCCGGCTGAATTCCCCATTCCACAAATAGGCTATGACACAGTTGCACCAGAGCATCTGGCAGATTTCCGGAGAGGTGCCCTCTTTTTTCCGGGAGGCTTCATCCTTTCCGGTTCTGGTCAGCCAGATTTCAATCGCTTTTTTCAGTTCCCTGGTGCGGATTTCATTTTCCTCCAGCAGATCAACTGTTTCTTCCCATGCTTTTTCAACAGAACCTGCGGCCTCTTCCAGATCGGAATAATTGTATTTTTTGTCTTTCCCTGATGCAATTTTAATTCTGTCGGAAACTATTCCTTTCCCATAGTAACTATTTAACAGATCTCTTATTTCAGATAGTGCCTCGGTGATGCATTTGTTCTGCCTATCGAGTAACATTTGATGGCCTTCACTTTCGAATTTACTATCCAGGGCTTCTTTTGAATATTCCCATTTTCCAAATTCGAACTGCAGGTTTTTTTCATCCGGTTCGATTTCGAGGTTGCATACTTCCTCCCCTGATGTTGAAATAACCTTCAGGTTGATAGGGTAATCACAGGTTATCCGGTAAAGATAGCCCGTCAGGGTTTTGCCTTCATTTATGTTGTAAACATCATCGGAGTGCAGGTTTTTTTCAGTTATATTGAAATCTCCGAATGTGACCAATACCTGCAGGTCCGGATTCGTTTCTGTTTTCTGATAACCGGGGATCTTAAGGTATTGATTCACCAGTTTGTCAACCTCCCTGGAGTTGTCAGGAAGAACAATGTTCAGTATGGATTGAAAGGTTTCATACTGTTGATCCAGAGGAAACAGTGGCAGATGAACGTATTTGATCCGGATATTCGTAAAATTAACTCGTTGGGCAGATCCTGTGATGGAGAAAAACCCCAGGATGACCAGGAGAGCGGCTTGAATCATTAAGGATGATTTTCGCATGTGGCAGTTTTATAAGGTTTACTTTGGATTTCCTTTCTATAGGGTTAAAAAACACTAATCCGTAATCGCTTTGATCCCCGGAAGTTCTTTCCCCTCCATGTATTCAAGCATTGCACCACCCCCTGTAGAGACATAACTAACCTTGTCAGAAAGATGAAACTGGTTGATTGCAGCTACAGAGTCCCCACCACCGATGAGACTGAAAGCCCCCTTTTGGGTGGCCTTGGCAATGGCTTCTGCAATTCGTTGTGTTCCCTTTTTAAAATTTTCCATTTCAAATACTCCCATCGGACCGTTCCAGAGGATGGTTTGAGATTGGGAGATGACCTTTTCGTATGTTTGAATGGTTTCATCCCCGATATCCAGTCCCATCCAACCTTCCGGTACTTCACCTGCTTTTGAAAAATCCCTCCGGGCATTATTATCAAATGCGTCAGCAATTACATTGTCAACGGGGAGATAAAGGGACACATTGTGGGCTTTGGCTTTGTCAATGATCTCAAGAGCCAGGACAAGTTTATCCTCTTCGACCAGTGAAGAACCGATTTTACCACCCTGGGCTTTGATGAACGTATACGTCATCCCACCTCCGATGATCAGGTTATCAACCTTGCTTAATAGCTGTTCAATGATGAGGATCTTATCTGAAACCTTCGCTCCTCCCATGATGGCTGTGAAGGGCTTAACCGGATCGTGCAATACCCTGTCCATGCTTTTTAATTCATTTCCAATGAGGTATCCGAACAGTTTGTCCTCTTTGAAAAAGTTTGCAACAATAGTGGTTGAAGCATGGGCACGATGTGCCGTGCCGAAGGCATCGTTCACATAAACACTTGCCAGACGGGAAAGCTCTTTGGCAAACCCTTCATCGCCCTTTGTTTCTTCCGGATGAAACCGAAGGTTTTCCAGTAAAAGTACCTCTCCCGGTCTAAGGTTTGTGGCCAGTTGAAATGTATCATCCCCAATGCAATCAGGAGCAAATTCAACCGGCAGTCCCAGCAATTCGGAAAGATGTGGAACAACATGTTTTAAGGAGAACTTTTCTTCATATTGACCCTTTGGCCTGCCAAGATGAGACATCAGAATAACCGCACCGCCGGACTGCAGGATTTTATTAATGGTTGGTAACGCTGCCCGTATCCTGGTATCATCAGTAATTTCGAATTGATCGTTTAACGGGACATTGAAGTCAACCCGGACAATTGCCCGCTTTCCCCCGAAATTATAACTGTCAATTGTTTTCATTTCCAATCGTATTTAGTGAACATTGATTACATCTCAACCTCATTCGAAAACAAAATTATTAAGTTTAACGCGTTTCGCAATGCGAAATGAAATAATAATTGAGAAACCAATCCGTGGTGAAGGGTAAACGGGATTACACGGGAACATCTTTTTCCGGTGATATTGCGTTAAGTTTTGCGTACCTTTGCCAGATAGTAACAGCGTTGCATCGATCATGCTTTTTAAACACATTGTCGGACAGGAAACGGTGAAACAACGATTAATCCACTCTGTGGTTCAGGGCAGAATAAGTCATGCACAACTCTTTCTGGGCCCTGAAGGGTGTGGTAAATTGGCCCTGGCAGTTGCCTATGCTCAGTATTTAGCCTGCGAGAATCGGGGGAAATCGGATGCCTGTGGCACCTGTCCCTCCTGCCTGAAATACGAGAAACTCATCCATCCTGATCTCCATTTTGTCTATCCCGTTTCAACCACCAAAACCATTGCCAAAGATCCCATCAGTAACGATTTTATACAGGAGTGGAGGAGCGCCCTGCTTGACAATCCATACCTCTCCTTATCTCAATGGTTTGAACGAATCGGAATAGAAAATAAACAGGGCCTCATCAGCCGGAAGGAAAGTCACGAGATGATTCGAATCCTTAACTTGAAATCTTTTGAATCGGAATATAAAGTGATGATTATCTGGATGCCGGAAAAAATGAACCAGGTTGCCGCAAATAAAGTATTAAAAATTCTGGAAGAACCACCACCAAAAACCCTGTTTATACTGGTTTCCGAAAATACACATACATTCTTACCAACCATTTTATCCCGAACTCAAATCGTTAAGATACCCAGGGTTGATGATCAAAGCATGACAGAATCACTGAAAGAAAACGATATGCTTACTCCGGAAGCGTTGCAGAATATCGTGAAGCTGGCAAATGGGAATTATTTGATGGCCCGGAATTTACTCTATGAAAGAGAAGAAAATGCATTATACCTGAACCAGTTCACTGCAATGATGAGGTTAACCTATGGGGGGAAAATACCGGATATCCTGCAATGGATTGATGATCTGGTTGCTCGGGGAAGGGAGAAACAGAAACATTTTCTTCTGTATGCAACACGCATGATCCGTGAAAATTTTATGCTGAACCTAATGGCCGGTAACGATCGTGAAGTGATTTACCTCACTGAGAAGGAGGAAGAGTTTTCGAAGAACTTTTCTCCTTTTGTCAGGGAGAAAAACGTGGCACATATCGTGGATGAGTTGAATGAAGCCTTCGCAAATATCTCGGCAAATGCAAACAGCAGGATTGTTCTCTTTGACCTTTGCATGAAAATCATGAGATTGATTAAAATGGATTTTTAATTAACTTTACCTCCCGCTTACAGGAAAGTAAATTACCAGATTCCCCTCCAAGGGATTAAACAATTGAGTTTAACTATCAGAAAAGCAATGAGTGAACGTGGCAGTAATGTAAGACTCGATGGTACATCCTTACAGGTCAAATCCCCAAAATATTCCGGAGGTTGTTTTAAACTCAGCGTTTATGATTGGTTGAATGATGTTCCGGAAACAGAGATCTCAGGTGACCTGGTGGAAGTGCGGTTTAAAAACACAAGAAAGGGTTTTTACCGAAATATAAATAGGCTGCGGCTAATGATCGGAGATATTGTTGCAGTGGAAGCTTCTCCGGGGCATGATATCGGAATCGTTTCATTAGCGGGAGAACTTGTCCTTCAGCAAATGAGGAAGTCCAATACCCCTGTTGAATCAGACGATATTAAAAAGATTTACAGAAAAGCAAAACCGGCAGATATCGATAAATGGAAGGAGGCCATTAGCCTGGAAGATTCAACCATGCTGAAAGCCAGAAAAATAGCGGAAGACCTGAACCTGGACATGAAAATCGGAGATGTTGAATACCAGGGAGACAACACCAAAGCCATCTTCTATTATATCGCGGATGAGCGCGTTGATTTCAGGGAACTGATAAAAGTCCTGGCAGATGAATTTAAAATCAGAATCGAAATGAGACAGATCGGAGCCAGGCAGGAAGCGGGACGGATAGGAGGGATTGGCTCATGCGGCAGGGAATTGTGCTGTGCATCATGGATAACGAATTTTGTCTCTGTTACTACCAGTTCGGCAAGATACCAGGAGTTGTCACTTAATCCGCAAAAATTAGCTGGCCAGTGTGGTAAACTGAAATGCTGCCTGAATTATGAACTGGATTGCTATCTGGATGCTCAAAAGAATTTTCCGGACAGATCCGTTCCCCTGGAAACCGAACAGGGACCGGCGTATCATCAAAAAACAGATATCTTCAGAAGGCTGATGTGGTATTCATACGAGAAAGATTCCTCGGTAAACCTTACACCCATTGCAATAGAACGGGTACTGCAAATTCATCAACTGAATAAGAAAGGGGAAAAAGTACCATCACTCATTGCTCAAGAGAATATTCCTGACCGTAAAATTCTCGATTATGAGAATGGTGTTAATGAAGACAGTTTAACCCGGTTTGATAAAAAATCTGGCAAACCGGGCAAAAGAAAAAGGAAAACCCCGTGAAATATGATTCAATAATCAACCCGACTCTGTGGCTGGTGTTGATTGCACTGATCTGCTCCTGCGATCGAAACCGGGTCTTTGAAGAATACATGACGCTACCGAATCATCGTTGGGACAAAACAAATGTTCTCGTTTTTAATGTGGAAATAACAGATACAATCAACCCCCATAACATCTGCGTGAATGTTAGAAATGGAGGACAGTATCAGTACAGCAACCTTTTTCTTTTTATTCGAACCGAATCACCGTCCGGACAGTGGATTCGTGATACGATTGAATGCACACTGTCTGACCAAAAAGGACGTTGGCTGGGTAGCGGACTGGGAGATATCGCTACACTTCAGGTCCCTTACAAGGTGAATGTACGCTTCCCTTACCCGGGATTGTATAGCTTTGAAATTGAGCAAGCCATGCGAACCGACCAGTTAAAGCATGTGTTCGATATAGGTCTGCGGGTTGAAAGAATGAAATGAACACAAACGGATATCCTGTGGGGAAGAGAAAACGTAGAAAATGGGATGAAATGGAGACCTTCCAACACGTTTTTCAACCCCCATTTCAGGAAATTTATAATAAGGACTTTCATCTGAAAGGCAAGTGGAAAGAAATTTTTTTTAAGAACGATAATCCCATTACACTCGAACTGGGCTGCGGGAAAGGTGAATATACCATCGGACTTTCTGCCAACTCTCCCCAACGGAATGTTATTGGAATCGATATCAAAGGAGCCCGCATATGGAAAGGGGCAAAAACAGCATTGAATGAACAGTTGAAAAACGTTGCTTTTATCCGGACGCGTATCGAACAGATAACTTCCTTTTTTGCGAAGGATGAGATTGCTGAAATCTGGCTTACCTTCCCCGATCCTCAACTAAAAAAAAGAAGAAATAAAAAGCGACTAACCGCAGCCCGATTTCTTAATGCATACCGGGAATTCCTGTCACCCGGCGGATGCATTCACCTGAAAACGGATAATAAAATCCTCTACAACTATACAATGCAAATGATTGCATACAATGACCTTCCACTGATCTTTGCATCAGAAAACCTATATGAAGAACCCAATATCGACCACGTTTTGTCCATCACTACCCATTATGAGAAACAGTTCCTTGAACAGCATGTGACGATTAAATACCTTTGTTTTAAACTGCCTATAGATACAGTAATCCATGAACCGGACTAAGTTGCTGGAACGCTCTTTTTTTGAACGGGTGTATGAAGTCACCCGACAAATTCCCTATGGGAGAATTACCACCTATGGATCCATCGCCAGGTATATCAGTATGGGAAGAGCCGCCCGGATGGTCGGTTGGGCTCTTAATAATTCGCATCATCTTCCCGATTTCATACCTGCACACCGGGTGGTAAACAGAAATGGTGTCCTCACAGGAAAGCATCATTTTGGAAATACCAATACCATGAGCCAGCTTCTCGAGAATGAAGGCATAAGGGTTGAAGATGACCGGGTAATCCACTTCGAAAAGCATTATTGGGATCCACAGAAGGAACTGGGCGCCCCATCCATTATATAAATAAAAACTGTATATTTGTATTTTAATTTAAATCAAATTAATATAACAAAATAGATTTCACCATGAGTTTTACCCGGCAACAGGTTTTAGATGCATTAAGCAACGTAGTTCATCCGGAAAAGAAAAAGGACATTGTTTCATTGGGGATGGTTGATGATCTTGCGATCAAGGGCAAAGAGATTCGTTTTTCACTACTGTTTCCCGGATCAAATGATCCGTTTAGTTCTTCAATTAAGAAAGCATGCGTAAAGGCAATTCTGGCAGACGTTGACCCAGAAGCTCAAATTCAGGGGAACATTACGGTAAAAGTTCCGCAGGCTGAACCAAAGCAGGAACTGTTACCCGGGGTAAAAAATATTGTTGCGATAGCCTCGGGGAAAGGGGGCGTGGGAAAATCCACCATTGCTGTTAACCTCGCTGTATCGTTAGCGAAAAAAGGATTACGTGTGGGGTTGATTGATGCAGATATCTATGGACCTTCCATTCCGAAAATGTTTGGTGCGGTAAAAGCCAAACCATTTGTTAATCAGGTTGAAGGGGTTGATATGATTGTTCCGATAGAACGTCATGGAGTGAAATTGTTATCCATCGGATTTTTTATTGATCCGGATAGTGCACTGGTTTGGCGTGGACCCATGGCTACGAATGCCCTGAAGCAAATGCTCGGGCAGGGAGATTGGGGAGAACTCGATTATTTACTGGTTGACCTTCCACCCGGAACCAGCGACATCCACCTTACACTGGTTCAGGAGGTTCCTGTGACGGGTGCACTTATCATCAGCACACCGCAGGAAGTAGCACTGGCAGATGCCATTAAAGGAATTAACATGTTTACAGGCGATAGAATCAATGTGCCGATTCTTGGACTGGTGGAAAACATGGCCTGGTTTACCCCGGCTGAACTGCCTGGAAACCGGTATTATATTTTTGGTAAAAATGGTTGTGAAAAGCTGGCAAAGAAATATAACATCTCCCTGTTGGGGCAGATCCCGGTAGTTGAGAGCATTTGTGAAGATGGAGACATGGGAAATCCTTCCGCTTTGGATGAAAAATCATCCACAGGCAAAGCGTTTGTAAAGCTGGCTGAAAATGTGATAAAGCAGGTTGAGATTCGTAACAGAGAACTGGAACCCACACAACGAGTTGAGATTACCCGTAAATAATCATTGTATGATATAAAAAAATGAACATGGAAGCAGAAAAGAAAGCCCAACTTTTAAGCAGGATAGATCGTGCCCTGGATAAAATACGTCCTTATCTTCAGGCGGATGGGGGAGATATTGCCCTGATTGATGTGACCGATGACATGGTGGTCAAAGTAAAACTGGAAGGAGCATGCTTTGGCTGTCCGTTCAGCCAGCAAACCCTGAAATCAGGTGTTGAACAGGCACTCTTAAAAGAGATCCCTGAATTAAAGGAGGTTCAGCCTGTTAACGATTAACATCCGGACTTCAGTGTTTCTTAAGGGCTTTAAGCCCTTTTTTTTTGCCGGGGATAAACCGGATTATAAAATATTCCATGGATCATAAAATATGTTTGTAAATTACCAGTTTATTCTCTAAGACAACCCGGTAGATTGATTACAAAAAAGATTACATATTGCTTGCTGGGTTCACTCACATTGATCCTGGTTGCCGGTTGTTCAGCTGAAAAGAATACCAGCTTGAGCCGGAATTACCATGGACTCACCTCTCATTATAATATCTATTTTAACGGTTATGAGAGTTTTCTTCGGGGTGTGGAAAAATGTGAGAATGCATTTGTTGATGATTATTCCAAAATACTCTCCCTGTTTACCTATGTCGATGAAAATATTGCTAAACAGATCGTTCCTGAAATGGACCTTGCCATACAAAAAGCCTATAAAATTATAACATTGCATTCAATCACGGCCAAACCGGAAATGGAAACGGATGAAATGACCGATGATGAAAGGGCGTTTTATAATCAACTTGAATATAACCGGTGGGTGGATGACAGCTATCTGTTAATGGCTAAGGCTCAGTTTTATAAACATGACTATCATATTACCCTGAATACGCTGAAGCTCCTGATCACTGAAGCCCTTGATGAAGAAACAAGGATGGAAGCCTATATCTGGCTTGCAAGAACAAACATCGAACTGGAAGAATATAAGGAAGCAGAACGGATATTAACATTCATTGCTGATGAAAAGCCGGTAAAGGAGAAAATGGCTGTCGAGTATCATGCCACCTATGCCCATTATTTCCTGAAACAGGAAGAGTATGAACGGGCTATCCCTCACCTGACCCTTGTTGTGGATAAAGTCCGCCGGAAAAAAGATAAACAGAGATATACCTTTGTCCTTGCGCAGCTTCATGAAGAGACAGGTGACTTTGGGGTAGCATCTGATCTGTACAAAGATGTGATCAGAATGAATCCACCCTATGAAATGACATTCAATGCAAGAATCAATAAAGCCGGATCATTCGATGTTTCCAGAGAGGATAGTGAAGAGATCAAAAAGGACCTGAAAAAACTGCTCAGGGACAAAAAGAATATCGAGTACCAGGATCAGATCTATTATGCATATGGTAAAATAGCATACAAGGAAAACAGGATTGAGGAGGCGATCGATTATTATAAAAAATCCGCTGCAAGCAGCATATCAAACAGCTTTCAGAAGGGACAATCCTACCTGGAAGTTGCCGATATCTATTACAGCCAGCTTGATTATCAACATGCCCAGGCTTATTATGATAGTGCCGTTGCGTTCCTGGCGCAAGATTATCCCAACCTGGATCAGATCCGTACAAAATCGCAAAACCTGACTGAACTGGTCAAGTATATAAACATTGTTGAACTGGAAGATAGCCTGCAAATGGTTGCCGGATTATCTGACCAGGACAAATTTGCACTGATTGATGGGATTATCAGAGAACTGAATGAAAAGGAGCGATTAGAACGGGAAGAACAAATTGAACGGCAGTACAATACCATGAATTACTATGAGAACGAACGACGGTTCAGGAATGATATGCAACGGGAAGGGAAATGGTACTTTTATAATCCTTCGGCGTTGAGCTTTGGACGAAATGAATTCCGGTTAAAATGGGGGGAGAGAAGGCTGGAAGATAATTGGCGGCGTTCTAACAAATCAACCGTTAGCTTTGTTGCGTTCACCAGTGAATCCAACCAGGCAAATCCAGATTCGACAGGAGATAACCTGGGTGCCAGTGATGTGAAATCACGTGAATATTACCTGAAAGATCTTCCTGTAAATGATTCCCTGCTGAAGATATCTGACATCAAAATTGCAGGTGCCCTGTATAATATCGGCAGAATTTATAAAGACGATTTTAACGATTTTAAACGGTCAATAACCATCTATGAGGACCTTAATCATCGGTATCCGGCGAATGAATACCAGCTATCATCCTATTATTATCTCTATGAATTAAATAAAAATCTGCCCGACCGGCAAAGAGAAGACCATTATAAAAACCTGATTTTATCCCAATACCCGGAAAGCGAATACGCTAAAATAATCTCTGATCCCGATTATTTTGATAAGCTGAAAGCCGAAGAGAAACAGGTAGTGACATTATATGAAGAAACATACAATATCTATTTGAACAAGGAGTATCAACAGGTGATCGAGCGGTGTAATTATGCTGATTCTGTATATGCTGGCGATGAACTGTTACCCAAATTCAGGCTGCTGAAAGCGCTCTCTATTGGAAGAACCCAGGATGTTAGAGCGTTTAAAAATGCCTTAACTGAACTGAGTGAAGCCTTTCCTGATAGCAGGGAAAAGGAAAAGGCAAACGAAATCTCAGCCTTCCTCGACAGAACACTCCCGGTCTTAAAAGAGGAGGAAGAAGAGATCGAAGCACAGGAAATTTATGCCTACAACGATAGTGCTGTTCATTATTATTTGCTGGTGGTTAACCGGTTTCAGGTAAATGTAAACCAGCTCATATTTAACATTATCAATTACAACCTTGATCATTATAGTCAGGTGGATTTTGAAACAGGGGGAGAAATGCTGAACGACACATTGCATATCATTACGGTAAAACCTTTTCTTACCCTGTCCGATGCACAGGACTATTCAGAAAAAATTATCCATGAAGAAAGTGTTATCAACGAACTTCAACAGGGTGGTTACTATTCTTTCATTATCTCAGATGAAAATTTCAACACCTTAAAAAAAGATAAATCGGTTTCCAAGTACGAGAAGTTTTTTAAAATGAAGTATCTTCGGTGAAGATTTCTGCCATTCAAACATCCGCTACTTTTGGTATATTAAGCAGAAACCAATTATTTGGATGGTAAGGTACATGCGCTATGAGAAAAGTTAAAATTTTATGGACGGATGACGAGATTGATGTATTGAAATCTCATATTTTTTTCCTGGAGGAAAAAGGATTTATCATCGAAACCGCCACCAATGGTGATGATGCCATTGAATTGGTAAAACAATCAGATTTCGATCTGATATTTCTCGATGAGCACATGCCCGGAATGAGTGGATTGGAAACACTGAAGATGATTAAGAGTATCGCTCCTGATATTCCCATTGTTATGATAACAAAAAGCGAAGAGGAAAATATCATGGAAGAAGCGATAGGATCAAACATTGATGATTACCTGATCAAACCGGTTAATCCGAACCAGATCCTGCATTCCATTAAGAAAAATATTGACCAGAAACGGCTTGTAACAGAAAAAACCACTTCAGAGTACCGCGAAGAATTTGGGAAAATATCCGGAAAGATTAATACTGCTATGGGTTTTTCAGACTGGCTAAGTATCTATAAAGAATTGATATACTGGCAATTAGAGCTTGATAAATCGGGGGATACCGGTATGGCTGATGTTCTGGGGATGCAGGAAACCGAAGCCAACCATGCATTCGGGAAATTCATAAAAGCGAATTACCTCAACTGGTTTGATCCATCAAACGCCGTTGATAAACCATTGCTTTCACCGGATCTTTTTACCCGGCGGATCTTTCCAATGCTGGATAGGGGAGAGAAGGTTGTTTTTATTCTTGTTGATAACCTCAGATGGGACCAATGGAAGGTTATTTATCCTTCCCTCAACAACTATTTCCGGATTGAACAGGAAGAGATATATTGTAGCATATTACCGACTGCAACCCAGTATTCGAGAAACGCCATATTTTCCGGACTTATGCCCTTGAAAATTGAACAACTTTATCCCGAATTCTGGGTGTTTGATGATGAAGATTTGGGAAAAAACCTCTGGGAGAAAGAACTCCTGGAAAAGCAGCTACAACGTGCAGGGAAAGACTACTCATTCGCCTACGAGAAGATAAACAATTTAGCTGCCGGGAAGAAAATGGTTGACAATATTTCCGATTATATCCAACGACCCTTACTGGTTGTGGTGTACAATTTTTTAGATATGCTTTCTCACGCCCGGACAGAAATTGAGATGATCCGGGAACTGGCAGATGATGAACCTGCCTATCGGTCATTAACCTTCTCCTGGTTTCAGCATTCCCCTCTGCTGGAGTTGATTAAATCGCTGGCGAACCATGATGTGAAACTGGTTATTACAACCGACCATGGATCGATTCGTGTTCAGGACCCCGTCAAGGTTGTAGGGGACCGGAGTACTTCAACCAACCTGAGATATAAACAAGGGAAAAACCTGAATTATGATCCCCGGAAGGTTTTTGATATCAAAAAACCGGAATTGGCTTTTCTGCCCAGATCGAATGTTAGCTCACGTTATATATTCGCTGTTAATGAACAGTTCTTTGCCTATCCCCAGAATTATAACCATTACGTAAAATACTATCGAAACACCATCCAGCATGGAGGGATATCGATGCAGGAAATGCTGATTCCTTTTGTCAGCCTTGCAACCGTTGGATAAACAGGAGTTTTCACGGATGAAAAGAATCCAGATTGATAGGAAAGACCAGCTTGGTAAAGTCGTTCAGGTCATCCTGGAAGCGTATCAGCATTATCGGATCTTTGCCTTTTATGGAGAACTGGGATCGGGAAAAACCACCACAATCCAGGAAATTTGCAGGAAACTTAACGTGAACGACGTGGTCCACAGCCCATCCTTTTCTATCGTGAATGAATACCGGTCAGCAAAAGGATTGGTAGTGTATCATTTTGATCTCTACCGGATTGAAAAAATAGAAGAAGTTTTTGATCTTGGGTACGAAGACTATTTTTACAGTGGGAACTATTGCTTCATCGAATGGCCCGAATTGATTGAGGAGATATTGCCTGCCGGTACAATACCCGTTAAAATTGAAGTAGGGTTGGCCGGGAAACGGTTTTTCCAGTTCGATAAACCGCTTTGATTCAATCGTGGTAAATCCTCCCGAAACGTGAAAAAGTTTGAATTTAATTTGAAATTGTCGTAATTTTAAATGCACTGGAATCGAAAGCAGAAAAGTTAATTTAAACCAGTCTGTTATGAAAGATCAGAAGGGATCAGAATCGCTCATGTTCGGTAAGAGCAATTTACTTCCGCAGGAGGAAGTGCTGGAAGTTGGAAAAAGACAGAAGAAATTGATTATTGGGATCCCCAGAGAATCCAGGAAAGATGAAAACCGCGTGGCATTAACGCCCGAAGCAGTAGGATTGCTGGTGGATCAGGGACATGAAGTGAATGTTGAAAGCAAGGCAGGTAGTGATGCAAGCTACACCGATACAGATTATAGTGAATACGGGGGGTTCATTGTGGATAGTCGAAAAGAGATCTTTCGTGCTGATATCATCCTGAAAATTGCTCCCCTTACACTCGGTGAGATTGAACAGTTGAAAGGGAACCAGGTGATCATCTCCTCCCTGCATGCCATTAATCAAACAGAAGCCTATTTTCGTCAGTTAATGCAGAAAAAGGTGACATCCATTGCCTTTGAAAATCTGAAAGATAAGTTTGACTGTTATCCCGTGGTTCGATCCATGAGTGAAATTGCTGGCATCACCTCCATACTCATCGCTTCGGAATACCTCAGTAATGTGCACAAAGGGAAAGGGGTTATGCTTGGAGGAATTACGGGTATTACACCGGCAGAGGTGGTAATTCTTGGAGCTGGAACTGCCGCTGAATATGCTGCCAGGGCAGCCATTGGATTGGGAGCAGTGGTCAAGATCTTTGATAATTCAATCTATAAACTCAGGCGGTTGCAGAATTTTGTGGGACAACGGTTGCATACTTCGATTTTCCATCCAAGAGTCCTCGAAAAAACACTGAAATCCGCCGATGTTGTGATCGGTGCTGTTCATCTGATCGGTAAAGGCCCCCGCTTTTATATCACAGAGGAAATGGTGAAAGGGATGAAGAAAGGATCGGTGATTGTTGACATTAGCATCGACCAGGGAGGTGTCGTTGAAACATCCGAAACAAAAAGCCATAACGATCCGGTATTTAAAAAACACGGTGTCGTCCATTATTGTGTCAGTAATATTCCTTCAAGAGTAGCCCGAACTGCCTCCATTGCGCTGAGCAATGTTTTTGCGCCGATACTTCTCAATATCGGTAATTCAGGTGGTATCAAAACCCTGTTAAAAGATGATAAAGGCTTGAGGAAAGGGGTATATATATATAATGGAATCCTGACTAACAGTTACATTGGCAACCACTTCGGAATCCTCTCAAAAGATATTGATCTGCTCCTCGCCGCCTTTTAGTGAAGCCCTAATCTGTTTTTGAATGAGAATTATATATAACCTTGCTATCAGAACCTTCTCCTTCTTCATCTTCGTAGCTTCTGTTTTTAATTTAAAAGCTCGCCTATTCAGGACGGGTCGTAGAGATCTGTTCAAACAAATCCGGGAAATGGTCAATCCCGAAGAGGGGGTGATATGGTTTCATTGTGCTTCACTGGGAGAATTTGAACAGGGAAGACCGGTTATCGAATCGATAAAAACAGAGAAACCAGGCCAAAAAATCCTCCTTACGTTTTTTTCTCCCTCAGGATATGAAGTGAGAAAAAAGTACGGGTTGGCCGATTATATCTTCTATCTCCCGTACGATACGAAAAAAAATGCAGAACAATTCATTCGCCTTGTAAATCCGGAGATGGTTATTTTTGTCAAATATGAATTCTGGTATCATTTCATTCACACACTCAGCAGGAAGAATATTCCGGTTTATCTCATTTCAGCAAATTTTCGTCCAAACCAGGTTTTCTTCCGATGGTATGGTGGTTTTTTCCGGCAAATCCTTCAACTCTTTACCCACCTGTTTGTTCAGAACCACCGTTCCAGAGAACTGTTATCATTCCTTCCAACAGACCGGGTAACCGTATCCGGGGATACCCGGTTCGACCGTGTGCATGCCATTGCAAATCAGCACAGGAACCTGCCGGTAATAGAAACTTTCAAACAGGATCGATTTACACTGGTAGCTGGCAGCACATGGAAAGAGGATGAAGATCTTCTGATCCGGTATATCAACGAGCATGGGAAAGGGCAAAAATGGATCCTGGTCCCGCATGAGATCCATGAAGATCACATCAATCGAATGTTGAGATCACTGGAGAAACCTGCTGTTCGCTTTTCTGAAGCAGAAGGGACCGATTCTACAAAGGCCGATGTTCTGATCATAGATAACATCGGGATGCTATCCTCCCTCTATTTCTATGGAGATATTGCATTCATAGGAGGTGGATTTGGGAAAGGAATTCATAATATCCTGGAGGCTGCTGCATATGGTATCCCGGTGATTTTTGGACCGGATCATAAAGCGTTTCAGGAAGCCATTGATCTGGTAAAACTGGGAGGGGCATTTTCTGTTAACAATTATGAAGAATTAATGAACATTCTTCAACAACTTTTAAGTAACCGTAAACACCAGAAAGCCAGCGGAAAAATTGCCTTAGAATATGTAAATTCAAACATTGGGGCCACAAAAACCATTGTTGAAAAATTGTTGATGGATTAATTCAACGGCACCTTTTTTTTTCTCTAATTTTAAATACTTCATAATGCTCCCTTCGTTTCTAAAAACGAGCAAGGCGAAGCGTAACGAATCATAACTAATTAACTTATTAAAATGCCTATGAAATCTTTATTGAGAGTCTTTTTCAGTCTCACCCTCTGTTTTGCCCTGGTAGCAGCGTACGGGCAGGGAACTGTTAAAGGCATTGTAAAAGATCCTGCTTCAAACGAAACCCTTATCGGAGCTTCGATCCTTGTGCAGGATGGGTCTATCGGAACGGTGTCCAATCTGAATGGAAGTTTTACCTTGCAGTTGGACCCAGGCACCTACACTCTTGAAATATCCTATGTGGGATACTTAACGCAAACGGTAGAGGTGACTGTAAGAGACGGACAAACGACCGACCTGGAAGAGATTCCTCTGGAGGTTAATGCAGTGGGCTTACAGGAAGTGCGGGTGGTCTCATCAATGGCCATCGCCCGTCAGACACCGGTTGCCGTTTCATCCATTAAACCCAAGCAAATCATGGAAAAATTGGGGAACCAGGAGTATCCTGAAATTCTGAAGTCCACACCCGGCGTATATGCCACAAAGCAGGGAGGTGCATTCGGAGATAGCCGGGTGAATCTCCGCGGATTTAATCAACGGAATATCGCTGTAATGATTAATGGTGTGCCGGTGAATGATATGGAAAATGGATGGGTCTACTGGTCAAACTGGGCAGGACTTCCCGACGTAACCCAGTATATGCAGATTCAGCGGGGACTGGGTGCTGCGAAAATCGCTGTTCCATCTGTGGGTGGAACAATAAACATCATGACACGCACAACTGATGCCGTCAGGGGTGGTAGTATCTCCTATGGAGTAGGGAATGATAAATACCAGAAAATCGGTTTTACCTTCTCAACCGGGCTTTCTGATAACGGCTGGGCATCAACCATTTCCCTCGCCAGCACAAACGGTGACGGCTATGTGGACGGGACCCAGTTTGAATCCTATTCCTACTTTATGAACATATCCAAACGGATCAATGATAAACACTCCATGGCATTCTCATTGTTTGGCGCACCACAATGGCACGGACAGAGAACTACGGATTTCTCAATCGAAACCTTTGACAAATATGGGATTCGATACAATGGCGATTGGGGCTATAAAGATGGAGACATTGCATACGTTGCTAAGAACTATTACCACAAACCACAGGCGATCCTGAACCACTTTTGGACGATCAATGATCAGACCAGCCTGTTGACCGCTTTATATGCTTCCATCGGTACGGGAGGTGGTACCGGCAGTTACGGGAATACCGATAAATTCTACGGTGATTACCTGAGGAATGGACAGGTTGATTTTGACAGGATTGTGGATGAAAACGTTGTGAGGGGTAGCCTGGGATCGGAAAGCATACTCCGGTCATCCGTCAACAACCACAACTGGTATGGAATTCTTTCAACACTGAACCATAAATGGGGCAACCTCAGCATAAACGGGGGTCTTGATGGAAGATACTATAAGGGAGATCACTACCGGATTATTACAGATCTCCTGGGTGGAGAATATTTTCTGGATGTGAACAGGAATTACAATAAACCCAATAACGTTGCCCGCGTTGGCGATAAAATCGATTACTGGGACGATGGGGAAGTGCTGTGGGCAGGCGTTTTTGCCCAGGCAGAATATATCCTCGGTGACCTCTCAACATTTCTTGCAGGATCTTTTTCAGACAAAATGTACAGGAGAACGGACTACTTTAATTATTTTGACGATAAACTGAAGAAACAATTAAACCAGAATGAGATCCTGAAACAGGAATATATCGACCTGCTGGGAGAGGCGACCTATAACGACGCAATGGATAATGACCAGGTTACCGACTGGTCAACCTATCTGGGTTTCAGCTTTAAAGGTGGGGCAAACTATAATATAAATGATAATCATAATGTTTTCTTAAATACCGGATTCTTTGCCCGCCAACCCGATTTCAATGCAACCTACCTGAATTACCTGAATGTACTGAATGAAGATGCCAAGAATGAAAAGGTATTCAGTTTTGAACTGGGCTACGGATTAAATACCAGCGTACTCATTGCAAACCTCAATGTATATTATACAAAATGGCTGGATAAAACCTTTATAAGAACTACTTCGCAAACCAATCCGGATGGTTCGGTGGATTACTTTACAGCCAATATCCTTGGGGTGGATGCACTCCATAAAGGAATTGAGCTGGATCTTGTTTACAGCCCCATTAACAGGGTCAGTATACTGGGAATGGTTTCCCTGGCTGACTGGCGTTGGCTTAGCGACCTCGAAGATGTTAACCTGTTTGATGATAACCAGAATATAGTTGGAACCTATAACCTTTATCTCGCGGATGTCCACGTTGGAGATGCTGCCCAGACAACCCTTGCTCTTGGCGTCGATATTGAATTGTTGAAAGGATTCAAAATTGGAGCAGATTATAACTATTACGACCGGCTTTTTGCGGAATTTGACCCCCTCAGCAGAACCTCAGCCCCGGAGGATGATAAGAACAATCCGGATGCCTGGGAATTGCCAGCCTTTGGGTTGGTGGATATAAATTTGCGGTATGACTTCACCGTGGCAGGATTGAACGCCTCCTTTTTTGCCAATATGAATAACCTGTTTGATGAAGAGTATGTCTCTGATGCGTATGACGGAGATTTTCACAACTGGAAAAGCGCTGAAGTATATTATGGATGGGGAAGATCATGGAGCGTGAGCCTGAGAGTTAATTTTTAGAATCCCTTAATTGAACCAGAAAAATAACGATCATGAAGACTTTACTATATTATTTGTTAGGTATCACACTGGTGCTTTCGGCCTGTAATCCCATGGATGATATCATGGATGAACTCGATGAAATGAATAAAGAATATGTGGGCGAAGCTATCTATACACTCATCAGTGATGATTATGAAACCATAGCCGATCTGGCGCTGAATACAGACTCTACAGATCTTGTGAATGCCAGTTTCATTGAGACGAATGAATATTTCTGCGATACGGTATCCGCATCACAATATATACCTGCATTCATATCAACGTTGTTCCCGGCATTCGGAAAGAACTCGGTTGCAACAATAACCTATGACTTCTATGAAGGTTATCCTGATTATTTAACGGATTATGTTCAGGCTACTTATTATGAAGTTACTTCTGAAGATTACCAGGGTGTTGGCGGTGCAGTTGAAGAATATCAGTTTTTCCTTCCCGGGAATGAACCGGAGGATCATCTTCCAGGCATCCTGAGCACACAATTCCCGGTAGCAGTGGAAGGAGATAGAATACTCGTGAGAAGCAAGTACTCACCGGTCGTGCCAACAGGGCCTGCTGAAATTATTCTTTTTGAAGATGATTTTGAGGATGATGACCAGCTGCTGAAATGGACTGCATACAGTGTGACCGGTGATGAGGTTTGGTACAATTCAAGCTATAGCGGGAATAGTTTTGCAAAGATGTCGGGTTATTCCGGTAGTAATCACGCGAATGAGGATTGGTTGATCACATCAGAAATTGACCTGGATAATACAGAAGATGAAATTTTCACCTTTTCTACCATGTGCAATTATCCCGGCCCTATCCTCGAAGTGAAATACTCATCCGATTATGCGGGCTCGGGGGATCCAACATCTGCCACCTGGACAGACTTTACCGGATATTCATTATCAGAAACGGGATTTGAACTGGTTGAATCGGGAGATATCTTACTGGATGGCTTTACGGGATCCATTTACATTGCTTTTGTGTTTACATCTACTGATCTTGAAAGTAAAACATGGGAAGTGGATGATGTAAAGGTGAAAACGCTCTCTGACATTAGCTACAATACGGCGTATGATATGTACCAGTTCAACGGTTCCACCTGGTCCGAGGAAGAAAATTTGTTTGTTCTGGATTCGGATGAATACGATGCCATGGGAGCTCCCGGGGCATACGATAACTTCTCATCCAGCGTTCTTCCGGAAAGCTATTTGCCCCAGTATTTAAATGAAAATTTACCCTATGCACAGGAGGAGGATATCGTTGCCGTAATGTACAGGTATTATGACGGAACAACCATCTGGAAAGCCGATGAATATTTTCTCTCAGGAGGGCTATGGACAGTCTACAAACCGGTAATCGGACAATCAAGCCAGTTTGTTCAGAATGGAGAGAAATGGGTCTTTGACCCAACCGTTATGTTCACACTGGTTTCTTCCGATTTCCAGATCATCGTGGATTATGTTAATGACAATGTCGATCCGGAATACGTGGACAGCTATGGTACCGGTGAATCATACTTTGGCGCAAGCGCCTTTTATGGGAATTTTGATATACGCCCGGGACACCATGAATTCGATCCGGATTCATGGGAAGAGGCTCTTAAAGAGGCAATTGGAATAGCCCTGTTACCCACTAAATTCCCAAATGCCGTAACACAGGTCGAGGGTATTGATGTATACTATGTTGCCACCTTCGCTACCTATAGTGGTTCTGATGGTACTTATTCCATTACATTCCAATGCACTAAATCGGGGCCGGATCCAGAATTCACCTACATAGAAGGACCGACTCCAAAGTAGTCTTGCAATTAACAAATGTTACAGCTAAAGCTGCCTTGATCAGGGCAGCTTTTTTTACCTCTTTGCATGGGGTAAAAAATCTTCAGAAGGGAAAACCTGTTTTTTTCTGCTTCCTGAAACGGACAGCATGTTCTCTTACTATTTTGTTAAGATTTTTTTAACACCAACCAATTTTCGATTAATGAATGAAACTGCATGATAAATGGTTTCATACCGGTGATGAACAGGGCCGTTAAATATAAGAAAATAAGACCTGAAAGTCTTTATATAATTATTGGATTATTGGATTTATATATGTAAGATGCTGATAAATAAAGAATTAAATAAGCAAGTTGAAAACTCTTCTGAAATGTTAATAATTAGGAATCAATCGATGTTGCCAAACCTTTTGTCAATTCATAAATTGCAATACTCAATTTATTGGGGGGGGCCAATCCTACTTTTCAACATAACAATTGCTTAACAATAATTATTTTCATAATGGGAGAATTGCTTGCTCAAAAAAAAGATGTTGAAGCAAATGAAGGCACCGCTGTACAGAAATTGCCTCTCGAAGAGATAACCCAAACCAGGGTAAAGGAAGAGAGGAATATTTATACACACGATGAAGCCTTTGCAGCCTCCCTTGACTATTTCAACGGAGATGAACTTGCAGCCAGGGTCTGGGTCAACAAATATGCGTTAAAGGACTCCTTTGGAAACCTCTATGAACGAACTCCTGATGATATGCACCACAGGATGGCTCGTGAGATCCACAGGATTGAGTTGAAATATCCCAATCCATTAAGTAAAGAGATCATTTACAATGTCTTGAGGAATTTCACCTATATCGTACCGCAGGGTGGTCCGATGACCGGAATTGGTAATGGTTTCCAGATCGCCTCTTTATCCAATTGTTTTGTCATCGGGAACGGAGGGGATTCGGATTCCTACGGTGGGATTCTTAAGATTGATCAGGAGCAGGTACAATTGATGAAACGCAGGGGTGGTGTAGGACATGATCTGACACACATCAGGCCATCCGGAAGTCCGGTTCTCAACAGTGCATTGACATCCACCGGTGTTGTGCCATTCATGGAACGGTACTCGAACTCGACGCGTGAAGTAGCGCAGGATGGACGCAGGGGAGCCCTTATGCTGACCATATCTGTCAAACATCCCGATGCTGAAAAATTTATCGATGCAAAGCTCCAGGCAGGAAAGGTCACCGGCGCAAATGTTTCCGTAAAGATCGATGATGAATTCATGAAAGCCGTAACCAATGGCGGATCCTACATACAACAGTACCCGGTTCATTCAAAAGAACCCACGGTCAGAAAGGAAATCGATGCACGAAAATTGTGGGCAAAAATTGTTTACAACGCCTGGCTTTCGGCCGAACCAGGAATACTTTTCTGGGATACAGTGATCCGTGAATCCGTACCGGATTGCTATGCAGATCTGGGTTACCGGACCGTTGCAACCAATCCGTGTGGCGAAATACCCCTCTGTCCCTATGACAGCTGCCGGCTGCTGGCAATCAATTTATACAGTTATGTAAACGATCCCTTTACCGAAAAAGCAAAATTCGATTTTGAACGCTATAAGGAGCATGCTGGTCTGGCACAACGGATCATGGATGACATCATTGATCTGGAACTGGAGAAAATAGATTCCATCCTGAAGAAAATCAATGCGGACCCGGAAGGCGACGAGATAAAAGAAGTGGAGAAAAATCTCTGGACGAACATCAGTCACAAAACCCGAGAGGGAAGAAGAACCGGTATTGGGATAACCGCTGAGGGGGATATGATCGCTGCCCTGGGATTGCGATACGGTAGTGAAGATGCCATCGATTTTTCCACAGAAGTACACAAAACGCTTGCCCTTGAGGCGTACAGATCTTCTGTGTACCTCGCAAAAGAGAGGGGCCCCTTTGCCCTCTATGATGCTGAACGGGAAAAAAATAATCCGTTCATTCGACGAATCAGAGAAGCCGATGAGGGTTTGTATAACTATATGCTTAAACATGGACGAAGAAACATTGCCCTGCTAACCATTGCACCTACGGGTACCACCAGCCTGATGACTCAAACCACTTCGGGCATCGAACCGGTATTTCGCCCGGTGTACAAACGGAGAAGAAAGGTGAATCCGAATGATCAGGATGTTCAAATCAATTTTGTGGATGAGATGGGGGATGCCTGGGAAGAATACAATGTGTTTCACCACAAATTTGTCGACTGGCTTAAATCGCAGGATTATGATCCTGAAGAGGTGAAAACATATGATGAAGAGGAGGTAGAGGAGATTGTGAGGAAATCACCCTATTATAAGGCAACCTCGAATGACGTTGACTGGGTTAGCAAAGTCAAGATGCAGGGAGCCATTCAAAAATGGGTTGATCACTCCATCAGTGTAACCATTAATCTTCCCAGGGATGTTGACAGCGATCTTGTTGCAACCCTCTACGTTGCGGCATGGGAATCGGGGTGTAAAGGAGCTACCATCTATCGTGAAGGCTCAAGAGATGGAGTCCTGTTTACCAACCAGAGAGAAGATGTTGTTTTCCATAAACGACCCAAAGTACTGGATGCAGAGATCATTCGTTTCAACAACAACAACGAAAAATGGATTGCTTTCGTCGGAATAAAAGATGGTAAACCGTATGAAATCTTTACCGGGCTGGCAGATGAGGAGATGTTTCCCATTCCGAAATCCATCCACAGAGGACAGATTGTGAAGAATAAGGATGATAATGGCAGGAACAGGTATGACTTCCAATACACCGATAAATATGGTTATATAAATACCGCCGGCGGACTCTCCCATATGTTCAAGCCGGAATTCTGGAATTATGCCAAGCTCATTTCCGGCGTGTTGAGACATGGCATGCCAATTCCCCATGTCGTGAACCTGGTTTCATCACTACAGCTCGACAGTGAAACGATCAATACCTGGAAGAATGGAGTGGAAAGGGCATTGAAAAAGTATATTCCGGATGGTACAAAAGCAAAAGGAGGAACCTGTTCCGACTGCAAATCCAATAACCTGGTGTATCAGGAAGGATGCCTGGTTTGCATGGATTGCGGCTCATCAAAATGCGGATAGAATATAATGCAGGAGAAATAAGAAACCCGGAATAACCTCCGGGTTTTTTGTTTCTTACAATCCATATTTTTCGATAATCTCCTGTTTTGTCAATCCCAGAATACCATATTTTTTACCAATTTTCACAAAGGCTTCCAGGGCTTTGTCCAGGTGATGGATCTCATGCCCGGCAGAGATTTGTGTGCGGATCCTTGCCTGACCATTGGGTACAACGGGAAAGAAAAAGCCAATGGCATAGATTCCTTCGTTGTACAGATCCTTTGAGAAGTCCT
>CAYZVJ010000003.1:0-10799 GCA_964481765.1 uncultured Rikenellaceae bacterium | reverse complement strand
AAGAAAAAGCCAATGGCATAGATTCCTTCGTTGTACAGATCCTTTGAGAAGTCCTGTGAAAGTTTCGCATTGAACAGCATGACCGGGACGATGGGTGTATCTCCTTCTTTCAATACAAAACCTGCCTCCGTCAGGCCTTTTCTCCAGTGCTTCGTGTTGTTTTCCAATTTATCCCGGCGTTCGGTGCTTTTTGAAAGAATTTCCAGCACTTTCAGCACTCCGGAAACCACAACCGGAGCAATGGTATTGGAGAAGAGGTAGGGACGGGCTTTTTGCCTGCACATCTCCACCAGCTCTTTTCTGCCTGACACGCACCCCCCGGAAGCTCCTCCAAGAGCTTTCCCAAAGGTGGTGGTGATGATATCAACATTCCCCAGAACGCCACATTTCTCATGTGTTCCCCTTCCGGTTTTACCGATGAAACCGGTGGCGTGTGAATCATCGACAAACAGCATGGCACCATATTTATCACAAAGTACGGCCATCTCATCTAGCTTTGCCGTATCCCCATCCATCGAAAAGACACCGTCGGTAATGACCATTTTAAACCGTTGGTTGGCATGGAGCTGCAATTTGCTTTCCAGGTGCTCCATGTTCGAGTGTTTAAACGTGTCATGCATGGCGCTGCACAATCGGATCCCATCAACAATGGAAGCATGTACCAATCGGTCAGAGATCATAACATCCTGGTCCGATAAAACGGCTTCGAAAACTCCTGCATTGGCATCCATACAGGAAGGGAAAAGAATGGTATCTTCCGTTCCCAGAAATTGAGTCATGCGGTTTTCAAGTTCCCGGTGGATATCCTGTGTCCCGCAGATAAACCGTACAGATGACATGCCATAACCCCTGGTATTTAGTCCTTCGTGGGCAGCTTTCACCACATCAGGATGGCTCGATAGGCCAAGGTAGTTATTGGCGCACATGTTGATTACTTTTTTCAGGGAAGACCCTGTGGGAAATTCAACCTCAATATCCGCTGCCTGGCTGGAATGGATAAACCGTTCTTCCTTAAAGATCCCGGCATTTTTTATCTGATCAATCTGATCCAGATAAATTTTTCTAATTGTTTCACTATAACTCATGGATAGATTATGGTTTGATTAAAACAGACTGGGTAGAACAATCCTGCCATAGGACACTTGAACCTGGTTCTCTGTCAGGATTTTAATTTGTGATTATCCGGTAAATTCCCGGATCAGGGTAACAATCTTATTGACTGAATCAAAAGCTTCAGGTGTTGCTCTATCGTCCGGGATGCTAATTGAGTATTTGTTCTCCAGGAAACGTTTCAGGGAAACCATTGAAAACGAATCCACAATACCTCCGGAGATGAGAGGTGTATCGTATGTTATCTCCTCGTCGTCTTCCTCAAGGTATTCCTCAATTACATAGTTCAGGACAACATCTTTTATCTCTTCCATTTTTACGCTGTTTAAGTTAATAAATCATTGGTGTCTGTCTGTTATTCATCCTCTTCAAGGGTGGAAGTATCGCCAATCTCTTCTCCCCACTCTTTTGCATGAAGGATACGTCTCATAATTTTCCCGCTCCTTGTTTTCGGCAGTGTGTCCATGTATTCAATCTCCTGGGGCATGGCAAGGGGAGATAATTTCTTCCGGATGAAATTCATGATCTTCAGTTCAAGTTCATTGTTTGGTTCAAATCCGGGTTTCAGCGTAACGAATGCTTTAACGACCTCCATATTTACATCATCCGGTTTTGCCACTACAGCCGATTCGCTGACTGCTTCATGTTCCAGCAGAGCCGATTCCACTTCGAATGGACTCACCAGGTGTCCGCCGGTATTGATAACATCATCGTCCCTGCCGATGAACCAGAAATAACCATCGCTGTCGAGGCTTGCCCTATCGCCGGGCAAATACCACCCCTTTTTGAACTTCTTCCTGAACATCTCATCGTTGTTCCAATAGGTTCTCATCATGGCAGGCCATCCCGGTTTGAAAGCAATTAGTCCCACTTTCCCGGGTTCGGTAAAGGGTTCAAATGTTTTCGAATCCACAACCGTACCGGTAATTCCAGGGAATACCTTACCCATGGATCCCGGTTTTACTTTCATTCCCGGGAAATTGGTGATCATAATCGATCCGGTCTCGGTCTGCCAGTAAGAATCCAGAAATGGTTTGTTAAACACCTTTTCCGACCACACAACAGCTTCTGCATTGAGGGGTTCTCCAACGCTTGCAAGATGACGAAGAGTACTCAGATCGAACCGTTTAACCAGTTCATTTCCTGCTTTCATCAACGAACGGATTGCGGTGGGTGCGGAGTACCAAACCGATATGTGGTATTTTTCAATAAATCGATACCAGGCTTCAGCAGAAAACCCGGTATCGAGCACAGCCTGTGTGATCCCCATGCTCCATGGACCGATGATCCCATACGATGTCCCTGTAACCCATCCCGGATCAGCAGTACACCAATAGATATCATCTTCCTGGAGATCCAGGACCCATTTGGTTGTAAGGTATTGAGAGATCAGTGAATAATGGACGTGTTTTACTCCCTTGGGCTGCCCGGTTGTCCCTGATGTATAATGCAGTACAGAAGGGGATTCTGACGTTGTTGGAAAAACCTCAAATTGATCCACCGGTTCAGCATCTTCAAGTGAAAAAGCAACTTCATTTTTCTGCAGTGGTTTCCGGTCATCATAGTCAACAATAATGATATGTTCCAGTGATGGCAGAAGATCCACGATTTTTCTAACTTTTGACAGATGCTTACGCTGTGTTATGATAGCCCGTGTCTGAGCGTTTTCGAGCCTGACATGGAGTGATTCATCACCGAAAGCAGAAAAGAGAGGTTGTACGATGGCTCCAATTTTCAGCACACCAAGAAATGACAGATAAAGTTCAGGTATGCGTTCCATAAAGAGGCATACCCGGTCCTCCTCTTTTATTCCCAGATTTCGCAAAAAAGCACCGATGGTATTGCTGGCCACCCGGATATCATTGAATGTAAACTGTTTTTCATTCCCGCCAAAACCTTCCCAGAAGAGAGCCACCCTGTCTCCTTTGCCCTGCAGGCATATCCTGTCGGAACAGTACCAGCCAATGTTAATGATATTTCCATCGGAATAGTCTAATTCCTTCTCTGCAATGGACCAGTCAAATGTTCTGATCCTCTCATTATAAGCGCCAATATTTGCCATAAAGCTTCAAGAAAATGATAATTTTGAAAGGAACACAAGGTAGCACTAATTTGGTAAAAGTCGGGTATCTGACCTCCAGTTTTTCATCTTTTCTACAACACATAAGGGTCTGTAACTTTACCGGCATTTCCCATTTTTAATCCAATCGTTCCTGATTTTTGCAAAAGTATCTATGGCATACCGGATATGTTCGGTGGTATGTGCTGCACTGATCTGGACCCGGATTCTGGACTTCCCCTTGGGCACAACCGGATAGTAAAAACCGATAACATAGATACCATTGTCCAGCAGTTCGGATGCAAGTTCCTGTGATAATTGGGCATCGTTGGGAAGGTGTCCCAGCATGATGGGAACAATGGGATGGGTTCCGGGTACAATGGTATAGCCAGCATCGGTCACTCCTTTTCTGAATAACATGGTATTCTCCATGAGCTTGTCCCTCAGGTCGTTGGTTGCGGAGATCATGTTTAGTACTTCAAGGGTTGCTCCTACAATGGGAGGGGCAAGGGAATTGGAAAAAAGGTATGGTCTGGAGCGCTGCCGCAGCATATCGATGATCTCTTTCCTGCCGGATACACAACCACCAGAAGCTCCTCCAAGCGCTTTACCAAAGGTGGTCGTGATCAGGTCAACCCTTCCAAGGGCATTACAATATTCAGCACTTCCTCGTCCGTTCTTACCAATAAAACCGGTAGCATGAGAATCATCAACACATACCAGGGCGTTATATTTCTCAGCCAGATCACAGATCTTATCGACCCGGGCAATGATCCCGTCCATTGAGAAGACACCGTCGGTTACGATTAATTTGAATCTTGCCTGTTCACATTCGGGCTGTTTTAACTGTTCTTCCAAATCGGCCATATCGTTGTTTATGTAACGAAACCGATTGGCTTTGCAGAGGCGTACACCATCGATGATGGAAGCGTGATTCAATTCATCCGAGATGATGGCAGATTCGGATCCGAGCAACGGTTCAAACACTCCGCCGTTTGCATCGAATGCCGAGGAGTAGAGGATCGTATCTTCAGTACCAAGGAATTCCGACATCTTCTGTTCTAATTCTTTATGAATATCCTGTGTTCCGCAAATGAAGCGAACAGAAGACATGCCAAATCCATGATTGTCGAGTGTCCTTTTTGCTGCCTCAATGATACGCGGATGAGACGATAACCCGAGGTAATTATTGGCGCAAAAATTCAGCACCCTTAATCCCTTTTTCGTTTCAATCTCAATTCCCTGGGGAGTGGTGATGATCCTTTCCTCTTTATAGAGACCTCCTTCTTTTATTGCAAGCAGCTCCTTTTTTAAATGTTCTTTAAATTTACTATACATAAGCTTTACCGGTTTTCCGATGGAGCAAGTACAAATACAATTCTTCTCTTGTCAGGTAACCCCCATCAGCACATCGCATTACTCCCACTGTAGAATAACCTTACCACTATCTCCACGTTCCATTGCATCAAATCCTTTCTGGAATTCGTCGATACCAAGCCGGTGAGTAATTACGGGTGAAATATCCAACCCGGAAATAAGCATCTGTTCCATTTTATACCAGGTTTCAAACATTTCCCTGCCATAAATGCCCTTCAGATGCAATGCTTTAAAAATGATTTTATCCCACTGGACAGTGGTATGATTTGGCAGAATGCCAAGCAGTGCAATTTTCGATCCGTTGTACATGTTTTCAATCATCTCTTCAAAAGCACTTGGCGAACCGGACATTTCCAGTCCAACATCAAATCCCACCATTCCCAATGCTGTAATGGTATCCTTAATTTTTTCTCCTTTTGACGGGTTGACGGTCATGGTAGCACCAAGCTGTTTAGCGATCTCTAACCTGGCATCGCTCAGGTCGCTTACAACGATATACCGTGCACCTGCAAAGCGGCAGATAGCCACTGCCATGCTGCCAATCAAACCGGCACCGGTGATCAGAACATCTTCCCCGATCACTGGAAAAGAGAGGGCGGTATGGGTTGCGTTTCCAAAAGGATCCATGATGGAGGCCAGCTCGTCACTGATCCTGTCATCCACTTTGATCACGTTCTCTGAAGGAAGGACCAGGTATTCTGCAAATGCACCGTCGCGGTGGACACCAATGCCGATGGAATTCTGGCATACATGTTTTTTCCCTCTACGGCAATTCCTGCAGTGCCCGCAGGCAATATGTCCTTCTCCCGTAACCCGGTCACCGATATGAATGTTTTTAACCCCGGATCCTGTTTTATATACAGTTCCCATGTATTCATGCCCAATGGTCATGGGTGTTTTTATGGTACGCCGGGCCCAATCATTCCAGAGATAAATGTGCAGATCCGTTCCGCAGATTGCGGTCTTCCGGATTTTGACCATGACGTCGTTAATCCCTACTTCGGGAATGGGGACATCCTCCATCCAAATACCTTTTCCGGGTTTGGATTTTACCAGAGCTTTCATTTTTCCCATAGTACATGCAAATTGTAATGTGTTATTCCTGATCGAATTTCCAGATGATAGTCTCCCGGGAATCCAACCCGAAATTAACATAATTCTTCTGTAAAAAAAATGAGATTTGATCAGAACCTGTCAGGCAAATCGACCTTCTCAAAGAGGGCCCAATTGAAATAAAATAGATGGAGGGGGTTTCATATAACTGACTATATTTGTATAAATATCCATTAAATAAGATGAAAGTTTCAAACAGACCCGTTCGTGTTCGATTTGCACCGAGTCCGACCGGACCACTTCACATGGGTGGAATGAGAACCGCCCTGTTTAATTTTCTCTTTGCAAGAAAACATAACGGGATATTTATCCTGAGAATTGAAGATACCGATCAGTCCCGGTTGGTAGAAGGTGCTGAACAATATATCGTCGATTCATTGGAGTGGTGTAATCTGCAGGTTGATGAGGGAGTGACAGCAGGGGGTGATTTCGGGCCGTACCGCCAATCGGAAAGAAAAATGATCTATAAGAAATATTCAGATAAACTGGTAAGCGAGGGAAAGGCTTATGTAGCCTTTGACACTCCGGAAGAATTGGAAGTGGTCCGGCAGGAGTATGCCAGCCAGCAGAAAACGTTTACTTACGATGTCCATAATCGAAACAGACTGAATAACTCGCTTACCCTTTCCGGGAAGGAGGTGGAACGCAAGATTCATTCGGGAACCCCCTATGCTGTTCGATTTAAAATCCCGGAGAATGTTGATTTGAAATTCCGTGATATTATCCGGGACGAAATTGTAGTAAACACGTCGACACTGGATGATAAGGTTCTGTTTAAATCGGATGGCATGCCGACCTATCACCTGGCAAATGTTGTCGATGATCACCTGATGAAAATTTCTCATGTCATCCGTGGCGAAGAATGGCTTCCTTCACTGCCTTTGCACATTCTTCTCTATCAGGCGTTCGGTTGGGAATCCACAATGCCCCGGTTTGCTCACATGCCCCTTACCCTGAAACCGGACGGGAAGGGAAAGCTGAGTAAACGGGATGGCGACCGGCTGGGATTCCCTGTTTTTCCGTTGGAATGGACCAACCCGGAGACAGGAGAAAAATCTTCAGGGTATCGCGAGTCTGGTTATTTCCCCGAAGCGTTTTTAAATATGCTTGCCTTCCTGGGATGGAACCCGGGAACCGCCAAGGAAATCTTCTCCATGGAGGAATTGATAGAAGCATTCACACTGGAAAGAGTGGTGAAAGCCGGTTCCCGCTTTGATCCGGAAAAAGCAAAATGGTTCAACCATCACTATCTTCAGATGAAGAGCAATAGCGAACTGGCAGAAAGGTATCTCGAAATATTGATTGGGAAAGGGATCAAAGCAGAGAAGAAATTTGTACAACAGGTTGTTGAACTGGTTAAGGAACGAGCCGATTTTATCTCCGATTTATGGGACCACTCCTTCTTCTTCTTTCAGCCGCCAGAAACGTATGACAGGAATGTGGTGAATAAACGATGGAAGGAACAGACCCCAATGATCATGAAAGAACTCATGACCCTGCTTTCTGATGTGAACGATTTTACTGCATCCAATACTGAATCCGTGGTAAAGGAATGGATTGCCGGAAAGGACCTGGGAATGGGTGAGGTGATGAATGTCTTTCGCCTGCTTATTGTAGGAGCTCTGATGGGACCACATCTCTTTGATATCATTGAAATCCTCGGAAAAGAAGAAACCCTGAACCGGATCAACAGGGGATTGAAACAAATAGAGGGAACAACTTAAGTTGGAATTTTCTAAAACACGACTTAAGTTGGATGATCACCTGAAATAAAACCATTTACTTGCAGAGAATGCAAAAATTTCATACCATTAAATACCTTATATATTAGCCAGCGGAGGAAAATTTGAAGATCTCAATTAACCAACTGAACAAAATCTATAAGAACGGGACCCAGGCGCTGAAGGATGTGAACCTGGAGATAGAAAACGGCATGTTTGGCCTGTTAGGTCCGAATGGAGCCGGGAAATCCACGTTGATGCGTATCCTGGTTACATTGATGAAACCCTCTTCCGGAAGGATCAAAGTAAATGACTGGGATCTTCAGAAAAACAGGCGGCAAATCCGTTCCTTACTGGGATACCTACCCCAGGATTTCCGGTTTTTCTCAAAACTGAAAACCTGGGAGTTCCTCGATTATTCTGCCGGATTGGCTGGATTAAAACGGGGAAAACTCAGGAACCAGCAGGTTGATGAGATGTTGGATCAGGTTGGATTATATGAGGTGAGGGACCGCATGGCGAATAAGCTTTCGGGCGGTATGAAAAGAAGATTGGGTATCGCACAGGCACTGATCGGGAATCCCAGGATAATCGTGGTGGATGAACCCACAACCGGGCTGGATCCGGAGGAACGGATCAAATTCAGAAATCTCCTGTCGGACATGAGCCAGAAGGATATCATCATCGTGCTGTCAACCCATATTGTGGCTGATATCTCCAGCACCTGTAAAAACATGGCCCTGCTGAATGAAGGAGAAGTGGTTTTTAATGGGCCACCGGAACAGCTGATCGATGTGGCCAAAGACCATGTCTTTCTGATTCAGGCTACAATGGGTGATTTTGAAACCATCAAGGAGCGGTTTCCTGTTATATCCACCATCCCTTCTGAAACGGGATGGGAGGTACAGGTTGTGGCGGACACCATCGATGGTTTTCATGCTGAAAAGATCCATCCGAGCCTGGAACATGCTTACGTCTATTTTATGGAATATCAACAGGATCGTGTGGTGTATTAAACGACAATGACCTGATGCATGTACTTATAACTGGAACCGCATAACGAAAACCTGAGAAACAGGATGCTATCCATTAGAAAAATATCCATTATTGCCCGCTTTGAGATCAAAACCCTCCTACGGAGCTGGCTTTTTCGGATCTTTGCAGGACTTTCCCTGGTTATTCTGATCTTTTTTGATATTGCCGGCATCACAGAAGTTGGTGAGGGTATCTGGTTAATCAGTGGTATTCCCGCCAATATTCCACTGGCTAATTTGTTTATGCTGAATATTGCGCAGGCCATAATTGCTGCCTTCCTCGCTACTGAATTCCTGAAAAGGGATCATAAACTGGATACCACTGAAGTCGTCTATATGCGATCCATGAGCAATAGTGATTACGTGCTTGGTAAGACCCTTGGGATATTGATCGTGTTTTTCCTGTTAAATTTCCTTGTATTAGCCATTGCAGCGGTCATGAACCTGACAAACCCGACCATTGCATTCGATTTACCAGCCTACCTTATCTATCCTGTATTAATTTCTCTTCCCACACTGATTTACATTTTAGGGCTCTCCTTCCTGTTGATGATCCTGATCAGAAACCAGGCTGTGACCATAGTCGTATTGTTAGGTTATATAGCATCCCTGCTTTTCTATCTGGGGAAAAAATTTTATTTCCTCTTTGATTACATGGCATTCTCACTCCCCCTCATGAAATCTGATTTTGTTGGTTTTGGCAATACCCTGGAGATGATTGCACAACGCGGTATCTATTTTAGCCTGGGATGCAGTTTCATCTTTTTAACCATCATCCTGTTTAAACGATTGCCTCAATCCAGAATCATGACCCGGGTATCGTGGGTTGCCATGATCCTCCTTTTGGCTGTTGCCGGTTTGCTTGTTAAATTTTACATGGATCCCATTTATCAGGGAAAGCGATTGAGAGAAAACATGGTCACCCTGAATAATCAATACGCCGATGATCCGCAGGTTACGGTAACACATTGTGACCTGAACGTGGTACACAGAAACGAGGAGATTGAAGTTACGGCCAGACTTAGATTTGTGAACAGCACGGAAACGGCTATCCCGGAGTATCTCTTCACCTTAAACCCGGGGTTGGAGGTCCTGGAAGTGTCTCGTAACGATCATTCATTGTCGTTTGAACGGGACCTGCACCTGGTTCATATTCAGCCGGACAGTCACCTCTCCCCGGGGGCAGAGGATTCACTAATCCTGCGGTATAAAGGGGTAATTGATGACCAGGCCTCCTATCTGGATATTGATGAGTCGCTCCGGTCCGGTGAATTGCGCCTGGATATGCTGACCGTAAAACGTTTGTATTCGTTTGTTACCCCTGAATACCTTCTTCTGACTTGTGAACTATTATGGTATCCTGAAGCCGGAGTGAATTATTGCTCGACCATCCCCGGCTATCACAGAACATCCTTTGTGAACTATACATTAACGGTATCCTCTGACAAACATCTTAAGGCGTTTTCTCAGGGTCAGATGACCCGCGTGAGTGATGGAAATTTTCGTTTCGTCCCGGAGAATCCCTTATCCCGGATATCACTGGTGATTGGGAAGTACGTCCGGCAAACCATAACGTGTGATTCGGTGGAGTATAACCTGTTAACACTGGAAGGTCATAATTACTTTGAGCCCTATATGGATCAGCTGGGTGATACCCTTATTCCGGTGATCCGGGAGCTCAAGCAGGATTATGAACGGGAAATTGATTTACCCTATCTGTTCACAAGATGCTCCCTGGTGGAAGTGCCCATCCAGTTTACATCCTATCCCCGGTTCTGGACGATGAGTCAGGAAACGGTTCAACCCGAAATGATCTTCCTTCCTGAAAAGGGATTACCCATCTGGCAGGCAGATTTTAAAGAAGGATTGGACCGGCAGAAAAGAAATGCCGAGAGAAATAACCAGGTTGTATCTGACAAAGAACTCCAGGCAAAGCTGCTGGGTCAGTTCATTCGTGCCACCATCACAACAGGAAACGAGGAAACATGGTTCTATGGGGAAAATATCGGATATGGAAGAAGCGCCTACTCCATTTACCCCAATTATTGTAATTATGTCTACTATATTAAATCGGAGAGCTGTCCTATTGTCAATATGGCACTGGAATCATTTCTGGATAAAGAGGCAGCAGGATCAAATGATTTCTGGAGCAGAAACTGGCGTGGATTAAGTGATGAAGAGAGAGCCAACCTCGCCCTGCAGGAAAAGAGCTTCAACCAGATCCTGCTTGATCCGGAAGAAAACGACGTGATCTATCATATTATCCGGCTCAAAGGCCTTTACCTTTTTACCCTGCTGGAAAGCAAAATTGGAGCGGAACGATTTAAAGAATCATTGTTGTCTCTGCTCGAAGAGAACGCATTCAAATCCCTGGATCTGGAGGAG
>CAYZVJ010000002.1:59989-71281 GCA_964481765.1 uncultured Rikenellaceae bacterium | reverse complement strand
TGGGTCATGAGGATTTCGGAACCATAAAAGATCTGGGGTATTCCCCGGGTGGTCAGAATATAGGTGATTCCCAGTTTATAGAGGTTATCGTTCATACCCACCTGCATGTAGAAGCGGCTCATGTCATGATTATCTGGGAAAATGACCAGGTTGTAAGGATCGGTGTAGAGGAAGTCATATGAGAGTGCTTCATATAACCGGATAAAGCCTTTACCCCATTCTTCTTTTTCTGTCAGGCTTCTACTCAGGGCGCTTTGTAACGGGAAGTCCATCAGGCTGGGTAACTGTCCGTCATAACCGTCCCGGTTCGTTTGTCCTTTTTGCCAGTACGATACGGTTGCCTGGTTTTCGCTCCATTCCTCTCCAACGATATTGAAATGCGGGTATTCCTGTAGCACCCTGCGGTTCCATTCGGCCATCATAAATTTATCCGGGTAGGGATAGGTATCCATACGAATACCGGCCAGTCCAAGGTACTCAATCCACCAGATGCTATTCTGAATGAGGTAGTTTGCAAAGAAAGGGTTTCTGACATTCATATCCGGCATGGAACGGGCGAACCAGCCGTCCCGCATAAGTGTGTAGTCGGCATTGGAAGCATGGGGATCCTGGTTTACCGTTCTTCTGTGGTTGGTACTTACGTAATCCGGATAGTAATTGATCCAGTCCGTCGTTGGCATATCTTTCATCCACCAGTGTTCCGATCCGCAATGATTGAAGATCATGTCCATGACCATTTTTAATCCTTTCTCTTTTGCCAGGTAACACATTTCCCGGTACTCTTCATTTGTGCCAAACCGCTGATCCACCCGGAAGAAGTTGGTTGTTGAATAACCGTGGTAGGAGGATCTTTCCTGGTCGTTTTCCAGGACCGGGTTAAGCCAGATGGCTGTAAAACCCATTTCTGCAATATAATCCAGGTGATCTTTTATCCCTTTAATATCACCTCCGTGCCGGCCCAGCATTTCACTTCTATCGGGTTGTTCTTTCATTTCACTGATAGCATCATTTGAAGGATCGCCATTAGCAAACCGATCCGGCATGATCAGGTACATCACATCGGAATTATTAAATCCCTCACGTTCGGAAGACCCGGGTTCCCGCTCTTTCAGTTCATACGAATAGGAGTAAGCTGTTTTTCCGTTCTTAAGGAAATGGATATCAAATTTTCCTGGCAAAACATCAGGATCCAGCTCCAGGTCAATGAACAGGAAATTTGGGTTTTCAACGGATGAAACGGATTGAATTCGTACACCTTCACAGGAAAGCTTTACGGTGTGTTGTGAAATATTTTTTCCATGAACCATAAGCTGAAGGCTGGGATTTTTCATCCCTGCCCACCAGAATGGTGGTTCTAGGTGTTCGATCTGTGCAAAGATTGCTGGCGTAATGAGTAAGAATAAGAAGACCAGCAAGGGTAGTATTGATGTTCTTTTCATGATCGGAAAGAATATAATTATTATTAAAATTTATACGGATAGGTCATGAAATGCATCCCTTTGATCACGTTACCCTGAAAATCGAAAAGGGTGTTGCATTCCCAGGCAGAACCCTGTCCCCACTGGGTCTTCATATTTGATGTGATCCAGGCAGGTTCCCAGGGAAAAATTCCTTTGCCCCCACCATCAATGATTTCCTGGGCCAGTTTCACAAGGTATTGATATTGTCCCTCTTGTGTTGCCGGGTAACCTGATAAAAGTTTATCCACATTGATGATGTTGTTGTAGTTATCGGCATAACCGGTAGTCCATGGATAGGTTGTTTCAACGATCATTATCTCTTTCCCGTATTTTCCTTTAAGGAATGAAACGTAATTGCTAATGTTATCAATAGGGACAGTTGACCAGATATAGTAATAAGAAATTCCGATAATGTCATAATCCATCAGGCCGGCTGCATTCATCCCATCGAACCAGGCATCGACATTCTCCGGTTGGGCAATGTGGATGATGATTTCCGGATCAATTGTGCTATTTTCAGAGGCATCCCGTACAGCCTCTATTCCGGCGTTTAATAAATAGGCACAGTTGTTTTCATTCCCATCCCAGCGTTTTCCCAGCGGAAGAACAAAGCCCGGATTTATTTCATTCCCGATCTGGATGTATTCGGGCATCAGTCCCCCTGCATCAAGGTTTGAAAGGGTTGAAAAGGTGTACTCATAGATACTATCGTGCATGGATTCCAGATCCAATGATTCCCAGGCAGCGGGAGGAACCTGTTTCCCCGGGTCGGCCCAGTTATCCGAAAAATGAAAATCGAGACACACTTCACAACCGGCATTTTTTACCCGTTCAATCCCCAACTTCACATCATCGAAATCGTTATACATTTGTGTTCCCTCACCTCCATAAATTTCTTTTGTCCAGGTGGGTGTATGAAACAACCGGAACCGTATGACATTCGCCCCGTTATTTTTAAAGATGAGGTATGGATTTTTTACTATACCTGAATCCAGATATACTCCGCCAAAATCAAGGATCTGGTTTACATAGGAAAGGTCTGCTCCCATACAGAACTGGTCGGTTGTATAAAATACAATGCCGGTCGAATTTTGCTTATTGTTCCCATCCTTCTTGCAGGAAGAAAACAACAAGATCAATAGAAGTCCTGAAAATAGATACTGTTTCATTGGTGCTCATTTATAATAAAAAGAGGTTATCTCAGAAGCGAGCTCCCGGGACAACCTCTTTTTACCTAACCTTCAACCTAATTCTTTACAATTGTGTACCTGTAAAGCGGTCCTCTAAGATCAAGTGTAATGGTATAATTACCATTTGTATCAATCGGAATATTCGCTCCACCCTGATCGCAAATACCGTTGGCAGCATCACTTCCATATTCCAGAGCCCAGGCATCGTTTGCCCGGAATTTCACATCTCCGGCAACCAGGTCGAGGGTAACTGCCCACACACCTTCGACATCGTTATAGGTCATATCAACATCCACGGACCAATCGTAGGGAGGAACGCTGCTACCGATCAGGCCCCACTCTGTACGAAGGATCGAATAGGTCTCCGCATTGAGGTCTGCCTTGATCTGGTGGTATCCCGGGTCTGTGGTAATCATAATGTTGTTACCTCCCCAGTCACCGATCTGAAGAGTACCGGATAGGCCAGCTGCATCCGGATCACCGATTGTATTATCCTGCTCCCAGGCCGGCACTTTCAACAGCTTGAATCCGCTTGGATTGACGGTGGTATTGATGTATCCCTCATATTTATCATTTGACTTGATTGACCAGATGGATGAAGTTGAATCCGCCGCATCCCAGCCATTATGGTCTCCCGGGACGAAAAGACGGGGATACACAATGATCACTTCGTATGGAGTAATATCCAGGGCGAGTGATGCAGAGAAGAGGGTGTCAATATCCGCTTTGTCAATGGATTTGATAATTGCCATAATGCGGGTTTCAATCGAATTAACGACACCAAAAGGACCGTCCGCAAGAAGGATCTTCTGATTTATGCTTCCAACCGTAATCGCCATTTCAAGCTTGGTTGTGGTTCCCAGGTTGACTGGTGAAGCAAAATCATTCCCTGTAAAATCGAACTGCACGGAATAGGAGATGGCTGCCTTGAATCCAAAATCAGCAGCACTCCAGGTAAAGGTTGTCATGGTCGCCGATTCGGTCTCTTCTGTCAGAACGTAACTTGATCCACCGGTTGGTGCTGTAAATGCAGGAGGAGTATAGACTCCAACGACTACTTTTGTTTCATCCTTTTCGCAAGAGAATAAAACAAACAGACCAACAAGGATAAGGATGATCAGATTTATCTTTTTCATATCTACTTGTTTTACGTATTCATTAATAATACCCTTCATTCTGTTCCAGGTTAAGGTTGGCTGCAACATCGGAAGCAGGGATAGGATAGAGATCATAAAAGCTCTCAACACTTTGCCCTTCTTTAGATCCACCTTTCCATGCCCATGTATAGGTTGTGTTGCTGAACCGGCCAAACCGGATCAGGTCCGTCCTCCGCTGTGCTTCCCACAGGAACTCACGTGCCCGTTCATCCAGGATGAAATCCAGGTCAAGCTCACCTGCAGTTATATTCCCATTGGCATCGCCATAGGCACGTTCCCTCAGCATATTTACATAGGTAAGGGCTGTACCGGCATCACCGCCTGATCCACCCCTGAGGACTGCTTCAGCATACATCAGGTAAGCATCCGCCAGGCGGAACAGTATGAAATCGGTATCCGGATGTGTCTGATCCGATCCGGGAGCACCGGTTGATGTGATGTTTTTAAATTTGGTTACAGCCCACCCTTCGGTAAATTCAAACACATCGTCAATCTCAAGTGACTGACCATCGCTGTAGAACATGGAGCGGCCATCCGAACTGAACTGTTCGATGGTGTACGTATAATCCGGGAATCCCAGCTTCATTTTGATCTCGTATTTCCCGGGTTCGGAGATAGTAATATTTGTACCATCCAGTTCCAGGATACCATCCGGACCAGTATCTCCGTAATTAATAGCCCAGTCATCGTTCGCCCTGAATTTCATGGTTCCGGCTTTCAGTTCAACGATCAGTTCCCAGACACCCTCAACGGCATCATAGGTCATATCCGTGTCTGAATCCCAGCCACCGGGTGTTGCATCACCAATCAATCCCCAATCGGTCTTTTCAAGTGTATACGTCAATGCCACAGTATCAACATTGACCTTATAGTAACCGGCAACTCCTGCAACAATATTATTCCCCGGTTTTGCCAGTGTTCCGGTCGTACCTGAAGCATCCACATCACCGAATACACTGTGATCCCAGTCCGCCTCATTGGTAAACTTGAACTGTGCATCGGCATCCGGGAACCAGAGGTAACCCTCGTACTTTCCATCGTCATTCACCGATGCAACAACGGTTGTGGCATCCGCAACGTCCCAGCCCTGGTAACTGCCAGGGACATAAAGAACAGGATACGCTTTCCTGCCGGACAGGTCACCTTTTTTCTTCAGGGTTTCAAGGTTGATGAATTTTCCGACCAGCTCTTTTGTTACCCTGATGCCAGCCCAACCACCGGAAATTCCGAAATCTTCTGGATTCATGGAACCTCCGACAGCAGCATTGATAATAAAGGTTGTTCCTCCCCATGTTTTAGTATGCACTCCATCGAATGTGATTGGAAATATTATTCCATCTGCCGTGTGGTTATCGGCAAGGAAAAGATGCTCCCAATTTGCTTCCAGAGTGTATCCGGCATCGATAATCTTTTTCGCATAGGTAATGGTCTCGGTATACTTGGGTGTATCAATATAAACCTCAGCATTCAGGTAAAGTTTTGCCAGAAGCATCCAGGCAGCTGCCTGATCGGCCCTTGCGTATTCATTTGTCATGGGAGCAGCCAACTCTGTTTCGATAGCCAGCAGTTCTGATTCGACATAGTCAAACAGGTCTGCTCTCATGATTTGTTGCGGGAAGAACGATCCGACTTTGTCATCTTCGGTTACAAACGGGACATTTCCGAAAAGGTCGAGGGCATGCCAGTAGCTCAGTGCCCGCAGGAATCTCGCTTCTGCCCTGTATTCTGCGATCTCTTCCTTCTGGGTTGCATTCATTCCCCGTTCATCAAGTTTCGCATTGGTTGATTCCCTGATGAATTCGTTGCATAAAGCAATCTGGTAAAACAACCGGTAATACATGTTCATAATGAATGGATCAGAGGAGGTCCAGTCCTGTTCATGAAAGTCTTTGAGGGTCAGGTCATTCCAGGAAATAATGCATTCATCGGTTGATAACTCCTGTGCATACCAGTATCCTCTGAGGTACTGTCCGAATCCTTCATCGAGACCGCTCAGGTCATTATTGCCGTGAGGACCGACCTGTCCGCTAACGGAGAGTCCGGCATACAGTTTTGCCAGAACCATCTTATAGGAATCAAAATCCTCGTATACGGATGCTGATGTAATGACATCTTTATCCAGCGGTTCCGTATCCAGATCCTTGGTACAGGCTGAAATAGCCAAGATTACAGCCAACACAGTGATCGCGCGCATTTTTAAATATTTCATATTCATGGCTTCTTATTTTTTCCGTTAATATTCAAGTCTAAAACCAAATAAGAAGGTTCTTGGACGAGGATAGATGTTGTTGTCAACACCACTGCTAACCTCGGGATCCAGACCCTGGTATTTAGTAATCACAAATACATTCTGAATCGATGCATAGATCCGCAATCCAAGCTTTCCACTCAACAGGTTTTTAAAATTGTACCCCAGTGTCATGTTATCCATGCGGAGGAAGGAGCCATTTTCCATGTAAAAATCCGTATGGTATCTCGGATTCTGGAATTTCGAATCCAGCAGGCTGGTTGTCGAATTGCTCAGAGATCCGGCGGAGTTATAGAGCCCGCTATAGGTTCCGTTGCTTGAATACTGATTGTTATACACGTAGTTGCCGATGTTTGCTCTTCCACTAAAACTAAAATCGAAGTTTTTATACTGGAGAAAGGAGGAGAATCCAAGATAAACATCCGGATCAGCTTTCTTGTAGCGGTACTTGTCGTCTTCTGAAATGATTCCATCCCCATTCCGGTCCACATAAAGTCCTTCGATCGGATCCCCGCTCTCATCATACACCTGCTGATAGACAAAGAATGAATTTTTTGGGTATCCGACAGTATGTATTTGAATGGTATTCCCAACGCCTCCGGAAATACCACCGGTGGGAACACCAATGTATGTGGGATCTTCATACAATGTAAGCTTGGTGATCTCATTCTTGTTATAAGTTGCATTGAACCCGACTTCCCAGTACACATCGGTTCTGGAAATGGCTTTTGCATTGATCGTGAATTCAACACCGGTGTTATACAAATCACCCACATTGGTCAGGATCTGGTTGGTAAGATTCGTACCTGCAGGAACCGGAATGAAATTAATCAGGTCATCTGTCACCCTGTAATAGTAATCCAACGATCCGGTGAACCTGTTTTTCAGTAATCCGAAATCGAGTCCGACATTGTAGGTTGTGGTCTCTTCCCATTTCAGGTTGGCATCATATCCCTCGGGCCGCAGTGTGGTATAGAATGTAGATCCGAACTGATACTGTGCGTTATCCTCACTGGCAGTATATCTTGGCAGGTAAGGATAATCGTTATCGGATATGTTTTGCTGTCCGGTGACACCCCA
This sequence comes from uncultured Rikenellaceae bacterium, assembly GCA_964481765.1. Lineage (GTDB taxonomy): Bacteria > Bacteroidota > Bacteroidia > Bacteroidales > VadinHA17. Next base: position 64,146 of record CAYZVJ010000002.1, on the reverse strand, counting down.
TCCCAAACGCAACTTAAGGACAGAGAACAGATCAGGATTCATGAACGACTCGTCACCAATGTCCCAGGCCAGTGCTACGGATGGAAAAAGTCCCCAGCGGTTATCCGGAGAAAACCGGGATGAACCATCTTCACGCACAGTAAAGGTCAGCAGGTACCGGTCTTTGAAAATATAATTTACCCTTCCGAAGAAAGAGACCAGGTAGCTCTCCGTTTTGTAATCGGAATCATCATCGATCACCGTTCCAAGCACGTTGGTTGTATAGTTGGTTCCTTCCCTGAAGAAATGCTGCCAGGAATAACCGGCGGTGGCGTCAATCCGGCTATCAATAGTACCCATATCTTTCACATAATTAAAATAAAAATCCAGCAATTCATTCTTTTTTCCCTGGGTATATTTTGTCTTTTGTCCGCCTCCATTGACATCATCGTATGCCCATGCAGCATTCTCAGGAACATCAACCGTTCCTTCACTGCTTGAGATATCGTATCCCAGGTTCAGTTTTGCCTTTAATTCAGGAAGCCAATGCACTTTGTAATCCAGCTGCATGTTTCCAATGCTTCTCAGAACGGTCGACTTGTCATCTCTCATGTTTAACAAGGCTACCGGGTTTGAGGTTGCGGTGAAAATGGGATTCCCAAAATCATCGACCCAGGTGAAATATCCTCCATAAGGACTGGTTGGATCCTTCACGGGTTGAGTCGGGTCAAAATCAGCAGCAGCACCCACGGCACCCTGGTTTGCAAACTGGTTTTGAATACGCATCCCTTTCACGTTTACATTGAGCATTAAGTGATCATCCAGGAAACTCGGATTAAGATTTAGCGCACCGGTATACCGGTCCAGTCCGGATGTCTTCAGAATACCTTTTTGATCGGTATATCCAATGGAAACACGGAAGGGGATGGTTATTGCAGTTCCAGAAAAACTCAGGTTGTGGTCTGTTGAAACAGCCGTTTGGTAGATCTCCTTTTGCCAGTTTGTATTTGCATCACCGAGCAGATCGGTTGCATTTGGATTGCTGGCAAACTGTTCCAGTATGATCTCGTTGAATTGATCTGCAGAAAGTACATCGTGATAATCCGTTATTACTCCGAAGGATAGGTTGGCATCATAATTGATTTTAAATGGCAGATCTTTCTTCCCCTTCTTTGTTTCAATGATAATCACACCGTTTGACGCTCTGGACCCATAAATGGCTGTTGCCGAGGCATCTTTCAGTATGGTAAAGGTCTCGATGTCGTTCGGGTGAATAGTGCTTAATGGGTTCCTCATTCCGGATATACCGTCGTTATCCACGGGGACCCCATCAATGACAATCAGCGGGTCATTGCTTGCTGACAGGGAAGATCCTCCCCTGATTCTGATAGTAGAACCGGCACCTGGTGCACCTCCTGAATTGGTGATCTGTACACCGGCAATTTTGCCTGCGACCAGTTCCTGAGGTGAGAAAATTGCACCGCGGTTAAAATCTTCCGATGAAATAGCAGTAACCGATCCGGTGGCATCCTCCTTTCGGGTAGTACCGTAACCGATCGTAACCACCTCTTCCAGAGCCTGGATATCCAGAACCATGGAAACATTAATGGTTGACTGATTGTTCACTGCTATTTCCTGGGTTGAGTAACCAATAAAGGAAAAAACCAGCGTTGCATCCCTGCTGACCGTGAGGCGGTAATTACCGTCCAGGTTAGTGGTTGTCCCAAAGGTTGTTCCCTTTACAACGACATTGACTCCGGGTATTCCTGTCCCGTCTGCAACATCAGTTACCTTTCCGGAAACCACGATTTCCTGACCCATGACCCAGATGGGAATAAAACAGATCAGGATCAGAAAAAATAGCTTCCGGATCACACGATTTTGCTTCATAGAATAGAAGTTTAGGTTAATGTAAATTTAGGTTTTGTCTATTGTGGAAATAACGTATACAAATATAGGAGAAAAAGCATAACTTAAGCTATTTATTTTCAATAAATTGCCGCAATCGTTTCCGCAAACGTTTGAAATCGGATTTTTATCCTTTACTGCTCTTTGTGACAACATAGTCCGGGACCATTTTACTCAATCATTATCAGTGAACCCAATCCTGTTTGGAGCGAAATGGGAGAAACACGCACATTCCATATTTTTTTTATTATCTTTAACTGAATTGCACTGCAATAAGATAGCATCTGATCCATTTAATCCCGGGTATTTACCATGCACAAAGGACAGGTTACTATAAAGGATATTGCAAAAGCCCTCGGAATATCTCCTTCAACGGTTTCCAGAGCACTGAAGGATCATCCGGATATCAGTCCTGCTACCAAAAAGGCAGTGAATGAGCTGGCAGAGAAATGGCATTACCAGCCGGATCCCATAGCCCTGAGCCTGAAGAGCAGAAAAAGCAAGATCATCGGGGTTATCATCCCGGAAGTTGTTCACTATTTTTTCTCAACAGTTATCAGCGGAATTGGAGATGTAGCTTATAATTCCAACTATCAGGTGATGATCTGTGAGTCGAATGAAAGCTATGAACGGGAAGTAAAAAATGTGCACGCCCTGTTATCGGGCAGGGTGGAAGGTATTTTGGTCTCTGTTTCGAAAGAGACCAGAAATTTCGATCATTTCAGGGAAATCCAGCAACATGATGTTCCCATTGTTTTCTTCGACAGAGTATGTGAAGAGATCATCAGTGACCGGGTGGTCGTTGATGATGAACAGGGTGCATTTCTTGCAACCGAACACCTGATCAATGTCGGATGCAGGCGCATTATCCATCTGGCAGCATCCGACCATTTGCTGATCGGAAAGGATAGAAAAACTGGTTATCTGCGGGCGATGAAAACCTATAACCTGAATCCCGATCCGGATTGGATCATCAAATGCGATACAATGGAGGAGGCGAGGAAAGTGATACCGGGACTGCTTGGCGGACTGTCCAAACCGGATGCTTTTTTTGCGGTTAATGATCTTACTGCAGCCGAAGCCATGAAGATTGTTAAGGAATCGGGCTACAGGGTACCCCAGGATATTGCCATCGTCGGATTTACCAATGGGCAGATAGCTAACCTGACTGATCCCCCCCTGAGTGCAGTGGAACAGCATGGATATGAGATGGGGAAGGAAGCGGTTCGGCTGCTGATCGACCGTTTAGAGAAGACAGATAACTATCCCCCCATTACACGGGTTATTGATACCCGATTGATCATTAAGAACTCCTCCCTTCGCTGACCATCATTCGAATCACTATTTAGAATCTGTTTTTTACCATTTCGGTTGGGAGGATGATCCATCCTTACTACTTTTGAAACAATTGAAAAAGACAAAACTATCGAGACATGAAAATCATTCCGTTAGACAAGGTTGAACGAAAAAAAGTTGAGATGGAAGGAGCGCATAACGCGTTTAAACAGGTTCCTCTTTCGGGAAAGGATGGAGCCCCGGTTTACTCCTACCGGGTATTTACCGTTGAACCGGGAGGATATACACCCTACCATCAACACAACTACGAACACATGAACTATATCATCGAGGGAAATGGTGCCCTGGTTAATGAAAAAGGGGAAGAACAGACGGTGAAACAGGGTGATTTTGCCCTTGTATTGCCCAATGAGAAACACCAGTACCGCAACAAGGGTGACAAACCCTTTAAATTGATCTGCGGGGTGCCGAAGGAGTTTGAGTGAATTGTTAATTATTTGTTAATTGGTCATTGTCCGCCGGGGTTTTTTTTCATCCCTATTTGTTTATATTTACAGGGTTGAAGTTTCTTATCTCATGTAAACTATTGATTTTGAGGCGAAGAAAGACCAAAGAAGATCATCTGAAGCGGACCAACAGGTATACTATCATGTTCAATGACAGGGAGTTGAATGCATTGAACTCTTTCTTTGACCGTTACAAGGTGGATAACCGTTCCAAGTACATGAGAGAAACCATCATCACGGCTATTCTCAAAAAATTCGATGAAGATTACCCAACCTTCTGGGAAGAGGAACAAAAAACACTTTTCAGTAGAAGCTGAATCAAACCGGAACCAATTCAGGGATAGGGAGAGGAGAAAAAATAAAGGGGCTGTTGCAAGATAGAGCCCCTTTGTTTACAGGTTGTATTTACCCGACACCTCAACCAAACTTAACCGGGATCACCATCCGCACCCTGACTGCTTTTCCTTC
>CAYZVJ010000002.1:42480-59889 GCA_964481765.1 uncultured Rikenellaceae bacterium | reverse complement strand
CACCTCAACCAAACTTAACCGGGATCACCATCCGCACCCTGACTGCTTTTCCTTCTTGTTTTCCTGGTTTCCACATATTTGAGGTCAGCCTGATCACCCGGATGGCTTCTTTGTCAAGTTCCGGATGAATTCCCCTGAGGATCTGTACCTCTTTTACAGAACCGTCAACATCCACAACAAACTCAACAAATACATTACCGGAAATACCTGCATCTTTTAGCCTCTCCGGATAGTTCAGGTGTTTTTCAATAAATCGTTTCAGTCCTTCTGTTTTACCCGGGAATTCAGGCATTGTTTCCACAGATACAAAGATTCGGTCTTTTCTCTCCACTCCCGGATCTTCATCAAGGGAGATCATATCCTCCGTTTCTAAAGAAAGCTCTGATACCCTGGCCCATTTGACGTCACCTGATTTTTGAACTGTTCGGGGTGCTGAAGCAATACCATGAACCGGATAAGCACCACCAACGGCATAGTTGCTTACTCCTTCAGGTAAGGGTAAGGGTTGTTTGACAGTGGTCACGTTACCACCCTCATTCCGGATCTCTGAATCGATGGCTATGAAGGATGTATAATTGGTTAACAGGTTATATTTCAAACCAAGGTCAGTGATTTTCCGTGCATGTTCTTCTGTGGATCTTCCCAATGAAGTGTAATCATCCAGTAGTCGAATTGTTTCCCTGGCCCAGAGATATTTTAAGCCGATATTTGATTTTACCGGGGACGTCGAACCAACATCGAGACTTACCTTGTACTCTCCTTCACCACTGTCGCCGGTCAGGTTGATTTTACCGTTGGGTTTGCCTTTCCATTTACCATATACGATCACCGGTTTTTCAGCGAGAACATCGGGGATTGTTAATGGTTCAACATCAAACACTTCAAAGTCCTCAAACCGAAGCATTATGTTTGTAAGTACGGGAGTTTGGATGTAGGTTCTGAATTTTTCCGCTTTGCTTTCAGCTTCATTTTCCTGGGTGATGATGAATGCCTCTCCTGTTCCCACATGAGCCATCCCTTCAAGCAGGTAACGGTTAACTGAGCTTCCAATACCAAAGGTGAAGAAATTAGCCCTGCCAAGATTTTCACGGATCAGGTCGAATGCCTCTTTTTCGACGGTTACGTAACCGTCGGTTGCAATGACAAAGCTCCTTGAATAATTTTCAGTTCCTGTTAAGGAGAGTGCCCGTTTTAATGCAGGAAGCAGTTCTGTACCACCCCCCCCCTGCTGGTTATCGATAAACTGGATTGCCCTGGATACATTCTCGCTGGTTGCCGGAAGTGATTGTTCAGCGAACAATTCTGAACCACCGGCAAAAAGCAGGATATTAAACCGATCGGTAATCCTGAGGTTTGATAGCAGATCCCGCATCAGCGTTTTTGAAATATTCAGTGGAAATCCATACATTGAACCCGAAACATCGACAATAAAAACATATTCCCTCGGAGGAATCAACTCCTTCTTAACGATTTTCGGAGGTTGGATCATTGCCAGGAAAAAATTTTCTTCGACTCCTTCATACAGCAGCAATCCCGATTCGATTTTGTTACCGGTAAGACGATATTGTACAATACAGTCTTTATTTCCCCCTGACTTATCTTCGGGTGAAAGTGTCAGTATCGCAGTAGACCGGTTTTCAAAATTGATGTTCATATCATGGGAAGGGGACCGGACATCCTGAATGGCCAGACCGGCAGTAATCCCAATGGAAATATTGAAAGCATAGAAAGGATCCTCTCCCTCACGGGTATAGGGATTGGCGATCCATCCCTCTTCAGGGGTAGCATTTTCAGCCAGGGTATTCGAGTACCTGGGGCCAACCACGGTGGGATAGATAAATTCGTACAGGCCACTTTCGGGGATGAGCAATTCCGTATATTTCATTTCAACTTTTATCACATCACCCGGAAGGATATTGGCAACATTCATCTGGAATACATTGGGCCTCATCTGCTCAAGGAGAGATGCGGATTTTCCTTCTTCCCTTGCCTGTTCATAGCTTTCCCGTGCTTTCTGCTTTTCCTGGATAATGGCAACAATCTCACGTTCCCCGATTGTCATCGTCATACTGTATACCGCAGCGCGGGTGGAAGCGGGAAAGACGTAAATAGCTTCCAGTGCATTTTGCCCCTCATTTTTATAGGTTTGCGTTATGGTCACATCGGCAATTACCCCTGCTATGTTTACATTGGCGCGGGTCTCCTTGAGCGGTAATCTGTCGGTTGAAGGATCATCACTCTGTACAAAGAAATAAGGAGATAAGGTTTGGTCCTGGTTCTCTTCATTCCAGGTTGGCCACCGGTCAGGAGGAGGAACAACCTGGGCGTTTGCAAAAAAGATCATCAGCAGGGCTGGCAAAGGAATCGCCAACCTCCGTATGATCAACTGTCTAAATTTATGTCTGGTTTTCATGATACATTTTTTTAATTGGATTGTACAATAACTATACCGTCTATAGATAAAATTCTCTTTTCTTCGGGATAGGTGATTTCCATAATGAAAAAGAATTGATTTCATTGATGGGATGCAGTCGCAACGTAAATTCCATAATGAAATGACATCATTTTTCCAGGAATGAGCCTTTTTATTACTTTTGTTATACACTAAAAATCAAAACAGTTGTTTTGTTTCTCAGAGTAACACATAGGGATGGAAAAGGGAAGCCGGATCAATACAGCGATCAGGACATAATCGCACGGTACCGGGAAGATCGTAATCCGGAATGGATCGGCGTATTGTTTGAACGATACACCCACCTGGTGTTGGGTATATGTCTCAAATACCTGAAGAGTGAAGAAGATTCAAAAGATGCTGTGATGCAGATATTTGAAAACCTGATGGATGATCTGGTGAACCATCGTGTGGAGCATTTTAAATCCTGGTTGTACACACTTACCAGGAATCATTGTCTGATGCAATTGAGAAAAATGCGGACAGTAAACAGATACCATGAAGCTGAACTGATCAAATTAAGAGAATCGATTATGAAATCTGCAGACGAAATGCATCTGAACAATGAGAGAGAACTGGATCATATGTTGGAAGCACTTTCAAGTGGAATTGCGATGCTGTCAAAAGAGCAATCGAAATGTATTGAGTTGATGTACCTGAAGGAAAAGTCGTATAAAGAGATCGTCAGCCTTACTGGCTACAACCTCAAGCAGGTAAAAAGTTATATACAGAATGGCAAAAGGAATTTACAAAAAATCCTAAACAGAGGTGATGATTAAATCAAAACATACGCGCAATCTGTTCAATGCTTCTGGTTGTTTAACCCTGGATGCTATTAACCGGTATCATTCCGGAATGCTCAGCAATAAGGACCTGGAGGTTGTCAGGCTGCATATGGAGGAGTGTGAAATGTGCAGGGATGCGGTTGAGGGATATAAAAACCTCACCGATCAAAAGAGGCAGCACGAGCTTGTTTTAGCCCTGCGAAAAAAAATCAGAAGCAGGTATTCAACCAGGCCCACAAAAATGCTTTATGGTAGAGAAAGAAGGCTTAATCCCACATTAATATACATATCTGCAGCAGCTATAATACTTATCATTCTTGGTATATTTGGTCTTATAAATACCGATATTTTCCGTCACGAAAACTATGTGGCCGAACAGATACAGGAGGAAGAAATGAAAAGTGAGGATCGGATTACCCGGGTGGAAGAATCCACACCTGAAGCACAAATTGAAACTCCTCCTGAATCGTCCAGGCGCCCGGATTCATCAACCTACCCTCTTGATAATAAGGAATCTGAATTAACGGAAGAAACGACTGTAATTACAGGTGAAAGAGAAATGGAAGAAAAAGACTTCCCCGAAAGGGATGTTCGTCTTGCACAAGCAGCTGAGGAAATGATACCGGATGAACCAGTGGATACCCTTTTGATTGAAGGAGTTAAACAGGTTGCCGGTGTTGAGGTTAAAACCGTATCTGAAGCTGGAAAATCAGCAGCCAAAAAAGTTGCTACCCTTCCGGCAAAAAGTGTGTCAGCCGATATGGATGTTGAGAAAGGATTGGAAAAAGGGGATACTGGAAGAACAGCAACGGGCACCCTTTTCTTTACATGGGTTGATGAAATGCCGCAATTTTCCGTAAACGGGTATCAGGATTTTAATGATTATATCTGCAAGAATCTGAAATATCCTGAAAACGCAAGAGAACGTGGTATTACCGGGGAAGTATTGATCCAGTTTATAGTAAACACATACGGAAAAGTGGAAGACGTTAAGGCGATACAGGTGGTTGATCCGTTGCTGGACCGGGAGGCAATCAGGGTGGTCAAATCCTCCCCAAGATGGAGATCCGGGAGGCAATACGGTGAAAAAGTAAACGTGCAGCTGGTATACCCGGTGATCTTTGAATGACGCCCTAATTCCTTTATAAAGAACCTGTTCCCGTCCCCATATATCATTATTCTCTTCATTAGTAAGACCTTTTATCCCTTCCGGGATTGGGAAATAACCATAATATTTTGTAAATTTTAGTGGCAAAAAATGATCACATTCTCAATGACCCGGCTATGAGCAGCACCTTGATTAATATTATTACACTGGGGAATTCCCATGCAGCCTATTTTCTTAAAAGCCATCTTGATTCGTGCAGTATTGAATCTTTCCTTGCATTCGATGAAAGCGACACATCAAGAAAAATGAAAAGGACCGAAGGGGTGACGGTAAAAGTTAAGGATAGCGATGTTGAGAAAGCTATCGGGGTAATCGTGGAATTGACGGGCAAATACGGGAAACTGGATGATCAGAAAGCAACACACTTCAGGAAAATTCTGGTCCCGGTTGACTTTTCGGATGTGGCTGTAACAGCAGCTCAATATGCCATCAGTTTGGCTGAGAACCTGCACGGTGAAATTCGTCTTTTCCATGTATACGATGACCCCCTTAAGAAACAGCGAATAAAGCAAACAAGCACGTTTGAAAAATATCATGACGAAGAGTTACAGTTGATCGAGGAGAAGTGTAAAGAAAATATTCTTGCATTCACGTCGAAATTGAAAGAAAAAGTAAAACCTGAAACAGTTACAAGGGCAAGAATTCACTATTCAAAGGCGCTGGGATCGCTGGAAAGTGAAATTATTCAGATGAGCAACCACTACCGGCCTGAATTAATTATTCTGGGTACTAGCAGGGAACCAGATAAAATTACCCAACAGTCTGAAATCCTCTGTTTGAAAATTGCCCAAAATGTAACTGTTCCATTACTGGTCGTTCCGCAAGAGGCTGAATTTCAGGGTGTGGAAAACATCAATCTTCTCTATGCCACGGATTTCCTCGATTCCGATTTTACATCCTTGAGAACACTGCTTGCCCTTATGGCTCCTTTCAAGGTGAAATACTTTTGCATTCATGTTGAGAATGAGGATGATAACACACTGAAAGTTCAAAAAATGCATGAACTTCAGGAGGTGATCGAGCAGGATTACAGCAATTATTCCATCGACCTTCGGTTAATCAAGAACGAGGACATGATCAATGGGATAATGGATTTTGTTAAAGAAGAGAATATTCATATTATTTCATTTACGAATCCCAGGAGAAGTATGATATATCGTTTGCTGAGCCCGAATAATCTGAAACGGATGATTCAGCAAACAACCATTCCGATGTTCATCTTCCGGTCGTAGAATCGAATGAGGTGTAATCGCCGGTAAATAGACAGATCAGAACATATTCGGGTTGCTTCTTAGCCACGGATGATGGATGGGGAAGGGAAGTTGGTTTTTACTTTTGAATTAAATGTTTTATTTTTATTCCAGGCAATAAAAGAATAAACCTGACATGCAAGATTTACTTATTGAATCTACAAGGAAATCTCCACTCGTTAGTTTACAAGATGGCAATCTCCAATTTATCGGCCGGTCAATTCCCGAAAACCCGGCAGATTTTTTCAAACCGGTGATGGTTTGGGTAAAAGAATATGCTAAATCATTGGCCGATCATACTACAATTGACCTGAAATTTGAATACATTAACACGGCTGCAACCAAGTGGATTTACAACATACTTAAGATATTGGGAGAGGTCGAAGGGCATCAGAAAAAAATGGTTGTCAACTGGCATTATGAGGTGGGAGATGATGATATGTATGAACTTGGACATGTACTGAAAAAGCTGGTGTTATCGCCATTTAATTTTATTGAGGAGGAAGAGACACCCGATTAATTCGCTGCACTCTGCGGATCCAACATCTCATCGATTTGTTCATTTTTCAGGATTAATAAACCCAGTCTTTCGGTTGATATCCCGTCGTGTAATCCAAAGTTGAAAACGGGTTTCCCATTAACAACATCGGAATCAAAATGCTGAAAAAAAGTGTTCGGATAGTCCCGTATTGCATGTTCCAGTTCCAGCAGATGCGAGGAAAGAATGAAGAGTGATGATTTCCATTTCATCAATCCATCGATCACAAGGATTGATCCATCGTAGGCATCCTTTACATTTGTTCCTTTAAATAGTTCATCGAATATCATGAACGATTTTTCATGATTCCGGAGGCTTTCTGCGGCTTTCTTTATCCGGAGGACCTCGCTGTAGAAATAGCTGTATCCGAGGCTCAGATTATCCGTGGTGTTCAGGCTACTGAAGAGGCATTGAAACAGTGTCATTCGCATGGAAGTTGCAGGGACTCCCATTCCAAGATGAGCAAGAAAAACAGCGATGCCACAAGATTTTAAAAAAGTGGTTTTCCCGGACATGTTTGGACCTGTCAGGAAAAGAAAATTACTCTTGTTACTGAATTGGGTGGAATTACCGACGGGATTTTTAAGAAATAGATGGTATAATCCCTCGACTTCCATTTCCGGCTCACTGGAATCGATAATTTCCGGGAAAACAAGACCATATTCATCATGGGCTTTTGCCATGGAGATCAAAACATCCAGTTCGTAAAGGAGGGAAACCAGGTTGATCACCGCTGCCTTATGCTTCTCTCTGAATAGTTTGTCGTAGTAAATGAGCTGTGCGGTGCTCACGCCCTTGTCTAATCCTTTGTGGATAATCCTTGAAAAGGGTTCAGATCCGAGAATTCGAGCCAGCTCACCGGTTATTTCCAGCAACAGGGAGGGGAAATCATCGGAAGAAATCCGGTGTAAAAAATTAGAAAGCAAGGAGATGAAAACGATGGTTATCCGGGTTCCATTAAAGATGGTTTGCCGGAAATTTTTATTCCGGATCATATCAATCAAACCTTCCAGGTAGATTGCAATTTTATGTTGACTGGATACCGGTTCTGCTTTCGAATAATAATACTGTTCGACCTGATCCATCAAATTTTTAAATGCCTTAATATCCCAGTTTTCAAACCGGCCCATGATGTATGTTATACTCGCCTGCCTGCGTAAGATCTCTTCTCTGTCACAAAGGGGATTTCTGAATCTTTTTCGTAAAAATTCACTTCCTCCGGGTGTAACGGTCCTGTTTAACATGTCAAACAGTGTTAAACCGGAGCCTTCACCATACATAAGCTCCAGTTCTTTTATTGTCTGGTAATCCAGATTTAACTTCTTTTCATCTGACATAGCCTTGTGAAGTTTTCACCATTCAATTCATTATTATGGATACTAAACGGAATGTGTCCGTAAGATTGTATCGAGGGAAATTGAAATAAAATTAATTTTTACATTTGTATTTTCATACAAAAACTTTGGGAAAGCAAATGGGAGTTATCCTGTGACGAATCATTTCCGGAAGACAAATCATTAAATAATTATATCTATGTTTCAAAGTATTGTTGAGGTTAGGGGATATGAGCTCGATTCATTTAACCATGTGAACAATGCCGTTTATCTCAACTATTTCGAACATGCAAGGTGGGAGATTATAAAGGAGAAAGGACTCATCGACTTCTTCAGAAAATCAGGTAATTTTCTGGTTGTGGTTGAGACATCCATTAAATACATAAGAGAGATCAAACTTTTTGATAAACTGGTGATCAATACATCCATTGGAAGGGAAGATCCTTATCTGATTTTTCATCATGAAATGCTTCAATCCGGTACAAATAAAAAGGTATCAAAAGCAACTGTCAAAACGTTATTGCTGGATGAAACAAGGACACCCATTGATATGCCACAAGAGATTTTAATGATGCTTAATGGATAATAAAAGACATATTCAATTTAGTGTTGATGACCCTGTTGGAATCATTACCCTGGATAATCCTCCAGCAAACTCCCTGTCTGAACCGGATTTTCTGAAGGATAGCGAGTTGGAAGATTTTCGTCATAAAAACAGGCTGAAAGGTCTTGTTTTTACAGGTAGTGGCAGGCATTTTTCTTCGGGGGCAGATATTCAGGAATTATTTGAAATAACCGGGAAGAAAAACCTGCTTCAAACGAAAATAGAACAGGGGAAACGATTGTTACAATCAATTGAAGAATTGGATATTCCCGTTGTAGCCGCTGTTGACGGAATCTGTTTTGGAGGGGGCTTTGAAATTGCGTTAGCCTGCCATATTAGAGTTTGCGGCGAAAAAACCCTGTTTGCTTTTCCTGAAGTAAACCACAATTTGATGCCCGGCCTTGGAGGTATTCGCCGGTTATCAAAACTCCTCAAAGGAGGCGTGAGTTATGAGATGATCATTGGTGGTGATATGATTGGTGCAGCAAAAGCATTGGAATTGAATATTGTAGACCATGTTGTGGCTTCTGGTGAAACCTTATCTTATTCCGTCCATCTGTTGAAATCCATGGTTCATAATAAACCAAGGGAAGTCATTCAAGCCATTACCAGAGCGATCTATTATTGCAGGAGTAAAAGCGCTGAGGAAGCCTTCATAGAAGAGACAAGACTATTTTGTGATCTTGCCCGTAAAGAAGCAAAGCGAAGAGAAAATGAATCAGACTGAACTTTATGGTTGTTAATCACATGCTACAGTGAATCATTTGGTTAAATATGGAAAGAAACATGAGATCATGTTACTTGATGATTGGTACGAACGCTTTAACAAAAAACCTGTTCTTGAGCCGTTGTTCACACCGAGGGAACTGGAACTTTTCCCTGGTAAAGCGAATGCCGGGAGCCTTGCAGGACGATACATTATAAAAAAGCTACTGTTTACTGAGCTTCAGCACGAGGGAGATTTCAGGGAAATAGAGATATTAAACGACGATTTTGGGAAACCGGTACTCCGGTTGTCAGATCATTTGAAAGGTTGTTGTTATAACAGGGGGATACAAAACATCTGCTGTTCTATTTCGCATTCCAGGAAACGGGTAGCGGGAATGATCATCTTTGAGATATAAATAAAGTAATAATCCTATTTTAATTGTGGATCACTATTCAACCATAGAGTGGAAAGTGGAGGAAATGATAGGACATTTGGTGCTGAACAGGCCACCAAACAATTCCATGGATAATCTGTTTTTCAAAGAACTGGGTGATCTTGTCAGGAATGTCATTCCAGATGAAAAGATCAATGCAATACTGGTTTACGGAAAAGGCCGGCACTTTTCCTCTGGTGCTGAATTGAAAGACCTGCTTCAAAACGTCACCGAAGATTATTCGGAAAGCCGGTCAGGCCAGGAAAATCAACATCATGATTTCTTGATTGAAAACCTGGAAACCTTTCGTTTTTTCAACAGAATGTCTATACCTGTTATTGCTGTTATTACAGGAGTTTGCCTGGGAGCTGCTTTTGAACTGGCATTGAGCTGCCATATCCGAATTTGTTCCGAAAGAGCTGTTCTCGGATTACCGGAATCATCCTTTAATTTACTGCCTGGCTTGGGCGGAGTGCATTATATGCTAAACTTAACCGATACTTTAAAAACGTTTGAAATCGTTCTTGGAGGACATAGTTTTACGCCGTGGGAAGCACTTGCATGGGGAGTTGTGGATAAAGTGTTGGATAAAAAGGTTATACTGAACTATGCAGTGCGATTGGCAAAATTCCTGCAAGGAAAGTATAACCGGATATATGTAGAAAAACAGTTGATGGAATTTGATAAGAGTAATGAAAAATAATGTGCACATTAAGCTGACAGGTACTGGCTCATATCTGCCCGGGACTCCGGTAACCATTGATGAGGTTGATTATTTTCTGGGTGAGTTGACCAGGGCGCCTGTACGAATACAAAAATGGCTGAAAAGGATGAAGCTGTTGATGAAAGAGATGCTGGAGGTGGAGTACTATCATTTTGCCATTGACCCTGAAACCAGGGAGTTTACCGATGATAATGTGACCATGTCAGTAAAAGCGGCAAGGAAAGCGTTGGATATGGCCGGTCTTCACCCGAACGATCTGGAACTGATCATTTACGGAAGTGCTCACCAGGACCAGATGCCAACCGCTTCGGTAAGAATACAGGAAGCACTGGGAATCGAGCATTGCAGCGAACTATCCATACATGCTAATTGCACTTCGGCATATAAGGGAGTGGTAGTGGCACATGACCTGTTGCAGTCTGGCAGGTATAGTAATGCCCTCATCATCTCTTCCAGCATGTCATCCTCCGAGTTGCGTGCCGAATATTATCATCAGGAGATCCTGAAGAAAGAAGAGGTTTTTTTGCGGTACTTTTTGAGTGATGGAGCAGGGGCTATTGTATTGCAGGCAGAAAATAAGATAACCGGTGGATTTTACCTGGGAAACTCCTATATGGAATCCATCGGTGGGAAGAAACCAGCATCGATGTTGAACCACCGTCCCGCCTATTGGATTAATCCCAGGGATGAGTATGAACAAGGATTACACCACCTATCACAGATGTTTAATGAGCAATTACGCGAACATTTTCATGAGGAGGAGGGTTCGGTTTTTTACCAGGGTTTAAAACGGATGCTTACCCGTTATCCCATTGACATTCGCAAGATCCGCTTTTTCCAGGTTAATTTTCCATCCAGGCATATTTCTGAGATTATTCTGGAAGAGTCTGCAAACCTTGGGATCCCCAGGGATGCCTTCTATTCAAAAATGGCTTCCATGGGATACGTCGGACCTCCAATGGTATTCATCTGTATGGACAAAATCATGCGGGAAGAGACCATGGAAAAAGGAGACCTGGTACTCAGTTTTGTAACCGAGGTGAGTAAATTTATGCAAGCTGGATTTACATTTGAGTACCGTTGATTGACAAACCGGATGGTTGGCTTATAGGGAATATGTACTGATGGACTCCTGACGCTATACCCTGTACACCACAGGAATGATCCTGTTTAGCTATTCTGTTGTTTTTTATTGTTCCTGTGGTCGATAAATTTTACCATTTTTCTTCCCGATCCGTGATTTTGTATCTTATTGATGTAGTCGATGGATTCAAAACGAATGGCGGGAGCAACCCGCAGGCGTGCACGGAAATGATCTTTGATCTCCTTTTCAAAGCCTTGTGGTATCTGTTCACATCCGATGCGGATCAAGATTTGATCCGTACCAATCTCGTCGGTATACACCTCTACAACATAATTCACCACCTCCTTCAGGTTATCGAGAATATCGTATAAAGCATAGGGATAGAGTGTGGTTCCTTTGAATTTGATCATCTGATTTTTTCTGCCAATAACCGGTCCCAACCGCATGCTCTGACGCCCGCATGGACAGGGATCTGTATAGTGGAAACAGATATCTCCGGTCTTATAGCGCAACAGGGGCATGCCCTCCACACCGAGAGTAGTAATTGTAACTTCACCGGCCTCCCCTTCACGAACCGGGGTATCCTTCTCGTCAAGAAATTCAACAATGATTAGTTCCGGGTGATGATGACCGCCCTTTCCCTGTCCGCATTCTGTAAAAGCGGTTGACATCTCTGTGGATGCATAGGTTGAATAGAGTGCAAGGCCCCATTTTTCCTTTATTCTTGTCCCGATCGGGCCAAGTGTGAAATCAGGATTTCGGATCGGTTCTCCAATACATACCGCCTTTTTTAATGAGGAGTTGCGATAATCTATCTTTTGCTGTTCGGCATATTCAATCAGTTTCAGAATGAATGATGGTACACAAACGATTGTTGTTGGGGATAGTCGTTGAACAGTATCCCACTGCAATTCCGGAATACCGCCTCCAACCCTGACAACTCCTGCTCCCAGCCTTCGGGCTCCCATCCAATAGGCCAGGCCAGCCATAAACCGCTTGTCAATGGTCAGCGCAAGCTGATAGATATCATTGGAAGAACCATCGGCACAGGCAAAGGAGATGGCTTCATTGTACGCAAGACGATCCAGATCCTGATCAGTCATTGCCAGGGTAACGGGGTCACCAAGGGTCCCGGAAGTGGTAATGTAATCTATGATTTTTTCCTTTCCTACACAGAGAAAATCCAGGTTATATAACTGCAGGTCATTTTTTGTCGTTGGGGGAATATGCGAGAGATCTTTCAGGGTTCTGATTGCACCGATATCCAATCCACACTGTTTGAACAGCGCGGAGTAAAAGGTGGAATTACCGGAAAGATAATGCAACAGATTCACCAATTTTTCAACCTGATACTTCTCAACAACATCGGATGGTTGTTTTTCAATTTCAGGAATAAAATCCCAGCCCGGAGGCATATTGGTTATTTCATGCAGGTTCATATGATGACATTTTCAATGTTACTTATCCATCAGTTTAATAACCTCAGCTTTACTTATCCTTTCCCATTGAGGATCAGTAAGCGATTCCCCATCCCATGCAAACGTGACGCGATCAAAAGTCTCCTGATAAAAAGAGAGGGTTGAACTCGTTTTCGGCGTCCGCTCGATAAATATCATACGGTTCGGATCAATCCGGTGTTTCTGGCAGATCTCATGCGCCAGATGAGTATTCCAATTCGTTATCGATGTACCAGGGTTAATATCATAAAATTCAGTCACCAGGATGATTGCATTCTCATTTTTTTTAACAATTTTCAAACCACACAGGGAAGGGATTCCCCATTCACCCTTGAAGTGATATATTTCTTCAACAAACTGATCCTGACCTTTCATGGTGTAAAAAAATTCACCAGGTTAAGCATACGGTTTCCTGCGATTACCGTTGAATAACCCTTCCGAAACTTTTATCGGCAAGATCTCTTCTCCGGGGTTGGTAGGTACCATCATCCATCTCTTTTTCGATTACTTTCATAATTAATCCAAACATTTTCTGCTCCTGTGTTTCATCCTTATAAAATGAATCCCAGGCATAATGGTACAATTCCTGTAACCGTTCCGGAGACATATGCTTTGGTTTGAAAACGACCTTACCGGCGTTGTAATCGTTCCAATCGTTACTGATAATCCGGTGTTCTTTTTTAAGATCATCATGTGCTTTGGTATGTGGGAAGGGTGTCAAGACGGTGAACTCAGCGAGATCAAGGTTAATTTCAAGCAGAAAATCAATCAAACGTTTTATGTCATCCTCGGTCTGGTTATCCATCCCGAGCAAGATGGTCCCTTCCACTGAAATGCCAACGTCATGGTACCGTTGTATTCTCTTTCTGATGTAGTCAGAGGTATCAAATATTGCCTGGTAAACATACCACGCACCAGCCTGGGCAGCAAGATCCAACACTTCGGGTTTATCTTCAATGGTATGACTGCACCAGTTTTTTTTCAAGGGGATCATGGCTTTGAAGAGATCTTTTTCCCATTGTGTGTCCTGTGCGAGGGAATTATCCACAATGAAGAGCCGATTGTTTTCAATGGTTTCCAATTCCTCGATTGATTTTTCGATCGGTCGTGGCCGGAATACTCTTCCACCCAGAAAAGAGACAGCACATGGGTAGCAATTAAACCTGCACCCCCGCGACGCATGGAACAGATCAACCATTTGCACTCCTTTATGGAAGTAAAGTTCCCGGGTAAGAATATCCCTGCGTGCAGGGCCTACAATGGAGACATCCAATGGCTCCTGATTCAAATAATTATAGACTTTCTTTAACCGGTTTTGTTTGAAGTCCTCAAAGACCTGTTCCAGTCTGCCTTCTACTTCACCGAGGAATATGGAGTCGGCATGTTGCAGTGATTCTTCAGCATGCAACATGGTAGCGATCCCTCCGAAGATCACCTTTATTCCCCTTTTCTGGTATTCATGGGCGATCTCCCAGCCCCGTTTAAGCTGTATGGTGAGCATCATTGAAATACCAACAAAATCAGCCGGATCCTCAAAGTCAAGCGGCTGGACGTTTTCATCAATGAAATCAATCTCAACAAAATCGGGCAGGGCTGCTGCAAATACAACCGGACCATGCGGGGGAAGATTAAAAATGGTCTGCCCCACCAGCTTCTCCCATCTCGGGTATATCAGTTTAAATTTCATGCTGCTTCTACTTTTCATAAACTCTTTCCATTCCGCGTGTCACGATTCGGTTATATGGATTCTCATAACCACATCGTTTCAATTCATGACTTAATTCAACTGAAATCTGATTCGCTTCCTCAGCGGATAATGTATATCTGTTTTTTCTATAATCTTTGTTTTGCCTGAGAAAATTGAGTATTACCTGTTCCTGCTCTGAGGGGAAAGTCAGGCCCATTTGATCATACAGGGTTTTGAGTATGCGCAGCGGATTGGCTTCAATCTCCTCAAATTTTACCTCACTATAGCTGTTCTCCGGGAGTGAATCCAAGGATTTCCTGATGTTAGTCATCATCATCTTATAAACGGCAACCACTTCAGAAAACGGTGAATCGGAATGATATTGTCGCAGACAGTTTTGTCTTCCAACAATTCTCCACATGTGCTGTGTGGAGGGAATGACAACGTATGGATTTCGGTAAATGTGGATGAAATAGGCATTTGGGAACATCTTTTTTAACAGCTCGATTCGCAGGGAATGAAAAGGATTTTTAAACAGGATCCTTTTTTTGTATTGAAAAACAAGTTTCGTATAAAACAATGTAAATGAATCGATCCATGCGTTGAGTTGAGTTGTGTCCGGAACGAAGGTAGAATAACCGGAGAGAAAATAGCTTTGGTTTCTAGGGAAGATCAGTTTTTCGAGGGGTGATTGCATGCCCATTTTCAAAATCGCATATTCATCCTCTTGTGGCTCATCAAAACCAAGCTTTACCTGATCCATCGGACGAACACTTTCCAGCATGCGGGTCATAATGGGTTTATAATATCGTCTGGAAACCAGAAAATTATCGGGAACGGAGACCTGAAAAACCGTTGGGGATGCAAATCGTTCGTCCAGGTTTAACAATTGATGGAGATAGGTGCTCCCTGTCCTCCAATGTCCAATGATGAAAATCGGATCATCAGGTGGCTGAAAATTCTTTATCTTTTCACCAAGCCGTTTTTTCTCGAGAGTGGAGAGGAAAGATGACCAGATTCCTCCTTGCAACAAAAAAAGGAACCGGAGCAGGTATTTTGGACGAGAGGATAATCCATTCCGCCTGATCAGTCGAAAAAAATGGCTCAATTTTATTCCGGCAAGGAGGTACGAATGTTTCATCACAACCAAAAATTAACTCGATATGTCAGACCAGGTATGGGCCGTGAGAATTATACAGAAGAAATGTGGATCAGGCAACCTGATGAAGAATGAATATTATTCTATATGTGCTAATTCTTTGGCAACAAATTCAGCGATTGTATCAATGGATTCCAGCACGGTGCGTGCCAGGTTTTGATCGGCAATTCTGACATTATATTTTCGTTGTATAGCCATGACAATCTCGATAGCATCAATGGAATCCAAACCCAGAATATTGTCCCTCGCAAACAGGGGATCGCCGGTATTAATATTTTCTGGTTTAACGTGTTGTATATTTAATGCTTCGATAATCAGGGCTTTAATTTCATCCTTCAAACCGGAAATATTCACCTGATTCATTCCTGCTACAGTTTTACACTATTCTTACACCGTTTTACTCAAATCCTGAAAGAATACTTTTTCAAGATCACCTCTTTCTCTGATGAGGTTACTCAACTCTTTCAGGTTACTTTCACCCAATTCTCTTTTTTTTCCAATTTTGGCTGCAATATAAGAAATGTTCCGCCAACCGTCACCAATTTCCATCATTCTTTTTGACATATCGGAGAGAGCGGGGCTATTTAGAATACCGGATGCTTGTTGTAGAAAGGTAGCATACATGTAACGAAATCCGGCTCCTCCGGTTCCCTGGTCCTCCAGCAAGATATTGATCTTCATTACTTCATGGGAAAGGTGTTCAATATCCCTGGCTAACCTGGGCCATTCCATGATTTTATCTGCAAACCGGTATATTCCTTTGACACCGATAAAAGGCACCGGCAGTTTTAGCATGTTGTAGCAGGCACTTTTTATCCCTGTTACGATCGCTTTTTCAAAGGGTACTTCGCCGGTGATTTTTTCAGGGTAGAAGAGAAATCCTTTTGGAGCCATGTTGCCACCAGCAAAACGGGCTTTTCTCATGAGCTCGAAATCCAATTCAACAATTTTTGGATAATAACTGTCGCTCAGAATGTAATTTGCCCCGTTTTTTCCGATTACAGTAATGTAGTGAACATTGATATGGACCCGTTGCCACTCCGGAATGTATTTCATATAGAAGAAATCAACCTGGGCACCGGTGGCAATATTCTGCTCAAGAAGGGAGTCCAATGCTTCAATACCGGATTTATGATTGTGGAATTTATGGGTCTTGAATGAAATGCCCAGACGTTTTGCCACATTTTTCCGGATATGACCAGGACGATTTCGTACGATGAATGTAGGAAAAGTGAAGAAAGGGGTATTAATGTATCCGAAGAATATTCCCCCGGCAATACCAAATACCAGTGGTTCGGTAATTTCCAGGCCAGCATGGTTTAATAGGCTGGCAACTGTACCGGATTCACAATGTGCCCCCATTCTATGTTCAAAATGGACTTTACTCATTACTGCTTCGATTCAATTTTGGTTACTACAAATGTCGGGTTCTTTGTGTTTAATTGGTTGATGTTTAATGTTGAGTGTTCCTCTTCCCGGGTAATTAATATCTGGAAGAAGTTTGCAACAGGGATATCAAATACCTCTGCAAATTTACTCAACAGGGGGAGACGGATCTGGTTAAAAAACGCAGGTTTCAGGTATTTTTTAAGTTTAACACGCCGAATATTCACACGTGCTGCCAGATCGGCAATGCTCAGATCCTGTAACGTCATGTAATATTCAATCGGACTGATTTTCCCCTCAATAACCTTTGTCCTCAATGACAATTCCAGGTTTTTTTGCTTCAGGTAATAATCATCCAGATAATTTTTTGCCAGGTACGATCCGGAAATTATCGGACCATATTGCTGATCTTCTTTCTCAACATAATAGATATGTTCCTGTGGTTTATAATCCACATAAAGATCTTTCTCTTTCATACCAATCCGTTATCTGTTTCAAATTTCAATCCCCTAAATAAAGCGCTCGTTAACAAAATGCAACACAAAAAAATAAAAATTATTGCAAAAATAACGATTCATGAAATGATTTTTTCACCGCCTCGATAATGCTGAAATGGGATACCGTTCGAATAACCCTCTT
>CAYZVJ010000002.1:33285-42380 GCA_964481765.1 uncultured Rikenellaceae bacterium | reverse complement strand
ATTTTTTCACCGCCTCGATAATGCTGAAATGGGATACCGTTCGAATAACCCTCTTTAGTTTGAAACCTGAGCGTCCCAGGATATCTTCAAATTCACTGCGTGTCCGCTCTTTACCCCCTGGAGCACCAATCAACATTTGAAGGTCAAAAATTTTCCCAAAGGATGGAGCGTTGTCTTCGCTAATCACCACTTCAACGATAAGCAGTTTTCCCGGGTCAGTCATGGCATGATAAATATTTTTTAATAGGGCCACGCATTGATCATCATCAAAGGCATGGATGATGCTTTTCAGGATGTAGGTATCTCCTCCTTTCGGAACGGTTTCAAAAAAATCTCCGGGAATAATGGTAACACGATCATCGACACCCAGTTTTTCAATAATTTTTTTTGCTCCGTCAACAACGTGGGGAAGATCGAAAAGAACACCTTCCAGTTTTGGATATTCGTGAAGAATGATGCTTAGCAGGTATCCCTGTCCTCCACCGATATCAACCAGTTTCTTTCGCCTGGAAAAATTGTAGGCAGAAAGAACCGTTGCACTTGCTATTTCAGACGTTTCAGTCATTGCAAGGTTATACAGCCTGTTTTTTTCCGGATATTTTTTTAAATGTTCAAAAATATCCGTTCCCAGTATCTTTTCCGCCACATCCTTTCCGGTTTTAATACAGTAATTCATTTCACCAACCATTTGCCAGTTAACCGGATTCTGCTGGTGGGCAATCATGTTTTTCATCGAGCCAACACCCTCTTTCAATCCCCTGGCAAGGGGTGTCATTTGGAATGTTTTATTTGGTTTCTCACGAAAGATACCATAGCTGGCAAGAGCCCGTAAAAGCCGGTAGAGATTTTCAGGATTGGTCTTTGTGAGATCAGCCAGTTCTGTTACTGTTTTTGGTCCGTCAGACAAGCTATCGGCCAGCTCCAGTTCAACAGCTACACCAATTGCACGGGCGATCCAAATAGATTGAGTAAGTTCAAATATTGCCATACTGTTTGGCCCCATTCTCCTTGCCGTCTTCAACAGGTAGTTCTTGATCCTGTCGATACATTTAACCAGTAATGCTGGTGGAAACCGTGGGATTCTAACCTCCTCTTTCATTCCGGATTGATATAGCGAAGTTCATTAAATAGGCCCTGTTTTTATGTCAAATTAAGTAAAAATTATGTGGGAATCATCATGGACCCTGAGGATTTCTTATCTTTTTCTGGGAAAGGCTTAACTTTTCAACGATATCTCTTCTTTCTTTTGATGTAACGACCTCTTTTTCAAGAGATTGAACATAATACCGTTCAGCCTGCCGATATTCTTTCCGTGCCATATGGAGATCACCAACCAGTGAATAGACCTGGTAATAATCGGGATTCGAGCGGATAAAAATTTCTGCCTTTTCCAGATTCCAGTTTCCCTTTCCTTTCCTGCGGATGATTTGGATAATCTCTTTTCGCATGCTCTGGAATATCAAATAATTCTGATATTCCTGGCTGAACAGAAAGGTGTCAGCAGCAAGTGTCAGGTTGGTATCGATAATTACCCTGTTTTCTGTAAGTGGTGCATATTTAGTAAACACATCATCCAGATCATATGCAAGGTATTGGCCCAATTGGTATGGGTTGGCAGAAACCCAAACCTGCTTCTCTTCCGGTTTAAAAATAATGGAATGATGTGCGATCAACTGGTTAATCGCTTTTTCATTTCCCAGACCGATTTTTTCATCATGAATACCATCGCGGTCTCTTAAAATATTTGCCATCTTCTGCGGGGAGATTCGTTCATATCGATCGATCAGTTCCATTAGTCTCATGGACCGGTATTGGGATGAACCCTCCTCAATGTTCTGAAGGTTTAGACTGTCGGTTTTAAAAAAATCGCTTTGGAAGTGGTTGGTACAGGTAATAAAATTTGTATCGGGAAGGTACAATGCATACATATCTGGTGTTTTCTCGATAATGGCTGATTTGTTGTCTTCAGCGGATCCGATCATTATGGATTCAGAAACAAAGATCTCGGTCGTGCTGGCAATATTAAAAGCTTCCTCAATGTTTTTAGCATATTGAAGGATCTCACGGGTTAAGATGGTTATGGGTGTTTTGGCTTTTCCAGGGATGGTAGATTTTGCAGCATTGATGGTGACCGACAATCCTTTTTCATTCATACCAGAGACTGCGCCGATCATACCCCCCCAGGTTACCGTCATAAACCGGTATCCCTGGTCGGGATTGGTAAATGAGATAATCTTGTTTTTAGCAAAATCATCTCCAAAATAGAAATCAAAATTCCTGCCAATGATGAGCGATGAGTCTGAGGATTTACCATTCCATACAGAAAAGGAGGTGCATTCAACAAGCTGGAAATCCTGTAATGCATGACCCATATCATGTGCTGCATGATAATTCAGGATCCGCTGGTAGGCATTGCCGATATAATCAAACTCATGGGAAGCTGAAAGCGAAACACCATAAATTTCACTCAAAAATTCAGGCTTTATATATTTGTCCAAGTCCCGGTTAAACCAGCTGATAAAAACTTTGAGAAACCGGAGATATAGTTTTGAGGGAACGATGTGTTCAATTTGCTGAATGAAATATTGTTCCTGTTCATGGATAAGTTCACGCGTAAGTTTTCCGTTAAACACCCCTCTTTCGAATGCACTGCCTTCGATGTAGAGTTCATAGATCCCTGCATTGTTTTTCTTTAACCAGTTGTTCTTAATTCTGTATACCCCGTCAGCGGATTGTGTTCTCTCCAGTTTAGTAATGCCTGTATCGGCGGGAGAGGGATAGGGAAGTGTTGTAACTTTCTGCAGGATGAATAACCCGACAATCATTACGATCAGTATTGTTCCCAGGGTAACTCCTATCCATTTGATAACGCGTTTCATATCATTTTCAGGAGTTTAGTATTTTAACGATCAAAGAGGATGATTTCATAAACTCAGAACAGGTTAGGATAGAGCTGATGGTAACTCCCAGAATACCGTGCAGGTCAAGATTTTGTCCGGCCAGGAAGAGGTTTGGAATTTTTGTACGGGGTGAAATGAATGTTTGTAGTGGATTTCTGCAATTTTTCATGACACCATATATTGATCCATCTTTGGTTCCCAGGTAATCCCGAAAGGTTAGGGGGGAAGAGGCGGAAAACGAAACGATGTTATCCGTGAGTCCTGGAATGATCTCTTCCGCAGCTTTGATGAGCTTCCATCCCTTCTGCTGTTTAAATTCGAAATAATCTTTACCCCGGTCACTTGGTCTGGATACTGTATTGAACGTATTGCTCCATCTGTTGACATCTGAAAAATTCATATAGGTCATGAGGGTAATCCCCTCTGCAAAATCATCGGCACCTCTGTTGGAAGACATAAAAGCAACCAAACCCGTGGGCCAGTTCTCTTCCCTGTAGCGGTTGCAATTCCATACATCATTCTGACGGTAATGATACCGGTTGTAATTCCAGAATTCGAGGAATCCTTTTTTCAGGATTGCGTTAACGATAAATGCAGAAGTCGTATTTTGCAGGGATTTGATCCGTTTACTGTATGATTTTCTGATCATCCCCGGATCGATCATTTCCATGGTTATGGCAGGGTGAACATTGGATATAAATTGATCAGCTTCGAGTCGTTGCTCATTTTCGAGAACGACAGACTCGATCATTCCGTTTTTTACCACGAACTTTTCAACTGCTGCATTCAAGTAAAAGACTCCCTGGTTTTGTTTTATGAGCTTCATCAGATGAGTGGCAATTTGTGATCCTCCGCCCTCACATCTCCATGCACTTTCAATATAGGAATTGTTGATAAGAGCATGCAAATAGAATGGAGTCGTTTCGGATTCTCCGGCATACAAAGGATTGGTTGCTGCCAGTACCATCTGTAATTTCGGATTGGATGTTATTGTAGCAATAAATTCCTTTGCATTCAGTTCTTCAAATTTGTCTCCCAGTTCTTTTTTTCTTTTATAGGTAAGGTTGTATAACGGGAAGTTACTGCACATCTCATGCAATTTGTCAATATACCGGGTTAACGCCTTTTTTTCATCCGGGAAAAAAGGAAGAAGATTCTGGATGAAACGATGGTGACCCTGGGAAAGCGGATACTCATTCTGATCGCCGGCAAAGGTTATCAGGTCAAATCCATTTTCATCCAGTTTGCTAACTTTCAATTTGTCATGTATCCCAACATATTTGAAAAGCTGGTAGAGGTTTTGCCCGGGTGCAAACCCCCCAAAATAGTGTACTCCAACGTCGAACCTGACACCATCCCTGACAAAGGTTTGTAATGCCCCCCCGATTTTGTCATTCTTTTCAACCAGGCACACCCTATACCCTTCTTTACTCAGAATGGCACCGCATAGCAAACCTCCCAGTCCGCTTCCAATGACTATTACATCAAACTTTTTCATTTTAGGCTCTTTCCACTATAGTAATGATCTTCTGGTTTCCAATCGATTGTGTTATCTTTTTAACGGAGAACCGGTTCAAATGCGTTCCGAATATAATGAATTCAGATCAATTAATTTTTCCGGTTATCTGTGAAAAACCGGTGATAAGATTATTTTTGTAGCATGGAAGTGAATGGGAAATATCAGAATCTCTTCAGGGAAAAGAAGTGCTGTGTGATCATTCCCACATACAATAATTCTGATACACTTCCGGACCTCATTGAAGAAGTTAGCCGGTACACGCATCAGGTTATCGTGGTAAATGACGGATCGACGGATAAAACGCAAACGCTGCTTGAAAATGGCGTAAACAAAAAGGTTGATGTCGTTGATTACCCGAGGAACAGAGGGAAGGGGTATGCCATAAAAAAAGGATTTTTACGGGCGATGGACCTGGGGTATGAGTATGCCATTACCATAGATTCTGATGGACAGCATCTCCCTGCAGACCTGCCGCACTTTATAAACCGCCTTTCCCAAAATGGAAGTTCCATTGTGGTTGGTGAACGAAGAATGCCGGGAAAGAACGTTCCAGCCAGGAATACATTTGCCAATAAATTCTCGAACTTTTGGTTCCGGCTTTACACAGGCAAGAGAATTCCTGATACTCAATGTGGATACAGGCTTTATCCTTTAAAGCATTTACAGGATATAACGTTTTATTCTACAAAATATGAGTTTGAGGTGGAAATATTGGTCCGTTCCTGCTGGAATGGAATTGAAATTGACTCGGTTCCTGTCGATGTTTACTATCCTCCGCAGGAAAGACGGGTCACACATTTTCGGCCCATACGGGACTTTTTGCGGATCAGTGTGTTGAATACTATCCTGTTTTTTGTGGCATTTTTTTACATAAAACCATTCAAATTTGTCCGGGATTTTAAACGAAAGGGATTTAAGCGCTCAATGCAGGAGCTGTTTCTTACTCCAAGTGATTCGAATTTAAAACTCTCAATGTCTGTGACTCTCGGTATATTTTGTGGAATACTGCCCATCTGGGGATGGCAACTTGCCATTGCCATCTTTTTGGCATATCTCTTCAAAATGAACAAGCCGATCGTTATTACCACTGCAAATATCAGTATCCCACCCATGATCCCTTTGGTCCTGTATTTCAGTTATAAAACAGGTGGAATAATTCTTGGCAATGGATCTGCAGCGATAAAATTCAGCAGACATATTGATTTTGATGTAGTAATGACCAATATTTTTCAATATGTAATTGGGAGTCTTGTTTTTGGTGCGTTACTGGCTCTGTTTCTGGGAGGAATTACCTTCATGAGCCTCTCATTTTTCAGGAGGAATAGAAGGAATCCGAATGAATTGCAGCAAGTCAATGGGTAATCGGGTGATGCTGGTTTCCAACTATTGATCTATACAGATGATGATATGGGTAATTTTATGACCCGGTTTTTTGTTAATTCTTTTCATTTTTTCAGGAACAGGAAGATCTTTCTGAGCCTGATCTTTCTCATCCTGTTTGTTGTTTCCGGCTTCTTCATTTTAGGGCTCTCTTTTGAAGAGGATATCACCCGGATTATGCCCAAAGATAAACAACTGGATCGGGTTGGTAAGGTATACCGTAAGTTTGACTTCATCGACAAGTTGGTCATTACCGTATCGCCAGCGGATTCGGGAAGGAATATTGCTCCGGAACGTTTGATCGAATTTGCCGATATCCTGGCGGATTCTATAAAACAAACCCTCTATCCTGATTATACCACAGAGGTATTGGTATCGGCAGGTGAAGAACAGGTATTGGAAATCTACGATTTCATACACAAACACTTGCCGCTATTTCTGGATGAAGTGGATTATCTGGTGATCGATAGCCTGATCCGGGAGGAATCAATACATCAGGGTGTAAAAAGAAATTACAGGACACTTGTCTCCCCGGCGAGCTCAATATTTAAAAAATTTATTGTGCTCGATCCGCTTAGTTTTACACCCCTTGCACTTGCCAAATTGGAAGAATTTCAGGTTGCAGAAAATTTTGTAATGCATGAGGATCATTTTTTTACCAGCAACCTGAAACACCTGTTTATTTTTATCACTCCTGCACATCCATCCAGCGAATCAAAAATGAATAAGCATTTGATTCAGACCATTGATGAGCAGATTGGTCTGCTGGAAGATAAGATGGGAGATGTGACAGCTGAATATTATGGTGGTGTTGCCGTTGCTGTTGGCAATGCCAACCGAATAAAAAAGGACATAGCGGTAACCATTAGCATTGCTGTTATCTTAATCCTGTTATTGATTGGTCTTTTTTTCAGGCGATTTGTACTCTTTTTTGTTATTTTTCTTCCGGCAATCTTTGGGGCAATCCTCTCGCTTTCTATCCTTTCCTTTGTCTCACATGGCGTTTCAGCGATCTCTCTGGCAATCGGATCAGTATTGCTTGGAATAACCATTGATTATGGTCTGCACTTCTTTACCCATTTCAAGCACGTTCGATCGGTTGAAAAAGTGCTTGATGATATCGCTTCACCCGTGCTGATGAGCAGTCTAACCACCGGATCTGCATTTCTTTGCCTCTTGTTGATTGCATCCGATGTACTTAAGGATCTTGGACTTTTTGCAGCATTCAGTGTATTTATCGCTTCCCTGTTTTCTTTACTGGTACTGCCTCACTTCATTAAAAAAGAACCTGGAAATGATAGTAAACTACACGTGGGGCTGATTCAGAAAATATCTGCAATACCATTTGATAAAAACAGGTATGTCATCGGTGCGGTTTTTTTTATTTCATTTCTTTCTCTCTTTTTCTTTCGAAAGGTTGGATTTGAGGGGAATATGTATGCAATGAACTATATGTCTGATGAATTAACAACAGCCGAAGTCAATTTAAGTCAACTTACCGACCTGACCCTGAATTCAACCTATATTGTGACAAGAGGAAAAGATTTCAATGAAGCATTGTGCAGCAATGAAAAACTATTGCCTGAATTTAAGAAGTTAAAACAGGAGAATATAGTCAGTAATTACTTATCTATAAGTTCATTTTTTGTCTCCGACTCGATACAGGAAAAGAGGATTGAACGGTGGAAACAATACTGGTCTGGGGGCAAGAAAGAAACATTGTTATCTGATCTGGTTTCTGCCGGATCTCAATACCATTTTAAAGAGAGTGCTTTTGATGGTATCAGGAGCATGATCGATCGGGACTACCGGCCAATTTCCGGGAAAGAGTTTTTGAAACTGGATCTGGCGGTTTTTAAGGATTGGATCTCCGAATCTGAAGATGAAGTTTACATCGCTAACCAGCTTAAAATTGACAGGGAACAGCGAGATCTGATTTTTTCCCGTTTCGGGGATGATGAAGTCATTATTTTTGATAAATCCTTTATAACAGACAAGCTGATTGAAGTGCTGAAATCGAATTTCAAGTTTCTTCTTATCGTTTCAATGAGTTTGGTGTTCTCTTTCCTTCTTCTCTATTTTGGCAGGATAGAGTTAGCTACAATCGGTTTTATACCCATCCTGTTAAGCTGGTTATGGACACTGGGTATCATGGGTATGATGGGCATTCAGTTCACCATCTTTAACATCATCATTTCAACCTTTGTTTTTGGTCTTGGAATTGATTACTCTCTCTTCATTATGCGTGGGTTGTTGCAGGAGTATAAATTCGGTTATCAAAATTTCAATTCCTATAAAACATCCATTCTTTTATCTGCAACAACAACTGTCGTTGGGATCGGGGTTTTACTGTTTGCAAAACATCCTGCTTTGAAATCCATAGCTGCGGTATCTGTCGTGGGAATTATCAGCGTTATTATCATCTCATTTACCGTTCAACCCATCTTGTTTCGGTGGCTTATATCCCGCAGAAGCACCGAAAAATTATACCCGATTACATTTGTAGAGGCGATTGTATCATTTTACAGAATACTGATATTGACCGTGTTCCATGGTGTTTTCGTTTTGCTGGTTATCCCGATCTATGTTCTGCCTGTGGGCAGGAATAGACGATACAGGTTGTTAGTTGAGCTTATCCATTGTTGTTCGAAAGGAATACTTTTTTCCGTAGGATTCTCAAGAAGAAAGAACCTTCTCTTTTCAGGTATACCGTTGGCCCCTGGCATTTATGCATTCACTGCTGAACCGGTTTGGAGTCAACTGGTTCTTCATGCGGTGAATAGAAGGGTGGTGATCTATGAGCCCGAAAACCAACAGGGAGGAAAGCGGTTTGATCTGTTTTTCGGAATCCCAAGGAGGTTATTTAACCATTTCTTTCCGGACGGGAATCACGATAACGAAAACAATAACGCCATATCTGTTGTTTATACTGTTCCATTGCCTGGCCGTTCAACTGATCCTTATCCACGGGTTGATGAAAAACTGATTCATCTTGCCAGACTGACCGGGATGAGTGTTATTCCCATGTTTTTTTTCAGGGCCAGTGCCTGTTTTGATGGAAGAGCTTCCTTCTTATTACCGGATAAAATCAGAATAGCTCATGCAGAACCAATATCACTGGCAGGGGAGTACGGGAATGCTCAGGTTTCAGTGGAGGTCAGGGAGATCAATGAACAAATAAGAATCCAGTTTAAACAGTTCACAGGCAGGTTAAGAGCCCCGGATATTCTCAGGAGGGGCCTCATAAAAAATTATATTTTTAAAGGACCTGTGCTTGAATGGTATATGAAAGTTAA
>CAYZVJ010000002.1:28839-33185 GCA_964481765.1 uncultured Rikenellaceae bacterium | reverse complement strand
TCATAAAAAATTATATTTTTAAAGGACCTGTGCTTGAATGGTATATGAAAGTTAAAATTCGCCTGGAGAAGGATTACACCTTGTTTCATGAATTGCTGCCGGGAGAGGGTGCCATAACTGATATCGGATGTGGTTATGGGTCCATGACTTACATGTTGAGTATCCTTACTCCCGGTCGTACATTAACAGGTATTGATTATGACGGGGAAAAAATTGCGGTTGCCAATCATTGTCAGGCAAAAAGCAACCGGATTGTATTTACTCATGGAAATATTAATGAGATAGATCTACCGGAAAGCAACGCCTTTATTCTGAGCGATGTGTTGCACTATATGCCCTATGATATGCAGGAAAAACTGATCCATCGGTGTGCCGAAAAGCTTGCACCCGAAGGCAGGGTTATCATCCGGGAAGGTGATGCGGAATTGAAATCAAGACATTTTTTAACCAGGCTATCTGAATTTTTTTCCACACGGTTGGCATTTAATAAGACCCTGGATGAAAAACGAGACCTGTTCTTTCCAACAAGAACCGGGCTGACCAACATTTTAGCGAAACAGAAATTCACAGTTGAAGTGATTGATAATACACGGTATACATCAAATTTAATCTATATCGCCAAACGAACAACATCATGAATTCGGGATTGAAAAAGATAATGTACATTCTTTCCTGGATTGTGTTGCCCGGACTGATGTTTTTTTTCTTCTATCTGATCAACCAGGAAAGCGTATGTTTTTTTATCATGGGTACAAGTCCCGGAACGGTATCCATCGTTGTTGCTCTTGCTGTGTTGATTGTTCTCTACCTTATTTTCAGGAATTTTGAACTGACGACCATAGCATTTCTAAGCAGCCTCCTTGCGTTTATCGTTACTGCGGGTATCGGTTTCTTCTTTGGAATTGGAAGAGATGTATCCGTTCCCTGGATCTTGATATACGGATTGAATTTGTTCCTGGGAACAACGGTATTGTTTTCCTTTCATCATGGAGGGAGAGGAATAAAATGGTCTTCATCTGCTTGTTTTCAGCTCGCCTGCCTGGTTCTCCTGGTTGCCGGATTTTTGCTCCTTGCAATCACAGATAACAGGACAGGCAGGTTTATCGGTCTTGCCTTAACAGGTGTCGCCAGCATGCTTTTATATACTGTTTATTTTCAAAGGATTGCTTATGAGAGACTTTTTAGTAAACGGATTGAAAGAGGGGCGAAGCCGCTGACATTCCTTCAGATCATTCAAACCTTATGGACTTATTTTATTCTGGTGCTAGGAAGCGGATTACTGGGATTATTCGGATTGCTGGTGTACGCGCTCCTGTTTTTGGACATTGAACACAGGAAATTGATTTTTCACTATATGGTGATGTATTACTCACGGTTTTTCATATGGATTATCCCCATGAGGGCCAGGCTAATCAATGAAACGCAAGAAAAATTTATAAAGCCGGCTGTACTTATTTCTAATCATCAATCCCTGATCGATACAACGCTTATGTTTCGATTATGCCCCAAGGCAATTATCCTGACGAATGATTGGGTTTACAACTCCCCCATTTTTGGTCACATTTCCAAGCTTGCTGATTTCTACAATGTTTCTGCTGGTATTGACCGGGTTTTTGAAAAGCTCAGGGGAAGGGTTGAAAAGGGATATTCCATCATCGTTTTTCCGGAGGGGACCCGCTCCAGGTCCAAAAAAATCCAGCGTTTTCACCGGGGTGCTTTTTATATCGCCGAAAAACTGGAAATGGATATTCTCCCCATCCTTTTTTGTGGAACGGATGAAGTACTGAAAAAGGATGAATTTTGGGGAAAAAGCTATTCTATTATTCAGAAAATATTTCCCCGGATAAAAATCACAGACAGTAATTTTGGTGAGAACTATTCCAAACGGGCAAAACAGGTGAGGCAATATCTTACGAAGGAATATGAGCAACTGAAAGAGGAATGTCATTCATCCTCTTTTCAGAGGTGATGGATGAATGCCGGAATCCAATGGTAGTGTACATAGAGGATCGCCTGATTGCGTATCGTGAAAAATTAAGATCCCAAGAACATCATATCACATCTTTTCCCTTTTTTATCAACCAGAGTTTTCCAACCTCGTAGTGAAACTCATCAATCGGCAACCGGGTTGTTGTTACGCAGTTGAAAAAATTGTATTTGGCAAGGTCATGATCGATGATTTCCTCTTTCATTTCCCGGTATAGTGGTGTACCCGGCATTGGAGTCAGAATGGTATATCCTGCATAACTCACCCGGTGTGAATCAGCATAATCAGCCAGGGCCTTGAAATCATCGCGATTATAGTAACCCGGAATAACGTAATTACCACGCAGCAGGACTCCGTTTTGGTGAAAAACACGAATGGCTTCTTCAATGATACCGGCAGGCAACTTTTTTTTGTAATATGCAAGTTCTTCATCCCGGAATGATTCGAATCCACAGATAACCACTTTTAATCCCGTTCTGGCAAGTTTCTCAATAAGCCAGGGGTATTTTACTGCTGTATCAGCACGGACATCCATGATGAACTCTTTTTCAATACCTTCTTCCTGAATACGGTCAAACAGCCGGTTAATAAAATCAACATTCACAATAGTGTTGGCATCTGCAAACCGGACAATTGAATAATCGATCAGTTTCAATTCCGAGATGATACTTTCCAGATCCCGCTGGTAGAATTTCTGTTTGAACTCGCACCAGATGGAGCAGAAAGTGCATTCATAAGGACAACCTTGTGATGTAAAAAGGTAAGTCGACGGTTCGATGTTTTTCCCTACCCTGTAAGTTGATCTCCAGCGGTTCAGAAGGCTGCGGTCAGGCATCAGAAAATCCCTTCCGGCTGCATCCCATAATGGCGTATGACCGGGTGTCCTGGTTAATCCATCTGGTGAGTTGATAAATATTCCGGGGATTTTCTGGAATGGAAAGGCCTTCTCCCGGTTTTCAACCACCTTTCGAAATGTATCACCCGCTTGCCCGGGACAGACAATATCGATTGCCCGATCCGTGAAATCTTCAGGACAGAGTGTGGTATGCAGTCCTCCTGCAACCGTTAAAATGGAGGGATCATATTGTTTGACGGTTCTGAATATTTCAATGGAGAAGTTGAATTCCGATGTGATGACGGTTATACCTACGATGTCAGGATTATGCTCACGGAGTAGTTGAAGGGTTAAATCCGGTAGTGGAGGTGTCGCGGGATCGAGGTCATACTCTCCTTTCATATCAAAAATCCTGACATCATGATCTTTTGTTGCAGCTGCGATGGTCAGTAAACCCAGCGGTGGTCCAATGAGCTTCCTGTGAATGAATGGTTTTGCCTCCTCGGGAGCGGATTCAAGGATCTGATTCTGCGGTGAACGAGGTGGATTGATTAACAGGATCTTCATGAGAGCTAAGTGATATTATTCACTTTTTCTAATTTTTATTGGGACAGGGGCTGTTGGGTATAAGATCCGTCATCGTGCTATAAAATAACAGGCTGCCGGACTGAAAATCCGGCAGCAGTGAATTAATAGCAAGGTTGAAAAAGGGATACCGGTTCACCGATGGACCGGCAATTCCCAAACCAATTAAAGGACTTTCTTTACAAGAAAAGCGCCCAGTTCCTTACCGCATTTGGCATACGCTTCAGCGATCCGTATACCGGTATCAAAATCAGCATCCCCGAAGGTCCTGCCAGGATTCTTTTCTGAAGAAATGATGCCCAAAACGTTTTCAGGATTTGCAGTTTCTACAAAGATTGCCTCTACATTAATTATTGCTGGCTTTTTGGTTACATAAACATTGAAACCCGGTTCAGTGAATGTTGTTTTTAGGATCATGGTATAAGCCGCATCCGTATGTTCCGGAGCAATAGAGATCCCCTTTGGCTTCAGATAATTGTTCAATAACTCTTCAAACTTTGGCTCAAACCGTGATTTCCGGTCTCCAATCCATGCTTCCTTCCATTGGTCTCCCCTGCCGGTTCCCGGATATTTTTTATTGTAGTCATCAACTTTTTTATTGACATAATCTTCTTCCCGGTCAAATTTACCAACAGACATATCACTGTAATCGTATTCAAGTTTGACGATTGTCTCTCCTTTCAGAAAGTCAAAATCGCCCGATTCAATTTTTATTTTCTGTGCTTGCAATGAAAGAGATAAGAGCAGGATAGCTCCAATAACTAAATAGAATTTTTTCATGGTAATAGGGTTTAATAATGATTAGAAGAAATTATAATACAGGGCCAGTAAGCCATGAACAATTGCACCGGTGGCCAGGGCTATACCGAACCTCTTGTGGCTTCTGAATGAGATCCTGATTACTTTAAGTCCACTAAAAAGTTGGATTAGAACCAGAAC
>CAYZVJ010000002.1:25736-28739 GCA_964481765.1 uncultured Rikenellaceae bacterium | reverse complement strand
CGTTTCCATGTCGAATTTTGGTCTGTTCCGCTTAATACCCAATCGAAGGCTTGCCCTGATATAATCGTCACGCCGGGGTTCAAAAGCCCGGTCCCAATCCAGGACAATTTCCCCCAATCGTACCGTCTCTTCAACATCATAGGGGACATAGGGAACACCGCCGGCCCAGGTTACTTTCAGTCCGAAATTAAAAGCAATATCTTTCCGGTTTGGGAAAACCAGCTCATAGCCACCAATGGCATTGAAAACATAGTTGCCATTAAAAGCACTGTTTCTTTTTATTCCATCATAACCCTCATAGGTGGAACTGAACAAGGATGCTGTAATGAGGAAATAATAGTTGTTGCTCAGGAACCGTTCGAATGTCAATTCAATCCCGTAATTTTCACCGGTACCCTTATTAACCAGGCTATCCTGCCTTTCGATAAAATATTCTGCTCCGGTATTCAGGAGGGAGTAAGCGGGATTTTTTGGCTGAACAGGAATAGTAAACAATTTCTGGTAGTAGGTTTCTATCTTCAGTCTAAGGTTTTCATTCAGCAGGTAATCGTATCCAAGAATAACTTGATGGCTTTTCGACATTCCGAGGTTCCGGTTGGATTGTACATAGCTTCCATCGGATTGGGGAGTCAACACGAAATAGAATAAACGGGGCTGAATCTGACTGTGCAATCCGTAACCCAGGTTGATCGATTGATTTGTAATGAACTCCCATGTAATACCCACTCTTGGTTCAAGAGACCAGGACCCGTTAAAGGTAAGGTATTGGTAATGTACACCCATGGATGAAGAGAGATGATCCGTAAATTTATGCTGCCATTGGGTAAAAGCCCTGATCAACGACAGGTTACCCTCTGCATCGGTATCCAACCGGTAGTTTCCGTGATAATATTGACTATCGGCAAAGCTGGTCTGGTAGATATCGTACATTCCTCCAAGAACCAGTGTATTTCTGGCATTGATCTTCCGGGTAAGCTGGGAGGTAAAGGAGTATTTCGTTTCTGATGATTGCTCTCCAGCCCAGATAAACGGGTCGGGGTTGCTCACGGTAAATGTGTCAATCCTG
Source organism: uncultured Rikenellaceae bacterium (assembly GCA_964481765.1). Taxonomy (GTDB): domain Bacteria; phylum Bacteroidota; class Bacteroidia; order Bacteroidales; family VadinHA17. The sequence goes on along the minus strand of CAYZVJ010000002.1, from coordinate 27,673 downwards.
GTTTCAACACGGGAACCCATTACCGAAGCGGTGGTTTTTAACCGCGTTTTATGTTTAATGAAGCAGGTGTGTGTAAGGCCAATCACCCCGATATCTGATCCATTGGTAAGATCTTCTCCTGAATTATCAAATGACCAGTCGGACTGATCCTTATCGGAATCCCATATATCAATGTGACTCAGTCCGCCCATTCCGATGACGGAAAAGCTGCCGGCCCTGGTATTGGGCAGATTGATTTTTAGTGTCAGGTCCTGGTACTCTGCTGCTTCTTCCAGATTAACCCCGAGTTTTTCAATAATCGAGACAATCGAGTATCGATAACTGAAAAGATAGGAAGCTTTTGAATTTTTTGAAAAGGGCCCTTCTGTTCCGAATTCTAAACCGTTCCATCCAACCTGGCCCCAGTGTTCCCGTTTTTCATTATTCCCGAAGCGCATTTTAAGGTCAAATACTCCGGCGAGCGCATTCCCGTATTCAGCTGGGAATGCACCGGTATAAAAATCGGAATTGGTTAACAGGTTGTTGTTCAGGATTGAAATGGGACCACCGGTCGTTCCGGAAGCACCGAAATGATTTGGATTCGGGATCTCAATGCCATCAAGACGCCAGAGCAGGCCAATGGACGAATTGCCACGGATCACGATGTCATTCCTGTTATCCCTGGCTGTCATAACCCCTGCGTAATTGGCAGCCATTCGAGCAGGATCTCCATAGCTTCCGGGATACCGGTTTGTCTCTTCCACTGTAAAAGACCGTGCACTTACTGTTGCCATTTCATTAATGGGGCGGTCTTTCCTCGAGTAAGCCTTTACTGTCACTTCATCCAGGGTTAATACTTTCTCTTCCATCTCTATCTCCAGCACCATCTCCTTGGCAGAGGTGAGTTCCATTCCCGGAGTGGTTACTGTATTGTATCCAACATAGCTCACCTGAAGATCGTATCTTCCGATAACGATTCCTTCAAAGCGAAACTCCCCCTGGTCATTTGTAATGGTGCCATGTTGGGAATCTGAACCAATAAGGATGACATTCACACCAGACAACGGGAATTGTGATGCTTTATCCACAACAGTCCCGCGAATATTCTGTTTGAAAACAACCTGAGAAAAGCCGCTGGAAATAAAGATTCCAAGAAACAGGATAGTCAGTGGAAATGAATGGACTGATCTGGAGAATGTCATGGGCGTAAACGGTATCAAAAGATTTCTTTCATTCCGTAAAGCAAAAACCTCTCCATGTTTTCAAAGGAGGATGGAACCGGCTTCCCGGATTAGCAATAAAAGTAACAAAATAGTGGCAATTCAAGATGTGAGCGATATCTTATCTCATTCCGGATTAAAAAAAGACCCCGCAAACAGGTTGCGAGGTCTGGCTTTTAATGAACGTCATCCGTTAAAATTTGAAAGATGCTCCAATAGTGAGATAGCTTATGCCGTATCCAAGTTCCGCCATTAAGGCAAAATTTGGCTTAAAAAACCACCGTATTCCGGCGAATTCGGAATGAGCCACTCCTGTACTCTGTTCACTTACAGTGATCCCGGTCGGGAAGTCACCGAACTCTTTGCTGCTTACAATATTGACTCCGAGGATTAGACCTGCATAGATATCCAGGTTGTCGACCAGGTCAAAATGATAGGCTCCACGAGCACCGAGAACGATGTACGTATATTTCCATCCATATTTATCACCTGCAATGTCGGCCTCCCATTTCGATCCGCTGATCCCGAAATATCCACCAACACCGACATACCCGATGCCTAACTTATTGGTAATACCCTGTTCATAGGAAAGGGATATGGGTGGAATACTCATCTTGTAATATCTACCGGAATATAATGCTGAGCCAATCCCAATCCCCAGATTAATTGTTTTGTCTCCTTTCTCAAACGGTTGTCCCTGAGCCATGAGCTGGACTCCGAAAACAACAACCATAATCA
>CAYZVJ010000002.1:19515-25636 GCA_964481765.1 uncultured Rikenellaceae bacterium | reverse complement strand
TTTTCCGGGGTAAACCTGTGCCAATAGAACCGTGTCCTTTTCACGATCTCATTGAAGCTATAACCTTTTTCCACAACATATTCAAGGGCTTTCATGATTTCCTGGTTTGTCATACCCGGGTGGGATACATTGGTGATGTTTATTTTGTTATCCTGCAGTTTACCCTCCTTTGACAGCCGCTGGTATAATCTCGATCCAGGCAGGGCATGAACCGGGGAGAATACCGGGAGAATATTGGTTTCTTTGCAAAATTCGCAGGTCTGATAATAGGCATCGATATCATCCTCTTCATAGCCGATGGCAAACCAGCCTGAAATGACGATACCCTGCTCCTGCATAAAAGCAATGCTCTCTTTCATCCTGGAGATTACATCCTGTTGGTTGCGAATGCCCATTTTGGAAATGCTTCGGCTTTTTTCCAGCACCTTTTTATTAATGGATTCAATACCCACGGCTGCATAAAGAAACCCAGCTTCAACTGCTTTTCGGATGACCTCCTGTCCTTTCTTTGTTGTTGCCGCATCAAGATTAGCCTGGCCGGTCCAGTACTTTCTTTTTTGCAGCTTTGACACCCGGTCGTAAAGCTCCAGGTAATAACCATACGTTGATGGTCTGCCGAATACCGTATCATCCAGGAGATAATAATATCCTGTAAAACCGGCAATTTCATTCACAACCTCCTCGACGGGTCGCATTCTGTAGTTGCTTCCAAATAAGGCAGTCACTGTACAAAAGTCACAATCGATCGGGCATCCCCTGGAAGCATAAACCATGTCAAAGGTGTATTTTCTTTTAAACAAACTTCTGTTGGGTTTTGGAAGACCTTTCAGGTTTGGCATTTCATCGAGCCGGTAGCATGTTCTCCCTTGGGGATCAAATGGAGAAGGGGAACAAACATAAAAATCCTTCACCCTGTCGTTTTGCAGATCCTGGAGTAATTTGGGCCACAATGTCTCCGCTTCTCCGATAACCACACTATCGGCATGTTCAATCGCCTTAAAAGGAACAGAAGAGACCTGTGGGCCGCCAAGGACAACCGTTACATTTCTTTTACGAAACTCATCAGCGATACGGTATGCTATATCTTCAGCAGAAAGCCTGATGCTGATACCTACAAGATCAACGGATTCATCATAGTTGATTTCAGAGGAATCCATCAGCATATCAATAAACTCATAATTATGCTCCGGTGCTGTACCAGCCAGAATCGGCAGAGATAAAGGCATAAAGGGTTCCCGGTTCTTCAACGGATCATTCGGGTTTGCAGATAAAATAAGTTTAATCTTCATAGTACATTGTCTCAGAGGTACCGATATATGGGATTCGTTTACGGATCTCCAGGGTTTAAATAGCTACTTTTGAATCACAAAAATAATTTTCTTGTGGAATTTTCCTGAATGTAAACAAATCAATATTTTTACAGACTGGAAATACCATTTCTTTGAAAAAGGGTATCTTTTGATGAGAAATTGAGCTAACCGTTTGAAAGATAATTAGTTTAGTAACAGGAGCAATGCCGGACTACGAACATGAGGAAACGAGATGCAGTGAGGGGAAAAATTTTACCTTATTCCTGATCAGTCCATTTCAGCAATTCAAGCATTTTGGAACACAATGTTTTACCGCCAGACTGGTTGGCAGGAAAAATACAAACACATCCCTCGCCCTTCCGATTTTAGCAGCCCTTACCCCCGATTATTATGATATAAAAATTTTTGATGAGGAGCTGAATCCCATTCCCATAAATGCAAAACCGGATATCGTTGGTATTACCACCCATACGCCGTCAGTTCAGAGAGCTTATCAAATAGCAGGTATATTCAGGGACCGGGGAGCTAAAGTCATCCTTGGAGGACCGCACGTGACCTATGAACCGGAAGAGGGTCTTGAACATGCGGATAGTGTGGTTATCGGTGAAGCAGAAGAACTTTGGGGAAAGTGCCTGGCAGACTTCGAGCAGGGAAAACTTCAGGAGATATATCAGTCGGAACAGAAAATAGACTTCTCACAGAACGTCCTCCCGAGATGGGACCTGGTGGACACCAGTAACGTGTTGTCACTCAGCGTACAGGCTACCAGAGGATGCCCTTATAAATGTGAATTTTGTATTGTCTCAAAAATGTTTGGCAGGAAAGTCCGCTTCCGTGATATTGATAATGTGGTTGAGGAAGTGGCAGCCCTGCCCATCAGGAACATCCTGTTTGTGGATGATAACCTGACCATTAATAAAAAATATGCCCTGGAATTGATGCGCAGAATAAAGCCCTTCGAAATTACCTGGACCTGCCAATCAAGCCTTGATGTGGCTGACGATGAGGAACTGTTAAAAGAAATGGCAGAAGCCGGTTGCCGTTTTATCATATTGGGATTGGAATCCGTCAACCCGGAGAGCATTAAAGAAACCAAGAAATTTCAGAACAAAGCAGAACACTACCTCGATGCAATTCGCCGGATAAACAAAGCTGGTATTCAGATTTACAGCTCGTTTATCGTCGGATTTGACCATGATACGCTGGAAGAATTTAACAACATTTATCAGTTTGCAATTCAAGCTGAACTGGTGTATGTCATGATCAGTATACTGGGAACCCACGAAGGGACAGACCTGCATGAAAGAATGAAAAAGGAGGGCAGACTGGTTCAGGGGAAAGCAAAATATACCGGTGGCATGTTTCCCGTCCTTCACTATATGCAGATGTCCCAGCTTGAACTATTTGACAAGTATCACGAAACCCTTAACAAATTGTATACCTGGGAATCCATTGAAGAAAGAGCATTCCCACTGTTTGAAAAGGGATATTTTGTTCGAACCTATAAAACCGACCAGAGTGGATTTTTCTTTAAATTTAAAATGACCTTTAAGCTTTTGGGGATTTATGTTTTTTCCAGGGACAAGTCAAAACGCCAGGCGTTTATAAAAATGATCGACCTGATCCGGAAGGATAAGGTTGCCATTGAGTCGGCAGCACTCTTCCTTGTTTCAATGGAAGGATTTTGCCGCCACCTCCGGGTAATGAAAAAACACCTGCCGGAAATGCGGAACGAGATAAAATTGCAGGATAAAGGAGCATGGAAAAGCCAAATGGGAGATCAGAAATGAACCCGGTAGATTTTCATGTGGGTATCGTAGGCAAAGGAAAAATGGGAACCAGTCTTTTCGGTTATCTCATTGACTTTGAATTCCCACTGGTTTGGATCTGCAAAACGAAGAATGATGTTGAGGAACTTGAAAAACAGGTGAGGAAAAGATGGACGAGAACGTTTAAAACAGGACTGATTGATCATGACAGGTATGAAAACCGGTTGAATCAAATATACGTAAGTCATTTGCCCCGGAAGTTGGCACAATGTAATTTAATCATCGAAACCATAACAGAGGATCTCTGCCTGAAAAGAAAATTATTTGAAAAACTTGATCGAATCACAAATAGCGATTGTATCTTTGCATCCTGTTCCTCTTCCATACTCCCGGAAGATTGGTATACACATGGTAAGAGGAAAGATAAAGTGATTGGGATGCATTTTTTTTATCCCGTCCCGTTTACCAATATTGTCGAGTTAATCATTACCCGGAATACAAGCAGGAAAACGCTGCAGAACTCCCGGCTTTTCCTGAACCACATGAATAAGAAGTTTATTCTTCAGCAGGGGGAAAGTGCTTTTTTATTAAACCGTTTATTTTTGGATTTTCAGGCAGGAGCATTCCAGCTATGTAAACAGAATAACCTCTCATTTAAAGAAATGGATGACTTGATTGTAAGGGATTTTTTCCCTGTGGGAGTGTTTGAATTTTTTGACCGTGTTGGAATTGATGTAATTCGCAACTCAATTGATCGGTACACGGAGAAGGCGAAGAACCGGGGATTCTACCAACCGTTGCTGAATCATCTGGGGAACATGATTAGAAAGAACAGGTTAGGGATGAAAACGGCCCAGGGTTTCTATACCTGGGAAGCACAGCAAAGGGTCACTCCGGATAATATCAATCAAAAAAGCAGCATAGAGGCGTGTAACGGATCGATTAAAGACAGGCTGAGAGGTTGGTATGTCGATGCTGCCACGCGGTTCGTTGAGCAGGGTTATTGTACTGAAGAAGAACTTACTTTTGCGGTCAAAGAATATATGGATTGCGAAAAAGGGCCCTTCGAAATGTAAATTAAATGAATCATATAACGATGGATCGAAAAGTTGTGGTTACGGGGATGGATGTTATTTCTGCCCTTGGGCTGAATATCGAAACGAACTGGGAAAACCTCGTTCAGGGTAAAAGTGGTGTTAAGCGAATTTCATTGTTTGATCCGTCAGATCTTCAAACACAAATTGCTGCAGAGGTTCCTGTTAATTTTGAAGATCTCGCCAGAGAGTATATCCGGAAACGATCGGCAAGGCAAATGACCAGAGTGACACAGTTCTGTTTTACCTGTGCCAAATCGGCTGTTGAAAAAAGCGGAATCGATTTCTCACGCGTTGACAAAACACGATGTGCTGTAATATTGGGTGTTGTAAATACCGGTAATTCCAGCGTGGAAAAGGGAACAACCATTCAAAATGCGATCTTAAAAAGTATGAATAATTCCATGTCTGCCTGGATATCGCTCGAATATAAACTTCTTGGACCCAATTATACTGTGACTACAGCATGTGCATCCTCAGCTTATGCCATCGGATTGGGCTATGACCTGATTCAATCGAACAAAGCAGATATTGTTATAGTGGGTGGGGCGGATTCAATCATCAATCCAGAAGAGATACGCGGGTTTAATGAACTCTTTGCCCTGTCGGTTGAAAATGATCTTCCGGAAAAAGCCAGCAAACCCTTTTCATTGAACAGGGATGGATTTGTTATTGGAGAGGGAGCAGGGGTACTTATCCTTGAATCGGAAGAGTCTGCACTGGCAAGAAATGCAACAATCGTTGCAGAAATTCCAGGTTATGCACTAACCAGTGAAGCCTATAATATTATGGCACCCATGAATGATGGAGAAGGTATGGCTCAAACCATGGAACTGGCTTTGCAGAATAGCAGCCTGGAACCGGCTGATATTCAGTATATTAATTCACACGGAACCTCTACAATCCTGAATGACCAGTATGAAACACGGGCAATCAAAAAAGTTTTTCAGGAGCAGGCATTCCAGATCCCCGTCTCTTCATTGAAATCGATGATAGGACATACCATTGGTGCTGCCGGTGCAATCGAGGCAGCAATTACCATCATGAGCATGTTGAAAGAAACCGTCACACCGACCATTAACTATGAAAAAGATCCGGAACTGGACCTTGATTTTGTTCCCAACAAAGCCAGAAAACACCCCATAACACATGCCCTTTCAAACTCATTTGCATTCGGGGGACACAATGCATCAATCGTCCTGAAAAAGTACGACACTTTTGAATAATGAGGATCATATATATGTAAGAATTTTTCTATATTTACACTCGTTTATTTTAACAGGTGTATTGATGTTTAGTATAAGTTGAAGAAAATGAATAAATTAACAGACGAGATCCGGAAAGAAGTGAGTGAAATTGTTTATCAGTTTTTTGCCGATGAATGCGAAGTGGAATTGAACGAAATAGATGATACAACCGATATTTTTCTGGATCTGGGTGGGGATTCCCTGATGTTCCTCGAACTGATTGAAATTTTTAAAAAGAAATACTCACTGAATATCGATCTTAAGACAATTGGTAAATACAATGTAAAGCATCCTGTGCGTACCGTGGGTCAATTAATCAACACCCAATTGTTGATCATTGAACACGAGAATGCCATCCTGGAATTGGATTAATCCTGTTTACTAAATCCCTGCTAATGGTCTATGGTTGCGGTGTTGATATTGAAGAGATAAACAGGTTTACCAGGCACTTAGATCTATTTGAACCCCCTCCCTCCTTTATAGCTGATGTTTTTACCCGGAAGGAGATCTCATTAAACAATACATCACTAAAAGAAATCAGATTTTCATTGGGTTTTTCCTGCAAAGAGGCAATGTTCAAGGCGTTTGGAAGAAGCTGGACCAACAGCCCGATATCCTGGAAAGACATTGAATTAATCTTTTGTGGAGATAAACCGGAAAATTACGATATCGAATTGGGTGGTTATGCAAAGGAACTATTC
>CAYZVJ010000002.1:15683-19415 GCA_964481765.1 uncultured Rikenellaceae bacterium | reverse complement strand
TTTCAAATTGAAACCAATGACTTCCTGGCTGAGGAAAATAAGAATCAATATATATCCTATGTGTTTAGTTGTGCTGTTGTTAATATCCTGAAAAAAAGAGGATTAAAACCGGATTTACTTTCCGGATTGAGTATGGGAATCTACGCAGCACTGTATGCCGGGAATTCCATTTCCTATGAGGATGGATTACATTGTATAAAAGAAGCATATGAACTATCAGTCAACAGGTTGAACCAGTATGATTTTGGGATGGGGGCAATCATCGGTCTTACGCATGAAGAACTTGATAACATTGTCCTCTCCATCAGCAAGGACGTTAATATTGTGAATACCAACGGGCTCCACTCATTTGTCATTTCAGGGATATCCTCTGATGTTGAACAGGTAGCATTGAAAGCCAGGACAGAAGGTGCATTTCATTCCGGATTACTCGATGTATCTTGCCCCTATCATTCAAAATTTATGAAGGATGTGGCTTCGGAATTTCATGCTTATGTTAATGAGCTGAGTATTGAAACATCTGAAATTCCATTGGTCTCCCTGATCGATCAATCAATTTTCAGGTACCGGGAAGAAATTGCTCATGAACTGGCAAGAAACCTGGACTCTGAAATAAACTGGTATCGGACCGTACAAACCATGATTGAAATGGGAATACAAACATTCATTGAGTGTGGTGCAGGAAAAAGCCTATACAAAATGGGCAAGTTTATTGAGGGGGATTTCAGGATTCTTCCAATTAACAAACTGCCGGGATACCTGAATTCATAGGATAACGGAACCCATTTCGCGGATAAGTATGATCTGCAACAGGAAAGCCTGACAGTTTGGCTTATTTTAAGAAGATATTTTTTAAATTTGCTAACCTAAAAAAACAAGGATTAGCACGATTTGCCGGGACACGATATTTTATCGGGCCTTCAGTGAAACAGGAGAGTAAATTATGATAACGTTTAAGAAACAGAAGGTAACCGCCGAGGATTTTTACAGACTGCTTTTTAGTGGGGAAAAAATCGAGATCAGCGAGGAAGTCATCAGCAGGGTGAAATCCAGTTTCGACTTTTTACAAGGTTTTTCAAAAGATAAGATCATCTATGGGATCAATACCGGACTTGGGCCCATGGCGCAATACAGGATCGATGAGGCTGATCAGATAGAGCTTCAGTATAATCTCATTCGCAGCCATTCAGCTGGTTCGGGTGATCCTATCCCCGGGGTCTATGTGAAATCGTTGATGATAGCACGGTTAATCACCTTTCTGCAGGGTAACTCCGGCGTTCATCCGGATATAATTCACCTGCTCAGGGAGATGATAAACCGGGAGATCTTCCCGGTTATTTATGAACACGGAGGTGTAGGTGCAAGCGGTGACCTTGTTCAATTATCCCACCTGGGGCTTGCATTGATAGGCGAAGGAGAAGTTACTCATCAGGGTGAAACCCGTCCGACAAAGGAAGTGTTCGACAAATATTCCCTTCAACCACTGAAAATGTATATTCGTGAGGGACTGGGGATAATTAACGGTACCTCTGCCATGTCAGGGATCGGTGTGGTTAACCTGATAACGGCAAGAAACATTTTGCATTGGTCTGCGATCATTTCCTGCCTGATCAATGAGATTGTTGAATCCTATGACGATCATTTCTCATTTGAGCTGAACCAGGTCAAATTGCATGAGGGGCAGAGAACCGTTTCAAAGTGGATGAGGGATGTTCTTTCAGATAGTCAACTGATCAGAAGAAGATCCGAACATCTCTATAACAACCATATCGGTCCCGGTGTATTAAACGACAAGGTACAGGAGTACTATTCGGTTCGTTGTATACCTCAAATTCTGGGACCTGTGCTGGATACACTTGATCATGCAGAATCAGTGGTCATGAATGAGATCAATTCTGTGGATGATAACCCGATCATTGACCAGGATAATGAGAATGTTTTTCACGGAGGCAATTTTCATGGAGATTACGTTGCCATCGAAATGGATAAGCTGAAAATAGCCATTAGTAAACTATCCATGCTGGCAGAGCGACAGTTGAATTTCCTCTTGAACAGTAAATTGAATGGGAGATTACAACCTTTCGTGAATTTAGGAAAACTTGGACTGAATTTTGGAATGCAGGGGATTCAGTTCACAGCAACATCAACGGTTGCCGAAAACCAGACGTTATCTTTCCCGGCATATATTCATAGCATCTCGTGTAACAACGATAACCAGGACATTGTAAGCATGGGAACCACTTCGGCGTTGATGGCAAGAAAGGTGATCGAAAATGCATATGAAGTCATTGCGATTGAACTCATCGCTGTTCTTCAGGCGGTGGATTACCTGGAGATTGAGAAGAAACTTTCTGCATTCAACCGGTCTGTTTTTAAAGAAGTAAGGGACATCATTCCCAAATTTATCGGTGATCATGTGATGAGTGATGAGATCCGGAGAGTGAAGGACCACCTATTGAGTACCAGAAAGAAATTGAGTTAAGGTCGAATGATATAAGGATTCAACCTCCTGTTATGAAACATGTATTGGTTACCGGTGGGTCGCGTGGTATTGGGCGGGCAATTTGCCTGAAAATGGCCGGATTGGGTCATCACGTTTTGATCAACTACAACAAAAGTAAAGAAGAGGCAGAGCAAACCCTGCACCAGGTAGTGGATGGGGGCGGATCTGGTGAACTGATCCGATTTAATGTTTCAACGCTTTCCGATATTGATACTGCACTGGAAACCTGGACTGAACGAAATCCGGAGAAGTACATTGAAATATTAATAAATAATGCCGGGATACGCAAGGATGCCGTTCTGGTTTGGATGACCGATGAAGAGTGGATGGATGTGATCAATACCAACCTGAACGGTTTTTTTTATCTGACCAGAAGGCTGGTAAAAGATATGATGGTTGGGAAATATGGCAGGATTGTAAATGTTGTCTCTCTCTCCGGAATAAAAGGTCTTCCGGGTCAAACGAATTATGCCGCTTCAAAAGCGGGTGTTATCGCTGCAACCAAATCGCTTGCACAGGAAGTTGGCAAGAAAAACGTTACGGTGAATGCTGTTGCCCCCGGTTTCATCACCACGGATATGACCAGGGATCTGGATGAAAAGGAGTTTAAATCCGTTATTCCATTAAATCGTTTCGGCACCCCGGAAGAGGTTGCCGAAACCGTTGCATTCCTTGCTTCAGAAGGAGCATCCTATATTACAGGCGAAGTGATTTCAGTGAATGGCGGGTTATACACCTGAGTGAATATAATGTAATTTTTTTTCCATTATTGTAACAGGGACATCGATGCGAAGGGTGGTTATAACAGGAATGGGAATCTATTCGACGATTGGCAAAAACCTCTCCGAAGTGAGGGATTCCCTTTACTATGGTAAATCGGGAATAGGATTTGATCCGGAGCGGAAAAAAATGGGTTTCCGTTCCGCTCTTACCGGAATGATTGATAAACCGGATTTGAAAGGCCGGCTGCATCGAAGGTTAAGGGTTGGCTTGGGAGAGGAGGGTGAATATGCTTTTGTTGCAACTGAAGAGGCGCTGGATAATGCCCGGTTGGACCGGGAATTTCTTGAAAAAAACGAAGTGGGGATTCTTTACGGGAACGATAGCACAGCAAAGTCGGTTGTCGCATCCTTCGATTTGTTGAGGGAAAAGAAGGATACAACCTTGCTGGGTTCAGGCTCTATCTTCCAGTCCATGAATTCCACAATCAGTATGAATCTGTCGGTTAT
>CAYZVJ010000002.1:0-15583 GCA_964481765.1 uncultured Rikenellaceae bacterium | reverse complement strand
CAGGCTCTATCTTCCAGTCCATGAATTCCACAATCAGTATGAATCTGTCGGTTATCTATAAACTGAAAGGAATAAATTTCACGGTAAGTGGAGCCTGTGCCAGCGGCTCACATGCACTTGGGATGGCCTATTTCTTGATTCAACACGGAATGCAGGATCGGATAATCTGTGGTGGAGGGCAGGAGATCAGCCTGGAATCAATGGGAAGTTTTGATGGATTGAGCGCATTTTCGTTGCGGGAACATGAGCCGAAAAAAGCCTCCAGACCCTTTGACATTGACCGGGATGGACTCATTCCGAGTGGCGGAGCAGCTACCTTGATCCTGGAGGAATATGAGTCGGCAAAGAAAAGAGGAGCTCCCATACTGGCTGAAATGATAGGATATGGCTTTTCCTCCAACGGTGATCACATCTCACAACCCAACGTTGAAGGACCCATGCGCTCCCTGCAAAGAGCAGTTGAAAATGCAGGCATAGATGCCAGAAGTGTAGATTATATCAATGCCCATGCTACCTCTACACAAATAGGAGATCTGAATGAAGCAAAAGCACTTAACCAGATATTCGGTGAATACCATATCCCGGTCAGCTCCACCAAATCCATGACCGGTCATGAAATGTGGATGGGAGGAGCAAGTGAAATTGTCTATTCAATCCTGATGATGCATCATTCATTTATCGCACCAAATATCAATTTTGAGAAACCGGATGAGGCTTCTGCTAAACTCAACATAATTTGTAAAACAATTTCAAAAAAAATTAATATCTTTCTCTCCAATTCATTTGGATTTGGAGGGACCAATTCAACCATTATTGTAAAACGTGCTAATTTGTAGGTTCGCATAAGGCTGCTTGCTTTAGAAAACGATTAAGACATGCAAAGAGAAGAAATGATTAATACGATCAATAATTTTTTGATCGAAGAAATTGAGATTGAAAAAGGCCTGATAAAACCAACAGCATTTTTAAAAAAAGACCTGGGCATTGACAGCCTCGACTTTGTAGATGTTGCAGTGGTGATTGAAAAAAATTTCGGGTTTAAAATAAAAGGGGAAGAGATGGCCAAGGTGAAAACCTTGCAGGATTTTTATGATTTCATCTTTAACCGGATTTCAACATAACATAAGCTACCATTAATTAGAATGGGGAATGCATTATGGCAACATGGCTGGGCAGGACAAGAGGAGGCATTCTTGGATATAAAATATTTGTTTTCCTGCTGAAAAAAACGGGCCTTCATGTTGCTTATGTTGTGCTTCATATCGTTGCTTTTTATTTCCTGCTCTTCTCGAATAAACGATATATCTATTTCTATTTCCATTCCATTCATCATTTCCCCTTCTGGAAAACCATCCTCGCAATCTACCGGAACTATTATGTCTTTGGTCAGACTTTGCTTGATAAAACAGCCCTGTTGGCTGGATTAGATACAACATTAAGCTTTGATTTTGATGGGGAAGAACATCTGAGAAAAATGAAATCAGGAGGGATTATCATCAGTGCTCATACCGGAAATTGGGAAATAGCAGGTCAGTTGCTTAAAAGACTGGATACTCCAATTAACCTGCTGATGTTTGACGCTGAAGAGCAGCAGATAAAACAGTATCTTGAAAACGTTCATGTTTTAAAAAATATCAACATAATTGTTATTCGTGATGATCTCTCCCATATTTATGACATAAAAAATGCGTTGAACAAGCATGAATTGATTGCCATGCATGGCGACCGGTTTGTGGAAAACAGCAAAACACTTACCTGCCGCTTTATGGGTAAGGACGCTCCTTTTCCTTACGGTCCCTTTTACCTGGCTGTTAAATTCAACGTGCCTGTTTCCTTTACCTATGCCATGAAAGAATCGGCGAATCATTACCATTTTTATGCAACCCCGCTGTATACATTATCAAAATCCGGAACAAAGCTCCAGAGCGAAGAAACAATCATCTCCCTGTTAAATGAGTATGTTAAAGCGACAGAAAAAATAGTGAAAAAATACCCCCTTCAATGGTTCAATTATTATGATTTCTGGAAAATTGACAAATGATACCGGATCGTAGAATCTTATTTATTTCTGCAAACAGATACACCCAACCCTATCCGGTGTATCCGCTTGGGATTGCCTACCTTTCAACCTACCTGAAAGAGAAGCTGCACGGATTTACAATCCGGACATTCGATTTCAATCTGAATGGACAGGATTCGTTCATCAAAACACTGCAGGAATTTAAACCGAACTACACCGGTTTCTCCTTCCGGAATATCGATGATGTCGATCTGAATAACATTAAGGAGTTTACATCGGATTATAAGCGAGGGATTGAGCTGGTCAGAGAGCATACCGATTCCATTGTTATCATCGGTGGATCCGGATTTTCGATCTTCCCCGAGATCCTGTTTGATATTCTTTTACCCGATTTTGCCATTTATGGAGAGGGCGAAGAGAGCATGTATGAACTCATCAGAAGCATTGAAGATCATTCAGGTTATGAACAGATTGAGGGTTTGATCTACCGGGATAACGGTGAACTTAAACTGAATCAAAAACAACACTTTTTGAAAAATCCTTCCCTTGCCTTTGACCCGAACCTGTTGCCCTATTATTGGAAAAAAAGTGGTATGCTCAGTATACAGACGAAAAGAGGGTGCCCCCTCGACTGCATCTACTGTACCTATCCAATCATTGAGGGGAAGAAAGTGAGAACCCTCGATACCGATAAAATCATTGATGCCCTGGAGGGTCTTTATAAAAAACAGGGAATAGACTATGTGTTTTTTACCGATTCGGTTTTTAACCTGGATGAAAAATATAACATTGAACTTGCCGAACGAATTATTAAATCAGGCATTAACATCCACTGGGGAGGATATTTTTTCCCGAAAGGGTTAACGAAGGAATTCCTTTTGCTATTAAAACAATCGGGATTGACCCATATTGAATTTGGAACAGAGTCGCTGTCAGACAGAACACTGGAAAATTATGGTAAGCATTTTACGGTAGAAGATGTTCTGGAATGTTCTGACCGCTGCCGTGAACTGGATATCCATTATGCACATTTTATCATTCTTGCCGGTTATGGGGAAACGGATGAAACGGTGGAGGAAACATTCCGGAATTCGAAGAAAATCAATAAAACAGTCTTCTTTCCCTATGTCGGGATGAGAATCTATCCCGGCACAACATTGCATCACTACGCCATCAGAGAAGGCAAGATCAGCAATGATCAAGAACTGCTTGAATCGGTTTTTTATGTTTCCGATAAGGTTAATGTGCAAACACTTAAATTGAGGGCATTACAAACAAAAAGGAGATGGGTCTTTCCCGATGAGGATCATTCGGAAACCATAGGAAAGATGCGTCGGAAAAACCTGAAAGGCCCTCTCTGGGAATACCTTGTAAGCTAAAGCAGGATTATGGCAATAAAAATGGACATCATATCCTTTATTCCCCAACGCGCTCCAATGGTGATGATCACGGAGATAAAAATGGTTGATGATAGGAGTATTGTTACATCATTCAATATCGATAAAGAGAATATTTTTTGTTCAGAAGGCCGTTTCAGGGAACCGGGGTTGATTGAAAATATTGCACAAACCGCAGCCGCACGAGTTGGCTATATCTGCGGGAGGGAAAAGAAAAATGTTCCCCTGGGATTTATCGGGGCGATAAAGAACCTGATCATTCACCAGATCCCTGCAGCAGGAGATGAAATCGTTACAAGTGTAACCATCGAACATGAGGTGATGAATGCTACCATCATATCCGGGAAAATTCGCTGCAGGGAAGAATTGCTTGCCGAATGTGAAATGAACATTTTTTTGCAGGAAGAAGAGGGTAACCGAAAAGATTCGTCAAAGGAATAGGGCGTTTTTGGTAAGGGGAAATCCTTGCCGTACGTTATAATGATGATCGATCCTGCATGGTTATTCCCGGAGAAAATTTATTTTTGCCAGAACAATCCGTAACGCAATAACTACCTGTTCATGGGAATCGAACTAATTAACAGAAAAGAAGTATCGGTACGATTCAGTGAAGTCGATTCGTTGCACATCGTTTGGCATGGGCATTACCTGAAATATTTTGAAGACGGAAGAGAGGCTTTTGGCAATGAATTTGGTCTGGGATACCTCGATGTCTATAAAAACGGATTACTGATCCCTGTCGTAAAAATCGAATGTGATTATAAGCATCCGGTAGTCTATGGGGATACGGTTATCATTGAAACAAGATACATTCCCTGTAAAGAAGCAAAAATTCAATTCAATTATACGATTTTCAGGAAATCAGATAATAAACTGATTGCAACCGGTAAGAGCATTCAGGTTTTTGTGGATAATAATCATGAATTGTATTTAACACTGCCTCCTTTTTATAAGAACTGGCAAAGAAAAATGGGACTATTAACGTAACGATTCTGCTTATTCATGGTCTATATTGCCGGCGATAATGTAATTACATCACTTGGATTCTCCACCGCTGAAAACATGTGGAAGATCCGTGAGCATGTTTGTGGAATAACACGATCGGATGATAAGAGGATATCCCGAACTCCAGTTCCTGTTTCGATGGTCGACTCAGACCGGCTGGAAGAGGAATTTGAAAAGATCCCTTCAGAGAAAGAATATACAAGACTTGAAAAACTTGCTATTCTGTCAATCCGGGATGCACTTCTTGGAAGCGGAGTAGATGGATCGGATAAAAGAACAGGGATCATCTTTTCTACCACAAAAGGGAATATCGACCTGCTTGAAACCGATCTGGCAAGCCAGTATGAAGATCACAGGATCCACCTCTGGTCAGCTGCAAATGAAATAAGAAAATATATTGGTAATCCCAATATTCCCATCGTCATTTCGAATGCATGTATCTCAGGATCACTGGCGATCCTTGTGGGACAGAGATTAATAAACAATGGGAAGTATGATCACGTAATTGTTGCAGGTGCGGATATTATGTCGGAATTCATTGTCTCCGGTTTTCAATCCTTCCAGGCTGTCAGTCAAGAACCCTGCAAACCATTTGATAAAGATAGAAGCGGGATAACCATTGGGGAAGGAGCAGGAACAATCATTTTAACAACAGATCCTTATGTCGGTAAGAAAAACAGCAGGATTACAGTGATGGGAGGTGGGACCTCCAATGATGCAAATCACATTTCCGGTCCTTCCAGGACAGGCAATGGATTATATCTTGCTATCAATATGGCACTTACAGAAACAGGGTTGCAGGTTGGAGAGATTGACTACATCTCGGCTCATGGAACCGGTACAGGATACAATGATGAAATGGAAGCAAAGGCAATTGCCTGGGCTTCCCTTGAACGGAAACCGGTCAATAGCTTTAAGGGGTATATTGGACATACACTCGGAGCAGCCGGGATCATTGAATCCGTATATGCATTTGAATCCATGACCGGAAATCTTCTGTTTCCCTCCATGGGATTTGCAAAACTTGGTGTTTCAAAAGAATTGAACATTATCAAATCCCTCGATCAGGCTCCATTACACCATTGCCTCAAACTCGCTTCAGGATTTGGCGGATGTAATTCCGCTGTCATATACAGGAAAGAATAACCCACTGAAAACAGACCATGGGAAACGAAACAGAAAGGATGGTTGGTTGTTATATTAGCAGGTCATGTTCCATCATTGGGACAAACGTATTTGTCGATGGTTGCATTGATTTTAATCAGGACCAGTTTGTCGATTTTAATACATTTATTAAATCTGTTTATAAGCATTACGGAATCGGATTTTTAAAATTTTATAAAATGGACAGCCTGTCAAAACTGGCTTTTTTAACATCCGAGATCCTGCTGATGGGAAGAAGTCTGCAGCAAAAATACCGCCCCGAAGATACGGGTATCGTACTGATCAATTCAAGCTCTACCCTGGAAACGGATACCCGTTATTTCCATACCATCGAGGACAAATCCAACTATTTTCCCAGTCCGGCGGTATTTGTATATACACTTCCCAATATTATGGTTGGAGAAATAGCCATTCGTAATAAAATTATGGGAGAAAATATTACTTTTGTTGCTGAGAAATATGATCCCCAATTCCTGTATGAATACGTGAATTTGCTGATGAGCGGAAAGATAAAGAGTTGTATTTGTGGATGGGTTGAGTTTGAGCCAAACAGATCATTCTACGAATCGTTCATCTATCTGGTGGAAAAGGATGATATTACCAATCGAAATATTAAATTTGAGGCATCGTTTCTGGAAAAAAATTATCATGATTTGAAAGTATAGTGTTATGGGACAATTAATTACGAAACTGAAACAGGAGATCATAGAAGTGCTTAACCTGGAAGACGTTGGTCCGGATGAGATTGAAACCGGAGCCCCCCTGTTTGGCGATGGACTGGGTTTGGACTCAATTGATGCGCTGGAACTGATCGTGCTGCTTGAAAAAAACTATGGAATAAAAATCGATGACCCCAAAAAGGGGAAGGATGTATTCTATTCTATCCAAACCATGGCCGATTATATAGAAAAAAGCAGATTATAAGCATTTCCCGGGATCCCAAGCACCTGCCGTTTTCCCGGATCCCTTTTTAATCATATACACATGTTGTGGCGAAACGAGTTCTTGTTACCGGAATAGGAGTTGTATCAGCGATCGGATTAAACGTTCGTGAAACATTGGAATCAATCCTTTCCGGTAAATCCGGTGTATCTGCCCTAACGCTGCTGAAAACCAAGCTAAAAAATTTTCTGCCTGCAGCAGAGATTAAACATTCGAACGATGAGCTTGCTGCGATGTCCGGTTTTCAATCCTGTGAAGGAATGACCCGGACAACCCTGCTTGGGATGATAGCAGCAAGAGAAGCAGTCAATCATGCCAATCTACGTAACGATCCGTCCCTTAATACCGGACTGATCTCAGCAACAACCGTTGGAGGAATGTGCAAAACCGAACTGGTATACCGCGATTTTCTTACCAACAGTTTGCAAAATCAATACATTAGTACCCACGACTGTGGGGAGAGTACCGAACGGATCGCAGATTACCTTGGCGTTTCAGGTTTTGTGACCACCATTAATACTGCCTGCTCCTCGTCTGCCAATGCAATCATGTTTGGAACGCGGCTGATCAAAAGTGGCATACTGGACAGAGCCATTGTTGGAGGAACTGATGCATTATCAAAATTCACACTCAATGGGTTTCATACCCTCATGATCCTCGATACCCAGCTAAGTCGTCCTTTCGATGATCAGAGAGCTGGACTGAACCTTGGAGAGGGAGCCGGATACCTGGTGCTGGAATCGGAAGCGGTCTGTTCCAATCCACATCCCCTTTGTGAAGTGAAGGGATTTGGTAATGCAAGCGATGCCTACCACCAAACGGCATCCTCAGAAAATGGCATAGGAGCACACATGGCGATGAAAAATGCCATAGATGCTGCCGGCTTAACTATAGATGATATCGATTACATAAACCTCCATGGAACCGGGACACCGAATAATGACCTCTCGGAGGGCAGGGCACTCGAGAGCCTCTTTGGAGGAAATCCACCAAAATTCAGCTCTACAAAACCCTTTACAGGCCATACGCTTGGAGCTTCCGGAGGAATTGAAGCCGTTTTGTCAATCCTTGCCCTGCAGCATCAATTGATCTTCCCGAACCTCAATTTCAAAACACCCATGAAAGAGTTGAAAATCGTTCCGGAAACGAATTTGATACGGAATTATGAAATGAGAAACATATTATCCAATTCATTTGGATTCGGAGGTAATAATTCAGCATTGATCTTTTCATCAGTAAACGATTTTTTCTGATCGGTCTGGAGAATTGTTCTTTATATGACTTTTGAATTATGGAAATATATATCCGGGGCATAGGACTTGTATCACCACAACCCACGACAAAAAAAGACTATTTTTTTGAAGAGGTTAGGGAATACTCCGATAATAAGCTCTATGCAGTTGAACCGGAGATTGAAATGTACCTCGATCCAGCTTCTTCAAGAAGAATGAGCAGGATCCTGAAACTGGGGGTGATTGCCTCAAAGATCTGTCTGGTGGATTCCGGAGTGAGTATGCCGGATGGAATTATCACGGGAACGGGTTTTGGAATGGTGAAGGATACGGAAAAATTCCTTCTGGCATTGTTGGAAAGCGACGAGAAGTTCCTCACCCCCACGCCCTTCATTCAATCCACGCACAATACTATCGGAGCCTATGTCTCCCAGATGCTCAAATGCCATAACTATAATTTTACGTATGCCCATCGTGGGACCTCCTTTGAAACGGCACTGATTGACGGTTGTATGCTGATTGAGGAGGGAAATGCCAGAAATGTCATGGTGGGAGGGTATGAGGAAAATACAGAGAACCAGATACGGATTTTCGATAAAATCGGACGCTGGAAAAAAGAGAAGATCTCTAATCTTGAACTTTTCCAATCCGATTCCCCGGGAACCATCGCAGGAGAAGGTGTGGGATTCTATATGCTTTCAAGACATAAAGGGGAGACCAGTTGCGCCCGGTTGACAGGTGTCCAGACCGTCTATCAAAACCTGAACCAGGAGGATCTGGTTCGGGCGATCGAACGATTCCTGGTTCGAAATAACATGGAGAAAAACTCAATCGATGTCGTGTTGTATGGTTTAAATGGAGATTCGGAAGGAGATAAAATCTACCATGACCTTAAAAAGGATTTTTTTCAAGGGAAAATACACACAGGCTATAAACACCTTTGTGGAGAATCCTATTCTTCTACTATCTTTGCACTGTGGGTGGCAGCGAAAATGTTGAAAACACAAAAAGTGCCTTCTGTCATTCAACTGGAACCTGCCAGTCCGCAATCCCTGAATCATGTGCTGATCTATAATCATTGGCAGGATAGAAATCATTCATTATACCTCGTTTCAAGATGCTGAACGTCCAGAGATTTACATTCATCTATTTTACTGTGTTGTATGTTCTGTTCCGGCTAACATCGATTCATTACCTCGTTTTCCTGGTTGCAGTCCTGATCTATATTGGTGTGATGATCTATGGATCGTTCAATATCGGATCAAATTTCTACATTAAACCGATCCTTTCGGTGAAAACCGAAGAGAAAAAAATTGCACTAACCTTTGACGATGGACCGGATGAAACCATTACACCAATTATTCTGGAGACCCTCGGGAAATTTGATATTATGGCTGCATTCTTTTGTGTTGGCCGGGAAATTTCCGCCAACCCCGAAGTGCTTAAAAAAATGGACGAACAGGGACACCTGATCGGTAATCACAGTTACTCACATTCAAATTGGTTTGATTTATATTCAGTGAAAAAAATGGTAAAGGAATTGAAAGAGACAGATAGACTGATTGAACAAATCATTAACCGGAAGGTACGATTTTTCCGCCCGCCTTACGGAGTGACAAACCCGGCATTGGCAAAAGCAGTAAAGAAATGTAATTACATCACCATTGGATGGAATATCCGCTCACTGGATACACCGAAGCGAAAAACAACAGAAAAAATCGTTTCACGAATCATCCGCAAAATAAAACCGGGATCAATTATCCTGCTGCATGATAAGAATCCGAATATTGGCACGATCCTTGAAAAATTAGTGGAACATGCCGCTGAAACCGGTTATGAGATTGTCCGCTTGGATGAATTGATAAAACAGGAAGCCTATGCATAAAATATCCTTCTTTGTTCCGTTGCTTCTTTTGATCCTTGTCCTGATCCCGTATGGCTATTCCCAACAGGAAGACTTTACACCCATGCAGGATGAGGACAGATTCAGGGATGAACTGACCGGTTTCAACAGAGAAACCAATACACTCATGAGTGATTTTCGCCAGGTAAAACACCTTGATATCCTGACAGAAAACATCATCAGCAGGGGTAAATTTTACTTCATGAAAGAAAATAAATTACGATGGGAGTATACTGATCCTTTTGATTATACCATTATCTTTAACGGGAGTGATATCCTGATCAGGGATGAGGACCGGGAATCACGATACAATACCGACTCAAACCGAATGTTCCGGCAAATCAGCCGGTTGATGAGTAATGTTATCCGGGGTGAAATACTGGAAGAGAAAGAGGAATTCTCAGCGGCCTGTTTTGAAAATAAACTGGAATATCTGATTATTCTCACCCCTGCAACTGAACAGTACCAGCAGTTTTTTCAGAAAATAGAGGTCCATTTTGGACAGCATGATATGCTGGTGAAAAAAGTGAAATTCATCGAACAATCAGAAGATTATACCCTGATCGAATTCTTCAATGAGAAGCGGAATGAAACGATTCCTGATTCGATTTTTCTTATTCAGTAGCTTTACCCTTCTGGTGAGCGGAAGTTGTACAATAAAACGGCTCTCGCTGTTACCGGTTGAAGATCCGGGAATGATCACACCCATTAACCGGCCGTTTTCATCAAGCGGAACAGAACTGCTTTATAAAGCACAAATTGACATCTCCGGGAACCATTACAGCGGACTATTTGCCATCCGGATCTTCCCGGATGAAATGTATCGGGTCGTTTTCCTTAATGAATTGGGAATGAAATTTTTTGACCTTGAAACAGGAAGTAATGGTTTAATAGTGCATCACTGCTTCGATGCCTTTCAAAGAACAGGGATACGGAAGGTCCTTGAAGAAACGCTGAACACCCTCTTTCTGACGGGGAAATCGTTTGAAAAGGGAGAAGCATTGATCACTCACTCCGGAGATTATACGGTTTACCCGGTTACATCGGGTGGGAAAAGATTCTGTTTTGTCAGCAATTCATCCGGTAATTTAGAACGGATCGTAAAACAGGGATGCTTTTCGAAAAAAATGATCATTGAGTTTGCGGACTATAATCAATTTCCGGTTGATATTCACATCTCCTTTCCACAAAAGAAGATTGAAATCATATTACACAGCTTAGAAAACCAACATGGCAACACTCTTTCTGAATGATTTTTATACCATCCGGTCGAAGAAAACAGGCACTGATAACAACCACCTGCTGGTACAGGTTCATATCAAGCAGGATCATGCTCTCTTCACCGGACATTTCCCAGACCATCCGGTAGTCCCCGGAGTGGTAATGATCCAGATGATAACAGAAATCCTCTCTGATTCACTTCGGGAAGAATTAACAGTGAAGGAGTTAACCAGGGTTAAGTTTCTGACTCTTGTTGATCCGACAGGTAATCCCAATCTTGATTTTGAGCTGGAGATAGACCGGGAAGATCCGAAATACTATCAGGTAAACGCAAGGATTCTTTCCGAAGATCAAATGATCGTGAAGTGCAACGGGAAATGGGAACGAACAACGGCTAATTGATGTCGAAATAATCTGCAGGATCAAAACCACGCTTCAATACCCCCTCATCAGCCGGAAATTCATGCACCTCCTGTATGGATTTCCTGATGAGAAAAACGATTGGATTAAACCATTGGAAAAAGTGAATTATTCTTCTTAATATAGGGGTTTAAAAGGATTTTCTCTTTGCCAGTGATCCGAACTGGTCCTGAACAATTTCTAATGGACAAACAGATATCCACACAAACTGTGCATCGTCATATTTTACCGGTAATCATTATTTCCCAGTTTGCCGGCACATCCCTCTGGTTTGCAGGGAATGCAATTGTTGGCGAGTTGCAGGACGAGTATCTGTTGGGATCCCAGCTACTGGGTTGGATCACCTCATCCGTACAACTTGGGTTCATTGCCGGCACATTGTGTTTTGCTTTTTTTGCCATTTCCGACATATTTTCACCGAGGAAATTATTCCTGACCAGCTCCATTCTGGGGGCGATAAGCAATGGCATGCTTTTAGTGATCAGTGGGGAAATGGCGTTGCTTTTACTGGTTCGGTTCATGACCGGATTTTTTCTTGCAGGAATTTATCCGATCGGGATGAAAATTGCGGCCGGTTGGTATAACCGGAAACTTGGGAAGGCAATCGGTTATCTGGTTGGTGCCCTGGTCCTGGGAACTGCTTTTCCTCATCTGTTAAAAAGTTTTGGTGGAATGCTTCCATGGCGTTATGTGATCCTGGGTACATCCATTGTGGCACTTTGCGGAGGTGTACTGATGTACCTGTTTGTCCCCGATGGTCCCTATCTCCAGAAAGGAACACGATTTGATCCCGGTGCCATAGGGAAAATATTCAGGGTTCGGAGTTTCAGGCTGGCTGCACTGGGATACTTCGGGCACATGTGGGAACTCTATGCCTTATGGGCATTTATCCCGGTTCTGATCATTGCATTTTCGGAAAGCAGGGAAATAGAGCTCAATGTATCGGTATGGTCTTTTATCATCATAGCAGCAGGAAGTGCAGGATGCATCATCGGTGGCATACGCTCACAAAAATCGGGAAGCGCAAAAGTTGCATACATCCAATTGATCTCTTCCGGGATCTGTTGTCTGCTCATACCACTGGCTTTTTACCTTTCCACACCGCTGTTTCTGCTATTCCTTATATTCTGGGGAGTGGTTGTCGTTGGTGATTCACCCCAATTTTCTGCCATAGCAGCACAAACTGCCCCGGATAACCTTGTGGGGACAGGATTGACCATTGTCAATTCCATCGGGTTTGCTATTACCATTATCAGTATCCAGCTGGTCAGTTTCCTGTCCAACGCAATACCAGGAAAATATTTACTGCTTGTTCTTGCTGTTGGCCCTGCATTTGGAATCCTGGCACTGCGAAAACTCATCGTGGGGCGATATGAAAATAATGCTATAAATTAACGAATGCCAATGGATCGGCGAAAACGCAAACTTGTTCTGAGGCGATTAAGGCAACTTCCGGGAAGTGGCAATTTTTTCAACTATACCGGCAACAAAATGGTCCACTTCTACCGAAACGGGATAAGAAGCACACGGGTTGCCTGGCCCTCAACACTGATGCTCGAAGTGACAAACCGGTGTAACCTGAAATGCATTACCTGTCCCAGGGAATATGATTTGGGTAAAGCAATGGATAAGGGAGAGATGGATCTCGATATGCTGAAACGCGTCATTGATGAAGTCTCACCCTATATCGATTCCATTGGATTAACCGGTCTGGGCGAACCGTTTCTTTTTAAAAACCTGGTAGAGGCGGTTCATTACATCAGGAACAAAAACAGGGGGGTGATTATTACCGTCTCTACCAATGCACATATCCATGGGATCGACCAAATACTATCGGAAATGAGGGGTACTATCGACTCGATCCAGGTGTCTGTCGATGGTGTCGGAGTACGGTATGAATCCATTCGGAAGGGTGCCAGGTACACTGAATTCAGTCAAAATGTGAGAAGAATCAGGGAGGTTGTAACGGGCTCTGATACCGGGATCATGTTCAATATGGTGGTGATGAAAGAGAACTTCAAAGAGATGGTGAAGGTTGTTGATCTGGCAAATGACCTGGGGATCGATCATGTCTGTTTTACTCTTTTTAACCTTGCTGCCGTCACCGGTTATGAAACTCCCTATTACCGTTTTTTTGCCTTGGCGGAGTTTCAGGAAGAACTGGATAACCTGAAGAACAGTGCGAAAAAATATCCAGGGATTGATATTGCGGTGTGGGATCAAAACACACCACCGGGTTTTAGAAAATGCCCCTTCCCCTGGAGCCACTTTTACATCACCTGGGATGGTTTCCTGGTTCCCTGTTGTGCCAAACCCTTTCCGAAAGAGCTGAACTTCGGAAACGTGTTTCAATCGGGAGTGATGAATTGCCTGAACGGTCCTGCATTCCGTGATTTCAGAAAGATGTGGTATAAAAACCAAACACCTCCGTTCTGCACCAGATGCCATATGATAGACTTGCCTTCCCTCTGATTAACGTGATTTCGGTATCAATTCTATCACGTTAATTTATAAAAACAGTGAAGTGATTATTAATCTATATATCAGACAGATAAAATATTGAGAAAAGTATCAATGGCGTTAAAAGCTTCCTGCAATTCGGAATAGGAAACAACCGTAAGCTCGGGTGATCCGGAGATCATAGCCGATAGTTTTTTTGGAGAGCCCTTCCGGTAGAGGCAGAGCACCGGTATCTGGTTTTCCACAGCCCGACCAATCTCATAGCCGACTCCCAGGCTGGGAGTAGATACTTCTGCCACCACTGCATCGGCAGCGAACAGCCAGTCCATATCACGTCGGTGGATCATAACATTGTCTTCATCCTCTTCTCCCGATGCTGACAGGGATTCTTCTCCAACATGCTCAGACAGTACTTCACCCTGTTGTGAAAGGTGTTTAATAAGGGAGTGATAACGATCCCTGTCTTCCCTTCCTCCCCGTATCGACCCGGCAAAATAGATTTTCATGTCTTTTATAGTTTTGTAATTTTTTATACAAGAGGTATTTATTTGGAAGTGCAATGGTGTTTTACAGGCGTACGGTAAATACTTATAAAAGTTATTAGGTTATGCCATAGGCATCCCTTACGGGAGTGGTTAGTGAGTTATTGAGTACATTGATGTAATTCTTTGAATTCAAGATTGAACATGAAAATTCCCAGATTAGTTAAATTTCTTACACCTACGAATAAGATTTCAAGGCAAAAACCTTACTAGCTCAAAAATCCAATAACATTTTTTCATCAAGAGCATATTACCGGACAACCAGCACCGAGTCAAAGACCATGACCGACGCCAGGAGAATCATGGTTGAAGACCCTGACTGAGCATAGCGAACGTCAGGAGACCGAGTACCCAGGACCCAGCACCTATTTTTACTCACTTCTCATTTCTTTTTTTACCGAATACCGAGTACCCATTTTATACATCTCTCTCCGTCCAGTCACTTCGTCACACAGTCTCCCCGTCTCACAGTCTTACCACTGCAGACTCCTGACTGCGGACTTCATACTGCCTACTGCCTATTGCAGGTTGCCTTCATATTATTTCTCCCTCTCTCAGTCTCCCCCTCTTCCCCTTGCACAGTCTCATTCACTTGTCACTCCTGACTGCCGTCAGACAGGCGTCACCCATTCAGTGACTCTTATCATACTCCTCAATCTTCTTCAGTACCATTGCCTCAGCACCCTGGTACATTTCCCGGATAAATTCATCGTTGAAATTAAAGATACGGTTTTCAAAGGGCATCTCCTCCAGCCGGTCGAACAGCATTGACCGGGCGGTCTCAATGTCTTTCCCATAAATGTGGTACGAATCAGCCTGCCAGTTCATCCTCCCCAGCCTCACCTTTTTACCCGAACGTTTTTCGATTTCAGCCGCAATGATTTCTTTATTAAACTGGATGAAACCAAACATATTCATGAAGCTGGCACCCCAGGCATCGTTGCTGCGGAACCGGATGTTGCAATTGAGCCACTGGATCTCATCCTCATCCTCCAGGATACGGTACCACAGTGACTGCAGGCAGGGTGGATCAAACACTTCGAGATCGATATTAGGCATCCAGGTGATCATCTGTGCCTGTCGTGTATAGGGTTGGCCAACCAATTTCCGGATGACATGTTCAATCTGGTTGATTTTAAATCCAATCTCTTTGCTTTTGGGTGGATCGCTTTTTTTATCCAGCTCTTTCCATGAACCATACGCCATAAGACGTCCATGGTATGTATATTCCCACCGGGTATCATCCGGATCATTCATATTTTTGACCCAGTGGTCTT
>CAYZVJ010000001.1:13132-83220 GCA_964481765.1 uncultured Rikenellaceae bacterium | reverse complement strand
TTCGGGCAGGCAGACAACGGATAAACTGGGGACAGAACATGATGTGGAACCCCAACGATATTTTCAATGCCTACTCCTTCTTCGATTTTGATTATGTGGAGAAACCCGGCAGTGATGCACTTCGCATCCAGTACTTTACCGGTGTCTCGTCCGTGGTAGAAGCAGCGGTTAAAGTGGATCACAACAATGATATTACAGCTGCCGGACTATTCCGGTTCAACAAATGGAATTACGACATTCAGCTGTTGGGAGGTATGCTGAACAGTGAGGATTATGTGGCAGGTATCGGTTGGTCGGGTGATATTAAGGGAGCCGGTTTCCGGGGAGAGGTTACCTATTTTCATCCGAAAAAGGAGTTTTCCGATACGTCCGGTTTTATGATCCTTGGGATATCCGCAGATTATACTTTTGACAACTCAATTTACCTCCTGGCAGAGTTTCTGTACAATGGTTATGATCTATCCATCCTCAATTTCAGTGAATTTTACTTCATGCCGCTTTCGGTCAAGACCCTTTCATTTACCGACTATTCAATCGGCATGCAGATATCCTATCCATTCACACCCCTGTTTAACGGAATCCTCGCTTTTATGTGCTTCCCTTCCATGGATGCCGTTTTTGCCGGTCCAACCCTCGATCTATCGCTCAAGGACAACCTCTCCATTTCCCTCATCGCTCAATATTTCAACGGGAAGTTTACCAATCAAAAAGAAGATCTGGGGTTTGGTTTTATTCGCCTGAAATGGAATTTTTAAGCTCCCCTCCCCGCTTATCCTGCATTGTTCTTTCCTGACCGGGTAGCCGGTTTAATACCGTCATTTTTTTTTATACTTTTACATCGATTCAGCATCCATGATTTCTGAAATATGGCTCTCATCGAAGAATTCAACAGAAGTGGTAACTGGTTATTCAAAAGGCGGGGATACCTGCCGGTTTTTATCCTCTGTTTAGCGATACTCTATTATGCACTGAAAGATTATTCCGGCTATCATCCCAGTCCATACAGGGATCTGATATACCTGGGCGTAAGCCTCCTGGGTCTGGTTATCCGTATCGTTACTATTGGACAGACCCCGAGGGGCACTTCGGGAAGAAACATCAAAAGGCAGAGGGCTGAAACGTTAAATACCACCGGTATTTATTCCCTTGTCAGGCATCCCTTATATCTTGGAAATTTGATCATCTGGCTGGGTGTAGCCCTCTTTCTTGAGTCATTATGGTGTCTCCTGCTGTTTATTTTACTCTTCTGGCTCTATTATGAACGGATCATGTTTGCCGAAGAGGTTTTCCTTCGGGAAAAGTTTGGGAAATCATATCTGGATTGGTCCACTGATACCCCGGCTTTCTTTCCGCGATTCAGAAACTGGCAACCCAGTCAATTCGATTTTTCCTGGCGTAATGTGATCAAACGGGAGTATCACGGATTTATCAATATCTTCATCTCCTTCACCTTTCTTGATCTGTTCAGAAATTTTTTTGTGGCGAAGAAGCCGTATCCTACCTTAATGTGGATTGTGCTCTCAGCTACAGCAGCTGTAATCTGGTTCATCATTCATATTCTGAAAAAAAACACAAAATTATTCCATGTCACAGGAAGATAACCCGTTTCAACGAATACCGTTATGAAAGTCAGCAGCAACTTTGATGGGGGGAATATCAGAATAATCTCCACGAAACATATCGATAACATTGAACTTCAGATCAGGCCGGACAACCGGGCTGATTTTTTTCAATGGTTCTATTTCAGGTTGCAGGGGGTTGCCGGTTACCCATGCAGGATCAGGATCACGAATGCGGGCAGTGCATTCTCCAAAGAGGGCTGGGAGAATTATAATGCCTGTGCTTCCTATGACCGGATGACCTGGTTCAGGGTACCAACGACGTTTGATGGCCAGGTATTAACCATCGATCATACACCCGAATACAATGCTGTCTTTTATGCCTATTTTGCACCCTACACGTATGATCAGCATCTGGATTTGGTTCATGCTGCACAGCGTTTCCCTCAGTGCATTCTTGAATCCGTCGGACAGACCGTTGAAGGAAAAGATATCGATCTGCTCATTTTAGGAGAACCTGCAGAAAACAAGAAAAAGATCTGGGTTCTTGGTCGCCAGCATCCGGGTGAAAGTATGGCTTCCTGGTTCATCCAGGGTTTTCTGGATCGGATGCTCGACGAAGATGATCCTGTATCCCGGAAAATTATTGAAAAAGCGGTTATATACGTCATACCCTATCTCAATATCGACGGAGGAATACGGGGAAACATGCGAACCAATGCGAACGGGGTGGATCTGAACCGCGAATGGGAAAATCCCAGCAAAGAAACAAGCCCTGAAGTATATTATACACTGCAGTACATGCTGAAAACCGGTGTAGACCTCAACCTGGATATTCACGGCGAAGAGGGCATTCCCTATGTTTTTGCATCTTCCATCCAGGGAATTCCGGATTTTACCAAACGATTGGCTTCTTTACAGGAACACTTTACCATAAATTGGGAGAGTATCACTCCGGATTTTCAGACGGAATACGGCTATCCGGGGGACAGACCGGGAAAGGCAAATTTAAGTATTTGTTCAAAAAACATAGCACAACGGTTTAATTGTTTGTCGCTTACTATCGAAATGCCTTTTAAAGATAACGACAACCTGCCCGATCCCCAATATGGCTGGTCTCCGGAACGATCCGAACACCTTGGGGCATCGTTGGTCTCTGCCATGCTGAGTATTATCGACGAAATATAGGATAACCCGGGCTATGAGAAAGCACCATAACAATCCATTCAGATCCGCCTGAAACAAATTACACCTGCATCATGGTATCAACCGCCTTTAATCCCACACTGGAATTTGCACAATCCCTTGATTCGAAGGATCCGTTACAACAATTTCGACAACATTTTTCCCTGCCCGGGAAGACGATTTACCTGAATGGTAACTCGTTGGGTCTGTGTTCAAGAGAGGGGGAGGCCTCTCTGCTTCGTGTGCTTTACGAATGGAAATCGATGGGTATTGAAGGGTGGCTTACTGGAGATCGGCCCTGGTTTTGGATGGCTGAAGAGATTGGAAAATTAATGGCTCCTCTGGTAGGGGCACGATCCGGTGAGGTGATATGTACAGGAACAACCACGGTAAACCAGCATGCATTGTTAAGTACATTTTATGCTCCCTCGGGTAAAAAAGCCAAAATAGTGGCTGATGAAAAGAATTTTCCCTCCGATATCTATGCCCTGAAAGGGCACCTCAAGATGCGTGGATACGATCCGGCACAGCACCTGGCACTTGTTCCAGCTGAACCGGATGGATCGATATCGGAAAAGAAAATCCTGGAATACCTGACAGAAGAGGTTATGCTTGCACTGCTCCCTTCGGTCTATTTCAGAAATGGCCAATTGCTTGATATGGAACGTATCACCAAAGCTGCTCATAAGAAAGGAATCATCATTGGTTTTGATTGTTCTCACTCTGCGGGAGTGGTTCCTCACGCATTATCAGAGATTGGTGTTGATTTCGCCTACTGGTGCGGGTATAAATACCTCAACGGGGGGCCCGGGTGCCCGGCATTTATCTACCTGAATGAACGTCACTTTGGCAAAGAGCCGATGATGGCAGGCTGGTTTGGTTTTCAAAAAGAAAGGCAATTTGACATGTCTCTTGACTTTTCACACCAGCGAGATGCCGGTGGTTGGCAGATATCCACACCACCAGTTTTAAGCATGGCCCCCCTGAAAGATGCACTGGATCTCATCCTGCAAGCCGGCATTGAACAGATTCGTGAAAAATCATTGAACCTTACCATCTACCTCATTGCCCTGGTTGGTACCCTCCTGTCTGAACCACCCTACGGCTTTTTTATTGGTACACCGACAGATCCCGAAAAAAGAGGTGGTCATATCGCCCTCAGACGAAAAACAGATGCCCTACAGATCGCTCAGTCATTGAAATTAAGAAATATCATCACCGATTTCAGAAGTCCTGATATCATCCGGGTTGCACCTTCGCCCCTCTATTGCCGGTACGAAGATATCTGGATCTTGATGCATTCATTGAAAGAAATAATCGATTCCCGGGAGTATGAAAATCAACCGGAAAGCACGATGCCCATCTCCTGATAAGGATAAAAGAATTTATTATCAAGTAGTTCACCTATTGTTGTTATTTTTTTCCATAGTTTTTAGTATATTGGTGTGATCTTTGAAAGGATAATTTTATGCGATCAGATCATCGCATATCATTCATTAAACCTAATTAAAAACCGAAAACAAATGAAACGATCCAACTTCTTTAAACCCCTCAATGCAGGATTGGTTATTTTATTGGTTACTGGTCTGATTGCCTGTACTTCCAAACCGGATAAATCCGGATCAAAAGAACTGGAAGCTTCTGAAACAGATACACTAAAAGAGAAAGTGATTGAAAATATTTCGGGTTATCCACTACCCACTTCTTTCCAAATCACCACCATGTTAAATGAGGCCGGTGCTCCCTATATTCTCAGTATCTCTAATCCGGCATCAAATGCAGATAATTACTTCACACAGGCTGAAAAAGCGGTTAACCTGGGTATTTACGGAGCCGATTTAAGCTATGCAAGCACCTACATGATGAAGCAGGAAACCATGTTGTACCTGGATGCTTCCAAAAAGCTCACCGATGAAATTGAAATTTCAAGCGCATTCAATCAAACGTACGCTGAACGGGTTGAAAGCAACCTGGAAAACGGAGATTCGCTTATCAACATCATTTCAGACTCGTTTATTGACACTTACAATTACCTGACAGATAATAACCAGGACAAGCTGGCTATTTTAATAATGTCCGGTAGCTGGATTGAGGGTCTGTACATTACTACACAAATAGCCATTACCGCTGCAGACAATACAGCCTTGCTGGATATCATATTACACCAGCGATCTTCGCTGAATACGCTGATCGAAATCATGGAGCCGATTAAAGGGGATGACGATGTTCTAGAAATCATTAATGCACTGAACGAGTTGAAAGGACATTATAATGCAATAGAGGATCAAATGAGTGACGAGACCTTTGAGAAGATCGTATCAACCGTGGAAAACATCCGAAACACAATTGTTTAATCACGTTTAGATTACCTTGTCATACCTGAGTCTGACAGGGTTTTTTGTTTTTTTATCCGATCATTGCATACTCCTCTCTGATAATGTAGGTCCATATGAATGAATCCATTCTTAATGCTTTACTGCAGTTGTTTGCTATGATTGCCAATGTGAGTAAAGATGGTCTCTCATCCAGAGCAATAGAGATTGTCCATTTTTACCTTCAACAACACCTGAGTGCCCAGCTCATTAACAATTACATTACCCTGTTTGAGAAGTACATTGTCACCTATCATCCTCAGCTGGTGAAAGAGGGAGCAGCATCAACTGCCGGAATAGATCCGCTAAATACTGACAACATTCGTTCCTTTTGTACCGAAATAAACAAGAATCTCCGGCAGAGAGAGAAGTTCATTGTTTTTATGCGACTCGTTGAATTCATCAATGAAGATGAGGTAATGACCGATCGTGAACTGGATTTTATTACGATGGTTGCCCGTTGCTTCAACCTGACCGAAACGGAGCTTCACAATACAAAAAGCTACATCCTGGATCCCCTGTCACATGATATTCAAAAAGATAAGTTGCTTGTTATCAGCAAAGCACCGGATCCCCCGGTGGAGGGGATCCACCATATTCAGAAAAATGACCTTGACGGGATGATCATCATCCTTCATCATGCCAGTACCAACACCTTTATTTTCCGCTACCTGGGAAGCAGCAACCTGCTTTTAAACGGACATTATATCCCACCGGAAAGGATCCACTTGCTTGATCAGGGGTCGCTCATTACCAGTCCGAAGATCAGGCCCATTTATTACAGTGATGTTTCGAACTGTTTTTTTCGCGAAAGGGATCATGAAAAGATTGTTTTTCAAGCCCTGGATATAAAATTCAAGTTCAAAAGGAGTGATAATGGAATACACCGGTTTTCATTTACCGAAGAGTCAGGTAATTTGATAGGGATTCTGGGAGGAAGCGGGGTGGGCAAATCAACCCTGCTGAACATGTTGAACGGTAACATCCAGCCACAGCGGGGGAGAATACTGATTAACGGGTACGATCTCTACGCGGAGAAAGAAAAACTGGAGGGGATGATCGGATTTGTTCCCCAGGATGATCTGCTCATAGAGGAACTTACCGTGTTCCAGAATCTTTATTATAATGCCAAGCTCTGTTTCAGCCAGCTATCAAAAGCGGAAGTACTGAAACGGATCAACAAAATACTGAAGGATCTTGAACTGTATGAGAGCCGGAATCTGAAGGTGGGATCACCCCTGAACAAATTCATCAGTGGGGGGCAGCGAAAACGATTAAATATCGCACTTGAACTGATCCGCGAGCCCTCCATATTGTTTGTGGATGAACCCACTTCAGGACTCTCTTCCCTGGATTCAGAAAAGGTAATGCTGCTGCTGAAAGAGCAAACACTCAAGGGGAAACTGGTCATCATCAACATCCACCAGCCCTATTCCGATATTTTTAAACTGTTTGATAGGATACTAATCCTGGATAAAGGGGGATATCCCATCTACAAAGGAAATCCCATTGACGCACTGGTCTATTTTAAATCGGCCAGTAATTATGTAAATGCAACAGAGGGACAATGTCTTTCCTGCGGAAATGTAGTGCCGGAACAGATCCTCCAGATTGTGGAAGCACGTGAGGTGGATGAATACGGGAAACTGGTGGAAAAGAGAAAGGTCTCCCCCAGAGAATGGTATCAGCTTTACCTGAAAAACTTCGAATCAGAAGATCAGAAAAAGTGTCAGAAAAACCCATTGCCTCCACGCATCTTCAGTATACCCAACCCGTTGTCACAGTTCTGGATCTTCATCACCCGCAATGTCCTGTCTAAATTTTCCAACCGGCAATACATGCTGATTAATTTCCTGGAAGCGCCCCTGCTTGCCCTGATCATCGGCTATTTTACCAAATACGTAAGCGATCAGTCGGGCGTGTTAATCTACATTTTTAAGGAAAATGAGAATCTTCCCGCCTATATCTTTATGGCGGTGGTAGTGGCCCTTTTCATGGGATTGACTGTGAGTGCGGAAGAGATCATCCGGGATCAAAAAATCCTGAAACGGGAATCATTCCTTCACCTGAGCCGGCTCAGTTACCTGCATTCAAAAATCCTGATCCTCTTCCTGATCTCGGCAATCCAGACCTTCAGTTTTGTCCTGATCGGGAATACTATTCTGGAAATCAAAGGGATGACTTTCCAATACTGGATTGTGTTGTTTTCTGCTTCCTGCATGGCTAACATGATCGGACTTAACCTGTCATCCGGATTGAATTCCGTTGTGGCTATATACATTATCATTCCTTTTATCCTCGTTCCACAACTCCTTTTCAGTGGTGTAATCGTAAAGTTTGACAAATTGCATAATATGTTTCGTAATTCTTCATACGTGCCGGCAATAGGAGAATTGATGACTTCGCGCTGGGCATATGAAGCCATTGCTGTCGAGCAATTTAAGAACAACCAATTCGAAAGAAATTTTTACCGTTTTGATAAGGAACGAAAAAATGCAGCATATTATGCAACAACACTTTTACCACAAATTAGAGCCAGAATAGATGAAGTGGATCGTTTGTTAACCATTGACTCCCTTAGAGATGATGTTGCTTCAAACCTGATGCTGGTTAAAAATGAAATAGAAAAACTACACATTCATGAAGCATTTCCTCTTTTTGATCAACTTGAAAAACTGAAGCCGGAATCATATGCAAAATCTGTCAGTATTAGTGCCAGAAATTACCTGAGCAATGTTCAAGATTATTATCAGGAAATAGAGCAGGAAGCAACACGGATGAGAGAGAAAACCTATGATCAATTAATTGATTCACTGGGTGATGAAAATTCCGTTTACACAATTGAGAAAAAGCATTATAATAATAAACTGGCAGAATTGGTCCTGAACAGAGATGTATGGTTCATCCAGGAGGTGAATCATGAATTTGTCCGCAAGGAGGCTCCCATTTATATGGTTCCTATCTCCAGGACCGGCAGGGCTCAGTTTTATTCTCCTGTTAAAGTTATTGGTAACCAGGAACTGGAAACCCTCTGGTTTAATGTTTTAATAATCTGGTTATCAAGCATACTATTCTACATAATACTGGTATACGATGTATTACGTAAACTAATCGACTGGTCTGAAAAGGTAAAGATGCGCAAAAGAAAATAATCCGTTTTGCACGAAGAACATTCAGCAATCAACATGTAACATCCAACGTTCAATAACGGTTTTCCCAATCAACCAGGAACCGTTAATTGTTAACTGTTAATAGTCAGGATATTATTGAAAGACAAATTCTATGGTTATCGTGAAATTTCCCTCCCAACGTATAACTTTTCCCACAGGGATGCCTTTGGCATAACTTATAACATTTAACTTTTTTACATTCCTCCGATCTGCATTTCAAGAATTCGGAAGGTTGGGGCCGTAAAGCTGCGGTTCATGTCAAGATCATTCCCGATCATATCGATCGCGTTGAGCATCTCAAATGCGCTTCCGGCGATGGTTAGTCCTTTAACCGGAAAAACGATCTCGCCGTTTTCTATCCAGAAACCGGAAGCTCCGCCGCTGAAATTACCATTCACCGGATTGATTCCATATCCTGTAACGCCCTTCAGCAACAGTCCTTGTTTTGTAGCTTTGATGATCTCCTCCGGTGTATTTTTTCCGGCTGCCATATAGAGGTTATGGAATCCAATCCCCGGGAGGCTGCGAAAATTACCCCTTGATGCATTGCCGGTGCTTTTCACACCAGCTCTTTTTGCCACGGCTGTGTTGTATAAAAATCCCTTCAACACACCTGCATCGACCAGTATTCGTTTCTGAGTCGGCACTCCTTCACCATCGAATGGTTTGCTACCCGGTCCCCTTGTTATTGTCCCGTCATCGATGAGGGTCATCAGCCCGGTAGTAAATTTCTGGTCCAATTTATCTGCCAGGAAGCTGGCTCCCTGAAGGACTCTCTCCCCGTTGAGTGCGCCCATGATTCCGCCCAGAATAGAACGTGCCACATCCGGATCGAATATTACTGATGCCTTCTGGG
Source organism: uncultured Rikenellaceae bacterium (assembly GCA_964481765.1). Lineage (GTDB taxonomy): Bacteria > Bacteroidota > Bacteroidia > Bacteroidales > VadinHA17. Next base: position 74,078 of record CAYZVJ010000001.1, on the reverse strand, counting down.
TTTTAACCATTTTCGGATCAAGCATTTCGTAAGCTTTTCTTGCGGCCACTTCGGCAATTTTTCGTGGTTCTTCGAGGTCTTCGAAAAATCGCCTCCCACAATATTCATATCCGGTAGATTTTTGTTCTCCTTTTTCGGCAACAACGCCCACGCCATAGTTGCAAAAGGACGATTTATAGCTTTTCAGCATGCCGTTGGAATTGCCGATAATAATTTCACCATCTCCTTCACCGAATCCGGCCCCGGAACTTTTGGTTATTCGCTCATCTTTCATCGCAAGGGCTTCCACTTCTTTTGCCATGTCAATTTTCGTTTCCATATCAACGTCAGCAATGGAAGGGTCATAGAGTTCTTCCACGGCTGTGTCGGGTTGATCTTCCGGTAACACGTTGTTTTCATCCGGTGTGGTGTTGGCAGCAAAACTCACTGCACTGGATACTGCATGGTCAAGGGCTTCATCCGAAAAATCGTTGCAATGCGAAAATGCCATTTTCCCTTCAATGAAGACCCTGAGGCCCACCCCGTGTGAGGCTGCTTCCTGAACGGTTTCCACCGCTCCGTTTCGTACTTCAATGCTCAGTTCCCTGCCTGACTCAATATATACTTCTGCAGCATCAGCGCCTTTTTTAAGGCATTGGCTGACTAATTTTTCTGCTATTATTTTGTAATCCATGATGTCAATTTTTTTGAGATTTACGATCTGGTTCTGCTACCACCAACATTAATTCCCCTGATCCGCACGGTTGGTTGCCCGACGGATACTTCTGCCATTTGTCCCTTACCACATATTCCGGGACCGAATGCCAGGTCATTGCCTACCGCGTCGATCCCGGAGATTACGTCGAGGCAGTTTCCGATCAGTGTAGCTCCTTTTACCGGTGTGGTTTTCTTTCCATTCTCGATGAGATATGCTTCCCGGCAGGTAAAGTTGAACATCCCGGTAACCGGATTTACGCTCCCACCGCTCAGGCTCTGAACATAAAGACCCTCTTTGGTTGAAGAGAGAATATCTTCGGGAGTGTTTTCTCCCTGCTCAATGAATGTGTTGGTCATTCTTGGGATAGGGATATGGCGGAATGACTCACGGCGTCCGTTTCCGGTTCTTTCCATGTTAATCTGTTTACCGGAAAGGATATCGGTCATGTATTTCTTCAGCACACCCTTTTCAATCAACACATTCCGTTTCATCTGTGTTCCTTCATCATCAAAGTTTGTGGTACCGCGTTGATCGGGTATGGAACCGTCATCCACCATGGTAAACAGATCACTTGCTACCTTTTGGCCCAGTTTGCCGGTAAATGCACCTACTTCTTTTGCAATATTATCGGCTTCGAGGGGATGACCCACGGCTTCATGAACCAGCACGCCACCCCAACCGTTTTGCATTACAACATCCATTATTCCGGCCGGTGCATCTTCTGCTTCCAGCATCACAACGGCTTCCCTTGCAGCCCGGCGTGCAACTTCCTCCGGACTCACTTTGTCGAACATTTCGAAACCACAGTGATGACCCAGCCGTTCCCTGGCCATGTGGCGTGTATTGTTACCCACACCCATTGCCTGAACGATAAAGAAAAGCTGGGGTAATTCATCGTTCAGGTAAACGCCTTCACTATTGGCAATGGTTCTTCCCCTCACCTCGTCATAGTAATCGATGATTACCATTTTAATTTTCGGATCGTAGTCAAGTGCCGCCTGGTTTGCGCGCTGCATGACCTCCAACCGTTTCTCATCAGCCAGATCCTGAAGCGGGATCTGTACTGTAATGAACGATTCGCGATGGGCTTCCTGAATATCAACCGGGGGAACCTGCTGACTACCCCTGGCCACATACGAGGCAACTTCGGCTGCCCGCATCAGTTTTTCTTCCGACAACTCGTCGGTATAGGCATATCCGGTTTTATCTCCGGCAATAACCCGAACACCGGCTCCCTTGACGATCCCGAACGTACCGCTTTTAAACTTGGACTCTTCCATCGATATATTCCTGGTAATCCTGTTCTCAATATACACTTCAGCAAATTCACCCCCTTTTTCCAGGGCTTTTTGAATGACCCTGTTCAGCAATCCCTGGTCCAGCGCTTCAGCCGGTCCGGAAGTGAAGGATTTACAGGACCAAAGATTGGACATGATTGCCGGAGTGGCAACAAGGGCAAGACTCCCCTTGAAGGTTAGATCCAGAAATTTCCTCCGTGGAATATCACTGATAAAATGATCTTTTATATCCATTTCGGTTGTGGTATTTGGTTTAACATTTGTTTAACGGTTAAATTTACTTTTTATATAAAGATCAGTCAACCCTTTTCTTTTCAGTAAAACATGTTTCACAACCTAAAAAATTTTTCTTACTTTTCAAAAGAACTCATCTATCCGTCAACATGGATTTGAAAAAAACCTCATCTACCCTTACATTCCTTTGTGTCACTGCATGTTTTGTCCTGCAGTCTGCAAGGCTCACTGCACAGGAACAGACTATAGAAACCGTAATACAGACCGGGCACTATGCAGCAGTAACCGCTGTTGCATACAGTCCGGATGGGGAATTTGCTGCCACAGGCAGTAATGATAAGACCATCAAGCTATGGCATGCTGCCAGCGGACGGGAGATCCGTTCATACCTCGGTAGTGTTGGGGAATCCAGGCAGTTATCCTTTAGCCTGGATGGAAAACTCATTGCTTCCGTGGACCAGGATTATTCACTTAAACTTTGGGAGACAGAAACCAGCCGGCTGATCCGGACAATCGTACTTCCCGATGATGATATTTTTTGTGCTGCGTTTACCCCGGGAGCCAACCTGATTACAGGAACAGAACGGAACCATGCCATCCTTTGGGATCTTTCCACCGGCAAGGAGATCAGGCGATTTATCCCGGTGCCTCAGGATATCACCATGCAAAAAAACTTTACCTATCCGTCAGCCGGTTCAATAGAAATCAGCCGTGATGGCACCCGTTTACTGGTTGGCAGCAATGACCGAACCGTCATTCTTTTTGATTTACAATCGGGAAAGGAAATAAAAAAATTCAAGGGTGACCGCTCCTCCTGTACCTCATGCATTATTTCTGCCAGTTTTAGCCCGGATGAAACCGAATTCATCTCAAATTACGATTCCATACATGTTTGGAATATTGAATCGGGTAAAAAAATCAGGGTTATGGATGGCAGGAGTAACCGGGAGGGTGGGGCTTATTATTCCCCGGACGGAAAGTACATCGTCTCATCCTATTATAAGGTGGTAACCCTTTTTAATGCACGAACCGGAAAGCCCGAGACAACCATCGAAGGTCACCTCAGGGATGTTACGGATCTGAAACCATCTCCTGCCGGAAATTTTCTCCTTACAGGAAGCGAAGACAGGACAGCCTCGATATGGGAGATCCCATCAGGGAAGAATTTCATTACCCTGAGAGGATTTTTAAATGATGTTGATGAAGCCGTGCTGAGTGATGGTTATATGTACTGGATTGCCTTCATCAATGAAGTTCGGTTAAGTCCGGATGGGCAATTTATCGTGATCGGCAAAACCGGGAACAATGCAAAACTGATGAATTTTTCAACCGGCAGGGTGGTTCAGACTTACACTGGACACGAAGGCATGGTTATCTCCCTCGATTTCAGCCCGGACGGGCATTACCTGGCTACCGGCAGTGTGGATGGTACGGCACGCATCTGGAATGTCTCTTCCGGAGAACTGTTATATACACTTCCCGATCGTACATCCAATATCCCGGTTTTTACCGTTGCATTCAGCTCAGATGGCAAGTCACTGGCTACGGGAAGCTGGGATGGAAGAACACGGGTATGGGATCTTGAAGCGGGTGAGCTGGTACAATCAATTCCCAGTTTAACACCCTATGCTGTTCGCTTTACCCGAAACGGATTATACGTTGTTTCAGCGGTCCTGCCAACCCGTGAAAATCCAAAAAAACTAAGGCTGTTTGAAATCGACACAGGAGAGGAAATACGGGAATTTATCGGACATACACAGATCGTTACAACGATCAGGATGAGTCCTGATGGTAAGTATATGCTATCGGGAAGTTTCGACGGAATGGTTAAGCTGTGGGATATAGCTACCGGATTGCAGGTACAAAAATTCCGTGGGCATTCCGCCCGGATCCATGCCGTGAACTTTGATAAGACAGGGGATTTAATCGTCACGGGAAGCGATGATAATACAGCCAAACTTTGGGATGCGAAAACCGGACAGGTCATCCGTACCTTTACCGGCCATAATGGGACCGTAAGTTCAGTGCAGATCAGTCCGGATGGAAAATTCCTGATCACCGGAAGTCATGACGGAACCATCAAAACCTGGGATCTCGAAACAGGATCTGAATTGCTGACCCAGATTTTTCTCGGTGAATCGGACTGGTTGGTCAAAACGAAAGAGGGATTTTTCGATGCTTCGGAAGGAGCCAGAAAATCAATTTTCTTTGTCAGGGGAACCACAATCTATAACATTGACCAGTTTTTTGAAGAGTTTTACCGTCCCGGATTACTGCAGGAAGTATACCGGAACCGCGGGCTGATCGAAGAACCCGTCAACCTCCTGAATAAACTGGAAGAATCACCCCCACCCGTTGTTTCCATCATCACCCCAAAATCCGGTACTGAAATGGAAAACAGCGACGTTAAAATCTTTGCAAAAATTACCAACACGGGGGGTGGCATTAATGAGGTAAAACTGTTGCATAACGGGAAAAGCCTTCCCGTTGACAACAGCGGACTGGGAAGGTCTGGGAGAGAAGGCCAGTCGATCATGAAGAACTACACGGTTAGCCTCATCCCCGGAGAAAATACCCTTTCACTATCGGCATTCAGCGACGGAAGGATTGAATCCCGGCCCGAAGAGATCATCCTCCATTACAAAGGACTGGAAAGTACCGCCATCTGTTATGTCATCGCGATCGGGATCAATAAATATGAAAATCCCCAGCTTGAACTAAACTATGCAAAAGCAGATGCACGGGCATTTGCAAAACTTGTTGGAGAGCGTGCTCAAAAACTGTTCAAGCGAATCGAACTGATCGAACTTTATGATAAAGAAGCGACCCGGGAAAATATTTTGAGTGCGCTGGATACCCTGTCCGTGAAAATCAATCCCGAGGATGTTTTCTTCTTCTATTATGCCGGACACGGAAGCATGGTGGAAAATAAATTCTTCTTTATTCCGACCGAAAGTGTAAGCTTATATCAGATGGATAAACTGATCAAGGGATCCATTTATGCCGGGGATATGCAGGAAAAATTCAAAAACATCAAGGCATTAAAGCAACTGGTTGTGCTCGATGCCTGTCAATCGGGTGGATCGACCGAGCTTCTGGCCCAACGGGGAGCCATGGAGGAGAAAGCGCTGGCACAGATGTCCCGAAGTTCCGGGGTCCATGTGCTTGCCGCTGCCGGTAGCGAACAGTTTGCAACCGAAGTGGGAAGTCTTGGCCATGGTCTTTTTACCTACGTTATCCTGGAAGCATTGAATGGCAGCGCCGACGGAGCCCCAAAAGACGGGAAGGTCACCATCTATGAACTGAAATCGTTTCTCGATGATCAGGTGCCTGCCCTTTCAAAGATATACAAGGGACAGGCTCAATACCCCTATACGTTCTCACGGGGACATGATTTCCCCGTGGTAATTAAATAAAAAATGGAAATTCCATTTACAAGGCACCCAACAATTTCATTCTATTCAATAGCACTCTCCCATTATGAAAGACCGTAAAGAAATACCCGTTTATGAGTTCATGCCACGAATCCATCATCTCTGGGATCAGCAGTGGTTCCTGCTAACCAGCGGAGACTATGCCGCCAATCATTACAATACGATGACCGTTGGCTGGGGTTATTTTGGCATCATGTGGAATAAACCGGTTGCAGTGGTTGTTGTCAGGCCAACCCGCTATACCTTTGAATTCATGAACCGCTATGATACCTTTACACTCTCGGCATTCGACAAGAATTACAAAGAGGATCTGAATCTTCTTGGTTCCACATCCGGTCGTGACGGAGACAAACTGGCTGAAACAGAACTTACGGTTGTCCCCTCCACCAAGGTTGAAGCTCCAACATTCCTGGAAGCATTATTGATTGTAGAGTGTAAAAAGATCTACTGGGACGACTTCAAACCGGAGCATTTCCTTGATCAAACCATCCACGGGAATTATCCCCTGGAAGACTATCACCGGATCTATTTCGGCGAAATTGTACTGATCCATGGCATCTCAGAATTCGCAGCTAACTTTTAACTTTTTACGTTTTACTTTTTACTTTCTTTTTATTCATCCCTTTCCTTCTCCCGAATGATTTCGATGATATCCACCTGGTCTGCATAATCGCCGATAAGGTGTTTGCAAAAATAATCTCCGCGAAGCCAGAAAAAATACTCGTTCATGTCACCGTATCCATGTCGTTGACCCGGGAATATGAAAAAATCAAACCGTTTATTGGCCTTAATCAGTGCGTTTGCCAATCGAATGGTATTTGCCGGGTGGACGTTGTTGTCTATATCACCGGTACAGATCAGGAGTCTGCCTTTGAGGTTTTCGGCAAGCTCCGAGTTTTTATCAATATCGTATTCAAATGTTATATTGCCATCTTCATCAACGACTTCCTTGACACCGTGGTGTTTTTCACTCCACCACCGGTTATAGATGTTGTTTTCATGATTGCCTGAAGATGAAACAGCAACCTTGAAAAAATCGGGATATACAAGCATGGCTGCAGTTGACATAAATCCCCCTCCGGAATGACCAAATATGCCCACTTTATCAATATTGATACAGGAATACCTGTCAGCCAGTTGTTCTATGGCTGCTTTTTTATCGGCCAATCCGTAGTCACGAAGGTTCCCGTACCCGTAATTGTGGTACCATTTCGACCGGCTTGGATGTCCGCCGCGGTTACCAATAGTAATAACAATAAAACCAAATTGAGCCAGTCGATCGGTACGGTCCATGCTTACCGAAAACGATTTGTTTACTGATTCCGTCTGCGGTCCGGGATAGACATAGGCAATAATGGGATACTTTTTTGTCGAATCGAAATCAAACGGTTTATACATCACGCCATACAGGTCGGTCATACCATCATCCGCTTTAACCATATAGGGTTCAGGAAACTGGTAACCGGCTTCAAACAACAGGGAAAGGTCTGCTGTCTCAAGCTCTATCATAACGTTGCCCTGGTTATCCCGCAACTCCGACTTGGGGATTATGTTCACGCAGGAGTAGGTGTTCACGAAACAGGTGTGCGCATCGTTCATGCTTACAGTATGGTTAAAATTCCCTTTGTTTAAGAGCTTGAGGCCGGTACCATCAAAATTAACCCGGTAAAGGTGCAGGTAATAAGGATCTTCATTGCTTTCCCTGGCATTTGCCGTGAAATAGAGGATCCTGTTCTTTTCATCAATCGCTTCAATGCTTTCACAATGAAAGGGACCGCTGGTAATTTGTTTTTTCATGTTCCCCTGTTCGTCATAGAGATAGAAATGGGCCCATCCATCCCGTTCTGACCAGTGGATCAGTTCCATTCCATTATTCACCAGACCCAATGGTCTGGTCTCTACATAGGTGTTTAACCGTTCTTCAACAAGCACTTTAACTTCTCCGGTTGAACTATTTGCAACACAGACATCTATTCTCTTTAAATCCCTGCTTGTCCTGGTAAAATAAACCTTGTCTGCAGTCGTAGCAAGCCAAACACGGGGACGGTAATCATCATCCCGGTTTTTTGCCAGACGTGGTGCAGTCAGTATAGATATTGTCTGATCTTGAAAAGCATCTGCCTCTACCTGCAGTTTCTCCTTTGTAACCATATCAATGACCAGCAATTCGACCTGGGGTGATTCTTCTTCCCCGGGCATATGGTATTTGTACGTTTCCAGGGTTGGGCGGGGTTCTGCAATAGCATTGATTACCCAAAGATCTTTTACTTCCCTGCTATCGGATCGGGTAAGGGCAATTTTTTTCGAATCAGGTGACCAGACAACGCTTGCCGGATTTCGTTTGTCCTTATTTTTTTCTTTATCCACATTGGTTTCCCCTCTTTCATAACCATAACTGTAATACTCTTCTCCGTCCCTGGTAAGCTGGTGTTCAACAATGGTTGAATCCTCCTCATCTTCCAGGGCTTTCTGGTAGTTTTCCCTGTCCATCCAGTAAAGGTTATACTGTTTGGCAAATAGGATCGTTTCCCCATCGGGTGAAATGGAAGCCCATCGTGGATTATCCTTGGGTTTTTCATAATCTTCCAGAAGGGTTACAACACGGCTGGCAAGATCATACTGAAAATAAAACTTCTTCTTTTCGGGTTTTCCCTTTTTGGAGCTTTTCTCTTTATCCCGGTCCATCCTGGTTGTATCCGCTTCCTCCTTTTTCACCTCCTCCTGCGTGCTTTCCACTTCAAACTGAATCGCTTTCTCATTATTAACAAATTTGATTTTTTCGATCGGCAGGTGCACTGCATCATACGGATCTTTTGTAAAACGAGTAAGGTCTGCAGCCATTTTCACATTATCAAATATCTCCGTTTTGGTTTTACGGACTGGATCAACGATATAAAAGGTTTTTCCTTTTGGTGTTTCAAAAGAATACCAGAACCGGTCGGACAGTTTCAACCAGTGAGCATCCACAGAAGTAGAAAAGACCATCTTTTTAATTTTTTCCGGGGAAAACCGGGCGGCGAGGGCATAGTTTGCTTTGGTAACTTCGGCATGCTGCCCAAGGATTGTACCCATGCTTAAACATGCAATCATGAATAGGACGAACGTAATCTTTCTCATTTTTTTGTGATATTTATGGTTTACAACAGGTTCTCAACGAAACGCTAAACCTACAATCTTTTTCTGGAATCAGGAAGAAATGGAAAGTATTGTGCAGCAGGATGTGTTCATCGTAAGTTCACTTTTTAATCAACGAAAGTAAAAAGGCATATCCTGAAACAATAACCAGCGGAAAATGTAATCCTCCAACATACCAGGTTCCGGTACCCATCCCGAAAATAAATACCATATTATAGATCCCAAGCATTATTGGTCGGGAAATTCAGGAATAATGATTGTATCGCTTGCAATAGCAAACGCACCAAAGTAGCCAAGTGCATCATTGGAGAGGTTGGTATTGGGATTTGCAGGGGTTGAATAGGAACCGTCTCCGCCGCTATACAGCAGGTTTGACAGGGTAAGGAAATAATCATACACTTTATCGTCCATGGAAAACAGCTCAAATACTGCTGTATCGCCAGGCAAATAGGAATTCCCCCATATAAACATATCAACCGGGTTACCATCGATGAATTTATCATCTAACACGTAGATGTTTTTATCAAGGGTGTCGTTCTTAAACACCCTGACCCGGTAAAAATTGACCGTATCCCGGGGATCTGTAAAATGACAATGGAGCCAGTAGGATTCCTCATAGTAATAGGTTTCAGGATAGTACTCCAATTCGATTGAGTCGATATCAATCCATTCAGGTAGCCTGGCCGATGCTGTATACTGCTCGCCTTCCGCCGCTACTTCCAATTGGTAGGTTCTCCCGTAACTTCCCTGGATCGCAATTGTTTCATATACTCCTTCACTCACTTCAACCAGGGTATCCCGGGTTCCAAGGTCATCGGATATAACCACGGTTGCTCCCACGACGGCCGGGTATTCCGAAGGGGCGAAATAATCAGTGGTTTTGGTCAACATCACACGGTAGGGACCCGGTCTGTCGGATATGCTTCCTTCGATAACGATCCTTGGATCTGTTCCCTCCAGGTCGATGGTAATGATCTCCTCACATGATAACAGCAACGAAACTAACAACAATCCGATTTTATAATTACGTGCCATATCAGAATTTAAAATTATAGGTTATGGACGGTACGATTGGAAACAGGGAGAATTTTTTAGCCACGGTTTTTGATGGATCGTCTTCATCCTCCTCAAAGCGAATGGAATATGCATTTTTTCTTGAATAGACATTATAGATTGACAGGTCAACACTTGATTCATATCGTTTTCGCTCTTTCCCCTTCAAAGTAACCCCCAGATCCAACCGATGGTAAGCAGGCATCCGGTGGCCGTTTCGTTCTGTATACATGTTCACTGTCGTTCCCTCGATTTCATATTTCCCGGCTGGAAAAGTAACGGCATTTCCGGTATAATAGACCCAGGTTCCCGATACGGTCCATCGTTTACCAAGACGATAGAGGACAACAATGGAGACATCATGTCTCCGGTCCTGTTTTGCCGGAAAAGCTTTCCCGTCATTAATGTCCTCAAACAGACGGTCCGTTTTCGAAAGTGTATAACTTATCCAGCCATGCAATTTCCCGCTGTTTTTTTTCAGGTAAAACTCAGATCCGTAGGATCTTCCGCTGCCAAATACAAGTTGTGATTCGACCTGCTCGTTGAGGAAAATATCTGCTCCGTTACGGTAATCAATCTGGTTCTGCATCCATTTATAATATACCTCAACCGATGCTTCATAGTTGTTCTCCCTAAAATTCCTGAAATAGCCAAATGCCAGCTGGTTCCCAACCTGTGGTTTTACATTCGAACTGCTGGGGATCCAGGCATCCATGGGTGTCGTGGAGGTTGAATTGGAAAGTAAATGGATGTACTGGTTGGTTCTTACATAGGAGGCTTTCAGGGAGCTTGATTCACCCACTCTGAACGTGGCAGTTACTCTTGGGTCGAGACCGTAATAACCGCGTATCAGTTCACCACCGTTATGCGTTGTGGTGTCTAAGACTGATCCCTCTTCATCATAACGATATACGTTACCCGGTCCAAGGAGGTGAAACATGGAAAACCGTAGTCCGTAACTGACGGTTAGCCGGTCAAAGAGAGTCACTTCATGGTTGAGGTAGATGGCTGTTTCGAGGGCATATTTTTCGGTCAGTTTCAATTCGTTCACACCCGATCCTTCTGAGGCATCGACAACGCCCGGAATGAAATTATGATGGTTCAGTTTTAGTCCAAATTTTACTGTATTGCCGGGGTGCAGGAAATATTGAAAATCCTCTTTCAGGTGCCAGTCACGGATCGCCGATCTGATGGTAAATTTCATCCCCCCCTCATCCACAAAAAAATCATAATTGTAGTTGCTATAGATCAGCGAGCTGTTCAGGAAAAGCCTGTTGCTGAACAAATGATTCCACCGTGCGGTGGCTGTACCATTTCCCCAATCAAATCCAAAAACATCACTGTATTTAAATACATCCCGTCCGAAGTAACCGGAAAGATAGATCCGGTCCTTTTCTCCCACCTTATAATTGCCTTTGATGTTCAGGTCGTAGAAATAGAGGATATTATTTTTCACCAGTGTGTCAGAAGATAGCCTCAGGAAAAGATCGGCATAGGTTCTTCTACCGGACAGAATGAGGGATCCTTTTTCTTTTTGAAAGGGTCCTTCGATGGTCAGCCGTGAGGAGATCAAACCAATGCCGCCTGAAACTCCGAGTTTTCGCAGGTTCCCATCTTTCATTTTCACATCCAGGACCGATGATAATCTTCCTCCGTATTCAGCCGGCATCCCTCCTTTATACAATTTCACATCCTTTATGGCATCAGAATTAAAAACAGAGAAGAAACCCAGGAGGTGTGATGGGTTGTAGACCGGTGCTTCATCGAGTAGAATGAGGTTTTGCCCCGATCCTCCACCACGCACGAAAAAGCCACTTCCCCCTTCTCCAGTCCCACTGACTCCCGGCAGCAATTGAATGGTCTTCAGGAGATCCTGTTCACCGAAAATAACCGGTATCTCTTTCACCTCTTTTACGTTCAGCTTTGCCATGCTCATTTCAGTCGACCGCACATTTTCATCTGCACCAACCCCGCTGATCACCACCTCATCGAGTATGCTGATTTTCGACTTCAATTCAACATTAACCGTTTTGTCTTCTGCCAGGTCAACCGATAAACGTTGTGATTCATACCCAATATAGCTTACCTCTATCTGGTATGTCCCAATGGTGAGGGAAAGGGAATAAAAACCATACGTGTTGGTTGCTGTTCCACGACTCATGTTGGTAATAAACAGTGTTGCTCCAATTAATTCTTCCCCGCTTTCCACATCCGTCACATGTCCACTGATGGTAAACAGGTCCTGCGCATACAGGCCGGGTATGAAACAAAGCAAACAGAAGAGAACAATGCTATTCCTCATGACAGGCAGATCAATGGCGTTACTCTATAAAGAATTTCAAAAATACCAAAATTAATCTATCCCGTAATCATTACATGGAATGAAATGATATGCATGCAATTTATTCGTTTTCCATTCTGACTCTTCAACAAAAATGATTACTTTCAAGCAGAAAAAATTATACGATGAAAAAGAATCTCTTTCTCCCCGCCCGACTGTTCATGATGATATACAGTCTCTTTTTGTTTTCCGCCACCTTGTTAGCCCAGGGTTACCTTCCTTTGCATGAAGAGAGCTGGCCTGAGTCCGATCAGGATACACTCTGGTATACGGTCAAGGGAGAACGGCACGGAATCAGTTTTTTCCCTCAGGTCAGGTATCCTGAGGTTGAGTATACAGCATCCGATAAACTCACGTTTGACCGCTTTCATTCGGCCGATGTATTTGCCACCTGGCTCAAACGATGGGCAGATGAGTATCCTGATCTGGTTGATCTTTATACGGTCGCTGAAAGCTTTGAAGGAAGACCCATCCTGCAGGTAACCATTACCAATAAACGGTCAGGAAAAGATACAGACAAACCGGCTGCCTTTTTTGAAGGAAATCGTCATAGTGGAGAGGTAACCAGTGCAGAATCCGTTCTGTGGATGATCCAGTATCTGCTTGAACAATATGGCAACAATGCAGAAATAACAGAAATGCTGGACACGAAAACGATCTATGCCCGTCCCATTAATAATCCCGACGGACATACCCTCTATATGCACACAGCACAAAGCAACCGCAGTACCGTAAAGCCGACGGACAATGACCTGGATGGTCTTATCGATGAAGACTCTCCGGAGGACCTTGATGGGGACGGGGTTATACTCACCGTACGCTGGAAAGATAAAAAACGGGGAAATATGAAGCCTGATCCGGATGATCCAAGCGGCAGGCTCATGATGAGGGTTCCGGAAGGAGAAGGGATCTATTTGACTGAATCTGAGGGGATTGATAATGATGGGGATGGCCGGGTGAATGAAGATGGTATCGGCGGACTGGACCTTCACCGCAATTATCCTGAAAACTGGAGGCCGGAACAGCATGTCGAGGCTACCGGACGCGGATTCACCCAGCGTGGCGCCGGGGAATATCCGCTCAGTGAGATTGAAACCCGGTCGGTTGTGACATTCCTGTTAAGCCATCCCAATGTATATATAGTAAATTCAATGGATACACGAGTACCAATGCATCTCCGGGCTCCATCAACATCCCCCTCTGAAGAGAGAATGTACGTGGAAGACCTGGCGTGGTATGAATATTTTGACAGCATTGGAAAGGGAATTACCGGCTATGAACGAGCCGGGGATGTATACCAGGATTACGGACATGGGAATCCGCTCTTTGGACATGGCCCCGATTTTGGATACTGGTATCTCGGTGCCATCTGGTATGGTGATGAATTATGGAACGGGGGACGGTTTAAAGATTATGACGGGGATGATGATATCGACCAGCTGGATCTGCTCAGGTGGGACGATGAAGAGAATGAGGGCACCGGGTTTATTACATGGAAACCGTTTGTACATCCTGTTCACGGAGAAGCTGAAATCGGAGGATTTCATCCAAAATTCTTCTCCCAGAATCCCCCGGCAAAAGAGCTTTTACCCTGGGCTAAAAACCAGGCATTGTTCAACCTCGAAATGGTAAACCATCTGCCGTGTCTCGCATGGAGTGATGTCAATCTGGAAAAGACCGCATCCTATGGCAATGACTCAGCCGATTTTCAGATCACCATCTCGTTTCAGAATACCGGGAAATTGCCCACCGCCTTGAAACAGGCACACCTGGTAAAGATCGTTCGTGAAGACCAGGTCACCATTGAATTTGAAAAAGAGATGGTAACGGGGAAAAAACCGGTATTGAAAATAATAAGGGAAGAGGAGGAGTCAGGTGAAGGTCGTAACTTGTATTACGACCGGTTCTCCCGTAATCAACGCACTGCAAGTGTGGATTGCGGATTTACTCCCGGAGGTGAAACCGGTCAGGCTATCTTTACTGTTCGGATTTACCAGAAAAGAGATGTAACGTGTAGTATCAGTATATCATCAACGCGCGGAGGCGTCTTGAACAAAAAGATGACACTTGATTTTAGCAGGGAGTGATTTTCTCCTGTCTGCCAAATGATCATGGGGGCATGATAAGCGTATCTGAACGAACTGAACCGCGATAGACGCCTTGCATAAAAATCCGGATACTATGAATAACGTATCGAATATCCATGCTTTTAACACCATCATCGGTTTTATTCTCCTTCTTTTCAGTTTCTCGTATATGCCCATGCGCATTGAATCGTTATTGGTAAAACGGGTTGATCTGATACGGGAGAAACAGGTAGAAGAAGCAGCGGCAGAAGTACTGTCTATGGAACACGGCCTTTCCAGAGAGCAGATGAACGACCTGAACACCGAGGTAACTCAGGCCAACAATGAGATCAACCAGCTGATCAATCATTCCGTTTCTGTGAATGATTCCATCAATGCACTGATGAACAGAACGGCAGATGAGCCCCACCTGCTGGATACAATTGGGGATTTATACAACCGCGGAATCCTGGCGGATGAAAGAATGATCGATTCATTGAATCCGCTCTTTACCGAAAAATCAAACCAGCTGATGGAACGAATCCGGTCCTTTAACCAGAAAGAGCGGGATCTTAAGATCGTACAGGCCAATATCCGGAGTAAAAATACCAAACTCCGGTATCTGTCTGTTTTTCTCTCCATTCATTTTGGGATGCTTGCCGTGACATTTCTCTCCGGTTTTTTCTTTTTTGTCATTGGGTTTAAAAACTGGATAAGGCACAATCAGCATTGGCAGGATTCCAACGTGGAATGATTTTGAACCGGTTTTTTAATACTTTTATTCGGTTTTCAAAACCGGAATGTACGGCGAGAAACCGAAATAAATAACGCTATAATACAGGAACAAATGACACAAATTAAGAATAAAAACAGCAAGGGCGTAATTGGAATACTGACCGGTGGTGGAGATGTTCCCGGTTTGAATCCTGCTATCCGGGCAGTTACTATCCGGGCGAATCGAGAAGGGTACCGGGTGATCGGGTTAAGACGGGGCTGGGCTGGTATCACTGAGCTGATTCGAGACAAAAATGCGGATAACAGCAATTGTTATATGATCCTTACAGATGATATTGTAAATAAAGCGGGACGTACAGGGGGGACTTTTCTACACTCTTCCCGTACACGTCCAAGCCACATGAGGCAAGCCGATATTCCGGAACACCTGAAAGAGAAATATAAGGACAAATACAACGATCTGACCGACGAAGTCGTTATGAACTTGAGCTGGCTTGGTATCGATTACCTGATTCCCATAGGAGGGGACGATACATTAAGCTATGGAGTCAGGCTATACAAAGAAGGAGTAAAGGTGGTTGCCATTCCAAAAACCATGGACAATGATGTTCCGGGAACCGATTATTGCATTGGTTTCAGTACCTGTGTGACCCGTACAATCATGATGACAAACACCCTTCGTACATCCGCGGGATCGCATGAACGCCTGCTGGTTATGGAAGTCTTCGGACGTTATGCCGGATTTACAGCCATGCTGCCAACGATGGCCGGGGCGGCCAACCGCTGTGTGATCCCGGAATACAAATTCGATATCGAATTGCTGACAAAACTGCTGGTGGAAGACAGGAACCATAATCCGAGCAAATACTCGGTTGTAATCGTTTCGGAAGGGGCCATGTTCAAAGGAGGTGAGATGGTTTTTAAGAATGCCGAAAAAGATGCATACGGACATGCGAAGCTGGGTGGTATCGGTGATCTCGTTTCAGCAGAATTGAAGAATCGTTCTGCAACCTACAACAAAGGCAAAACCATCAACATCATTAACCAGAAATTAGGGTACATGGTTCGTGGTGGTGACCCGGATGCGATGGACTCCATCGTACCCATGGCATTTGGAAATCTTGCCCTCGATCTTATCCTGAAAGGAATCCACGGCCGATTGGTGGTTCTGAAAAATGGAAGGTATGATAATGTCCCGCTGGATGTAGTGATCAGTCACAAAAAGATCGTGAATGTAAAAGAGAATTACAATACCGAACGATTGCGGCCATTTTATCATAGCTTTGAAATGAAACCATTCTTCCTGATGGCCAGCGAGGAATAACATTACACCCATGATCATGACCCGTTCTCAAACTCCTTTAAACCAATATTTCATGTTCAGATCCATTCCGGTCCTGTTGCTTTTTTTCATCGTGATCCATGCCTGTAAGCATGATTCAACATCGAAATCTGATGAAACAGAAACCAGCACAGTGCTTCCCGACACGGTCATCCTTGAAGCAGAAAATCACATGGGGTTACAGTTTGACCAGAAGGAGAGGGCCCAGATGTCGGGGGGCCTTGCCTATTATACGCAGTTATACAATGAAATCCGCTCTTGTCCTCTTGACAATAGCATTCCTCCTTCGATCCAGTTCAATCCCATTCCAATCGGTGCCACTTTTCCTCAAAAACAGGAACTGATTGAATGGGGCTTGCCGGAAAATGTTTCTTTACCGGAAAACAGGGAAGACCTTGCTTTTTATAGCGTTGCAGAACTTGCACAACTGATAAAAAGCCAAAAAATTAAATCGGTTGAATTGACGCAGTTTTTCTTAGGTCGTCTGAAGCGATACGGGGATACCCTCCATTGTGTCATCACCCTGACAGAAGATGTAGCCCTTGCACAAGCGACCCGGGCGGATGAAGAGATCGCTCAGGGTATATACAGGGGCCCTCTGCATGGCATTCCCTATGGTGTGAAAGACTTGCTTGCAGTAGCGGGATATAAAACGACCTGGGGTGCAGCCCCCTTTAAGGATCAAATCATTGATGAAACGGCAACGGTTGTGAAAAAACTGGAAGAGGCGGGTGCTGTGCTGTTGGCTAAATTATCCATGGGTGCTTTAGCCATGGGGGATGTCTGGTATGCCGATACAACAAGAAATCCATGGGATCTCAGGCAGGGTTCCAGTGGCTCTTCTGCCGGCTCAGCTTCAGCAACTGCCGCCGGCCTGGTCCCCTTTTCCATAGGAACGGAAACCCTGGGTTCTATCGTCTCTCCCTCGACACGTTGTGGAACATCGGGTCTCAGACCTACCTATGGTCGGGTTAGCAGAACCGGGGCTATGGCCTTAAGCTGGACCATGGACAAAATTGGACCGATCTGCAGAAATGCTGCCGATTGTGCACTGGTATTCCAGGCCATGATCGGTTCGGACGGAATTGACCAGACCCTGGTCGATCTGCCATTCAACTACAAATCCTCCCTGGATCTTTCAGAGCTGAAAATCGGCTATCTCAAAGAGGCGTTCGATGCAGATTATCTAACGAAAAAGAACGACAAAAAAACACTCGCGGTCCTGAAAAAGATGGGCGCTGAACTCATTCCGGTCTCCTTCCCTGATACGCTGCCTGTTTCTTCTCTGCAAATCATTCTGAATGCCGAAGCGGCAGCTGCATTTGATGAGCTTACCCGGTCCAACAGGGATACGCTCCTGGTTCGTCAAAACAGGGGAGCCTGGCCCAACCTGTTCCGGCAGGCACGATTTATCCCTGCCGTTGAATACATCCAGGCAAACCGTATTCGCTACCTGCTCATTCAGGAGATGCAGAAACTAATGGAACAATACGACCTCATCGTTACACCCAGCTATGGCGGGAACCAGCTCCTCATAACCAATCTCACGGGACATCCGGTTGTGGTGGTACCCAATGGATTTAACCAGCGGGGAACCCCAACCAGCATCTCGTTTATAGGCAATCTCTTTGATGAGGCAACCATTCTTGCTGTTGCTGCAATGTATCAGGAAGAAACCGATTTTGATGACCTTCATCCCCGAATGTTCACCCTCGCAGCAAGACCTGCTGAGTAAAGCCGAATGATGCAGGAAAAAACAACGACATATGCGCGCAGTTATACAACGAGTAACCCATGCTTCAGTAAGCATCGAAGAAGAAATTATATCAGAAATTGGCCACGGTTTGTTGATCCTGCTTGGAATAGAAATTGAAGACACCGTGGACGATGTAGTGTGGTTATGCAGGAAAATTGCCCAGTTGCGAATTTTTGATGATGAGCAGGGAATCATGAATGTACCCATAACGGAAGTTGATGGCGATGCACTGGCCGTCAGTCAGTTTACACTTCATGCCAAGACAAAAAAGGGGAATCGCCCTTCCTACATAAGGGCCGCTAAGCCGGAATTAGCCATTCCGTTATACAACGCGTTTGTAAAACAACTGGGAACAATGCTGGGGAAAACCGTAAAGACCGGAGAATTTGGAGCATACATGCAGATCAACCTCATTAATGATGGTCCGGTAACGATATGGATTGACACAAAAAACAGAGAATAGTTCAACTTACCTGACTTGCTATCCATGTAAAACAGCAACATGATTCACCAGGATTTTCCCGACACATCCGTTAAACGAACCGCGTTATCCATTGCCGTTATCGCATCGTTCATGACTCCGTTCATGGGTTCTGCAATTAACGTGGCATTACCTACGATTGGGAAAGAGTTCAATGCCAACGCTGTTCAAATCTCCTGGGTGGCTACTTCGTATATCCTGTCTGCCGCCATTTTTCTTGTTCCCCTTGGCAAGCTGGCCGATATTGTTGGCAGAAAAAAGATCTATACCATTGGTCTTGCCCTGTTTATCATCACTTCCATCCTGTGTGCCCTCTCTGCCAGCATTCATCAACTGATTGCCTTCAGAGTAGTACAGGGTCTTGGAAGCTCCATGATCTTTAGCACCAGCACCGCGATTATCACTTCTGTCTATCCTCCTGGAGAACGTGGCAGGCCTTTGGGCATCAACGTTTCAGCCGTCTATATCGGTTTATCGATCGGACCGTTTGGTGGAGGATTACTGACCCAATACCTGGGCTGGAAAAGTATCTTTCTGGTTCTTGTACCGATCGGACTATCCGCTATTATCCTGATTCTTTTAATGCTAAAACAGGATTGGGCTGATGCGGCCAAAGAGCGATTCGACTGGCAGGGCAGTATATTGTATGGAGCGGCGCTATTTCTGCTGATGTATGGATTTACGCTTCTCCCGGAATGGTTTGGCTGGGTAATTATCGTTTCCGGGTTGATGTTGTTTGTTTGTTTGTTCCGGGTTGAAAAAAGGTCGGCATACCCGATTCTTGAAATAAATCTCTTCCGGTACAACCGTGTTTTTGCATTCTCAAATCTGGCGGCATTGATTAACTATGCCGCAACTTTTGCAACCGGTTTTCTGCTGAGCCTCTACCTGCAATATATCAAGGATCTTTCTCCTCAGAATGCAGGCCTGGTCCTTGTTTCCCAACCGATCATTATGGCCATACTATCACCGATCTCCGGAAAACTTTCTGATAAGATTGAATCCAGGGTCGTGGCTTCCATTGGTATGGGATTATCCATGGTGGGGCTCTTCCTGCTTGTCTTTCTCACTCCTGCTACCTCCATGCTGGTAATCATTATTAATCTGCTGATCCTGGGTACAGGTTTTGCACTATTCTCCTCACCCAATGTAAATGCCATCATGAATTCCGTGGAAAAAAAATTCCTCGGTGTTGCATCCGGCACACAGGCAACCATGCGAGCGGTCGGTCAGATGTTCAGTATGGGCATTGCTATGATGCTCTTTTCCCTGTTCATTGGCCGGACTGAAATCAATCCATCCAATCATGCGGAATTTTTATCAAGTGTGAAAATGGCATTCCTTATTTTTTCTATTCTCTGTTTTGGTGGTATCTTTGCCTCTATAGCAAGAGGGAAAACGGCTCCCGGCAAAAATTCCGGAAAGAGATAATGTGTTTGTTTTAAGCATTAATTCTATTGTCCGGCAGGGACTGCAAAAAAGATGTACCAATCAGCACAGGGTAATACAATGGATACAAAACATAAAAACTACGGAAAAAAAATTTCGGATCGATTCGTTAAACAGCTTGTGGATTCTGCCATTTCATCCGCCGGATCGTTTAATCACCCAGACGGATTAAAGACCATTTTCAGTTTGCTGGATCTGACCACATTAAATACAACCGATACGGAGAAAAAAATCCGTTCACTCTGTGAAAATATAAATCAATGTCCCAGTCGTTTCCCGGAAATACCAAATGTTGCCGCTATCTGTGTATACCCCTCACTCGTATCCTGTGTCCGGGATGTTCTTGCAGTGCCACATGTTAGAATTGCCTCCGTTGCCGGAGGATTTCCCTCCTCACAAACCTTTTTAAAGATAAAATTAGCCGAGATTGAACTGGCGATTGAAAACGGAGCTGAAGAGATCGATGTCGTTATCTCTGTGGGAAAATTCCTGGAATCAAATGTTCCGGCTGTAGAAAAAGAATTAAAAGAGATAAGGCGGGTCGTA
The DNA here is from genome assembly GCA_964481765.1 of uncultured Rikenellaceae bacterium. GTDB lineage: Bacteria > Bacteroidota > Bacteroidia > Bacteroidales > VadinHA17. The sequence goes on along the minus strand of CAYZVJ010000001.1, from coordinate 53,511 downwards.
CAAAAATACCCGCTGAAAATCATCCTTGAAACAGGAGCACTATCTTCCCATGAAAACATCTATAGGGCAAGTATGCTTGCCATGCAATCGGGTGCTGATTTTATCAAAACATCCACCGGAAAATTTCAACCTGCTGCAACGATCGAGGCTGTTGGTGTGATGTGTACAGCGATAAGCGATTACTTTTCCGCTACAGGAAAAAGGGTTGGCATTAAACCCTCCGGCGGGATATCCTCCTCCTCAGAGGCTCTGCCTTTTCTGGCTATCGTTGTAAACACGCTGGGTTCTGAATGGATAACACCATCCCTTTTTCGTTTCGGGGCAAGCCGATTGGCCAATCATTTATTGTCTGACATCGAATCACTCAGGACGGGCAAGAAAATAGAGATCGCATTTTTTTAATCCCACAATTCCATACCAAAGCATGAAAGAATATTCTCAGCGAATTGATTTATCTTTGCCCATTATTTATCTGAGAAACCGATGTTGGTGAACGACCAGAAAAAGCATCAAACCAATCCAGCTTCAACATGGATAATAAGCCTGCAGGATACCATTCAATCCGGTGTATCTCAGGATAGCACCGCCATGAAAGCGGGCCAGGATTCCATCCAAAAAGCGAACGATTCACTGTCAATCCGGCAATTCTCACCGGAGGATATTCAGTCACTTTTTGAACGAAGCAATCGCCATCAGGACACCCTCGATTCACTTGCCCGACAGCCACAAAGACCTTCTTTTCGTATCATTCAAGAGGTTGAGCCCGAACCGTTGGTCTTGCTTGATTCAAGCCATGTAATCATATCAGTAGATTCCCTCTCTTTTTTACCCCTTCCGGAGTTTTCATTGAACCTGCCCCGTTATTCCTATCTGGAAAAGGAAGAGGGCAAACCGGTTTTCATTGAAGATCGTGTGGAAACCGGTGATACAGCGAAAACAGAGAAAAAAACGGTATGGTTACAGAAAGAAGCTGAAAGGGGGTTGGGTGAAAAGGAAAAAATGGATGTGTCCCAGGACTGGTTTCTCGGGGTTTTTCTTATCTCATTTATCGTTCTGGCCTGGATCCGGCTGTTTTATAACAAATTTCTCTCCCCCACTGTCGGGGCATTAATCAATCAACAGGTTTCCTATAATCTTTTCCGTGACCGGAGCAGCGTTTCAACCCGTGTGGCATTGGGTCTGAACGTTATCTTTTACCTGAATACCGGACTCTACCTTTACCTTACGTTAACCTATCTGAAGATCGAAATTGGCCGGTTGGGCAGTTTCAGCGTATATGTTATTCTGACCGTCCTTATCATTGCACTCTATGCTGTAAAATCGATCGTCTTATATCTTCTCGGAGTTATATCACTAACCCAAAAAACATTTGCCGAATACACCCATACGGTGTTCCTGTTTAACCGGAACCTCGGCCTTGTCCTGTTCCCGGTTGTACTTGGTATGGTGTATATATCGGATACCGTATTGCCCCTGTTTCTGTATACCGGAATGGTCCTGATTTTTTTAGCCTACATTCTCCGATTGTTTCGGGGATTTCAAATTTTTATCCGGGAAGGAGTTTCAATATTATATTGGATTTTATACCTTTGTGCCCTGGAATTTTTGCCAATACTTCTATTTCTTAAGCTATCTGGATTATTGGTGTAGTATTGTAAGTTTTTGATATAGAGATAGTAAAATTAAAATTTTGCGTTTTGAAAATCAAAAAAATACTTGTCTCTCAACCCGAACCAGAGAATGAAAAATCCCCCTATTTCGACTTAGCCAAGCTGAACAGCCTGAAAATTGATTTCAGGCCATTTATTCATGTTGAGGGGGTTTCGGTAAAAGATTTTAGGCAAACGCGAACTGATATTTTAAGCCATACTGCTGTCGTTTTTACCAGTAAAACGGCAATAGACCACTTCTTCCGGATCAGTGAAGAGATGCGTTTAACCATTCCGGATTCGATGAAATATTTTTGTGTTTCAGAATCGATTGCGTTCTACCTCCAAAAATACATTGTCTACCGAAAGAGAAAAATTTTTTACGGACACAATAATTTTACCGGGTTATTGGATCTTATTCTTAAACATAAGGATGAAAAGTTCTTTGTTCCGCTGTCTGATCAACACAAACCAGAAATTCCAGCGTTATTGAATAAGCATAAGATCTTCTTTTCCATTGCAATCTTGTATAAAACGGTTTGCAGTGATCTCTCCGATCTGTCCAATGTAAATTATGATGTTCTGGTTTTTTTCAGCCCCTCCGGGATAAAATCCCTGTTACAGAATTTTCCTGATTTTAAGCAGAATAACACAAAAATTGCAGCTTTTGGCCCAACCACAACAAGGGCTGTTCTTGATGCGGGATTACGCCTTGATATTGAAGCCCCCAATCCAGAGGCTCCCAGCATGACCATGGCGCTGGAACAGTACATCAAGGAGCATAATAAAAATTGCAAATAATCCATTTTTTTGGGGGATCATGCCGGTTGAAATGTTCTGAAAGATGAAAAAATTCACCTTCAAAAAAGCAGAGCGTTTAACCAGTCAGCGAAAGATCGGCCAACTGCTGGAATCCGGAAGAACTCACACAACCTATCCCTTCCGGATTTATTGGATGTCTGAATCAGAAAAAAGTCAGTCTCCTGTTCAGGTTGCTTTCTCCGTATCTAAAAAACGGTTTAAAAAGGCGGTTGTTCGTAACCTGATCAAACGAAGGATCAGAGAAGCCTACCGCAAGCACAAGGAGTTGTTTGAACCCCTTTCTGCCAAAGGGAAGAAGCTCTCTATTCTGCTTGTCTACATCTCAGATGAAGTGCTTTCATATTCCATGATTAAGGAAAAATTAATCATTGCCCTGCAGCAGCTTATCACTCACCATGAGAAATCCGCTTAGCATAATGATGATCGGTCTGGTAAAAGTATACCAGTACCTGATATCGCCGTTATTCCCGGCTACCTGCCGGTTTACTCCAACCTGCTCCAATTATTGCATCGAGGCAATCGGGAAACATGGTCCCTTCAAGGGAGGGTGGCTCTGCCTGAAACGGATCATGCGGTGTCACCCGTGGGGTGGCCATGGGAACGATCCCGTGCCCTGAGCGTTTCACCCTTTTAGGATACAATAATTAGACGTTATCACGACAGATTGTTTATCTTTGCATTTCCAAATGATTGCCGGATTATTGCAGAAAAATGCATGCATATGAAAACTGTTGAATTCTTAACGAGACGGAAGGTAACACTGACGGGAGGTATGTTGATCTTTGTTTCGCTGTTCATTCTTGCCTTTTCAGAGAGTAACGATTTTAAACTGGTTAAAAATATAGAAATATATACCTCTCTTTTCCGGGAACTTAATCTATATTATGTCGATGAAACGGATCCGGAAAAATTAATAACAACCAGCATTGATGAGATGCTGAAAACATTGGATCCTTATACTGTGTACATTCCGGAATCGGAACTGGAAGACCTGCAATTGCTAACAACCGGGGAATATGGCGGGATTGGTTCTCTGATCAGAAGCAGTGGTGAGTATGCCGTCATTTCCGAAGTGTATCAAAATTTTCCTGCCGATAGAGCCAATTTGAAAACGGGCGATCTGATCGTAGCGGTGGATGGGAAATCAACCCGTGGGCTTGATGTTTCAAAAATCAGTGATCTGTTAAAAGGTCTGCCGGGAACCCAACTGGAGATTACAATTCAACGCCCCGGCATGAATCAACCCTTCGTGAAAACGTTGGTTCGTAAAAAAATCCAGATCAAGAGCGTTCCCTATTATGGCATGCTGGATCAGAATATCGGTTATATCCGGTTAAATAACTTTACCATGGGTGCCAGCACAGAGGTAAAAAACGCATTGGTCTCCCTTAAAAGCAAACAGGATCTGAACGGTTTGGTTCTCGATTTAAGGGGCAATCCGGGAGGTTTGCTGCTGGAAGCTGTTTCTGTCGCCAATCTGTTTATCCCCGAAGGAAATGAAATCGTCAGCACCCGGGGCAAAGTAAAGGAGTATGATCAGCGTTATGTCACCACCGAAGCAGCTATCGATACCGTCATCCCCATCGCCGTTTTGGTGAATCGGAGCTCGGCTTCTTCATCTGAAATCGTAGCCGGAGCAATACAGGACCTTGACCGTGGAATCATTGTCGGAGAGAGAACCTTCGGCAAAGGACTTGTTCAAACCACAAGACCATTAAGTTACAACAGCCAGCTGAAAGTGACCACAGCAAAATATTACATCCCCAGTGGAAGATGCATTCAGGCACTCGACTATTCAAACCGGAATGAAGATGGCAGTGTGGGAACTATCCCCGACTCTTTGATTGCGGAATACACAACAAAACATGGTAGACCGGTATACGATGGCGGGGGTATTGTGCCCGATGTTCAAGCCAATCCGGAAACCGTAAGTCAAATAACCGTCGAGCTGTATTCCCGTTTTCTCATCTTCGATTTTGCGACGCAATATGCCATTCTACACGATTCCATTACACCTCCCGACAGTTTTTCGATTTCTGATGAGGATTATGAAGATTTTATTCAGTTTATCGACAGCAGGGAATTTGATTACAACACCCAATCCGAAAATGCCCTGAAGAAACTTGAAGAAATGGCAAAAAAAGAGCAATATTTTGATCGGTCAAAAGAGGAGTTTCGCCTGTTAAAAGAAAAACTGACCCACGATAAATACAAAGACCTTGAAACATTCCGGGATGAGATCCTGGAACTGCTGAAAGAAGAGATCGCCGGTCGTTATTATTACCAGGGCGGCAAAATTCATGCTTCTCTCTCACACGACGAGCAACTACTTCGTGCCTCCGGGGTACTAATGGATCAGGATCAATATTACTCAATATTGCTGATCACTGCTCCCCATATCGTTGCTGAAGCAAAATAGATAGTTACACTGCCTACCCTCCGGCAAAAGGCGGTATCAGGGCAACCTCATCCCCATCGTTCAGGGATTTGTTACCGGCAATCAATTCTTTATTCACAAACACCCGGTAAACATACCGCTGCAATTCCGGGTACTTTTCTATCAATTGCCTTTTCAGGTCCTCCACGTTTTTCACACCGTGAATGGCAAGCCTGTTTCTGGTAATAATTTCAGTCAGCACTCCAAAAAACAGTACCGTTATTTTCATGATAAAAGGTTTCGAGGATTAAAGTACAAAACTGTTTTTATTGGGGGCCCATTTTGTCTCAATGTAATGCAGAACCCACGTCAAACTCCTGCCGTAGAAGCCATAATATGCGTTATTTTGAACGATCTTCAACCGATGGTAGTTTACCCGTCTCCAGTGTAGTCGTCCCTCATGAGGCTCTAAAACAGCTGTGGGGGTTAATGTGCCTCAAGCCAGTTTTCTCCTGTTCCCCAATCAACCGTGAGGGGCACTTCCAGATCCACTGCCTTTTCCATATTGCTCAATACGATCTCTTTTACCGGCTCCAATTCTGGCCGGTGCACATCAAAGATCAATTCATCATGCACCTGAAGAATCATTTTCGACCGCAGTTTGTTTTGCTTCATTTGCTGATGAATCCGTATCATTGCGAGCTTTATAATATCGGCAGCAGAGCCTTGAATGGGGGCATTAATTGCATTTCTCTCTGCCATTCCCCGAACCACTGAATTCCTGGATCGGATATCCGGCAAATACCTTCTTCTCCCCATAATGGTTTTAACATAACCCGATTCCCTTGCCTGAATAATGCTATTGATCATATAGGTTTTCACATCGGGATAATTGTTGAAATATTCCCGGATCAATTCGTTCGCCTCTTGTCTGGAAATATTCAATCGTTGTGCTAACCCGAAAGAGGAAATACCGTATATAATGCCAAAATTTGCTGTTTTAGCCTGATTCCTCATTTTCGGGCTAACCTGGTCTAAGGGGATCCCATGGATTTTTGCTGCCGTTGCTCTGTGGATATCTTCATTGGATAAAAATGCCTCAATCATATTTGTGTCTCTGCTCATGTGGGCCATGAGCCGTAACTCGATCTGAGAATAATCGGCTGAAAACAAGATATGTTCTTCATCTGAAGGGATGAATGCTTTCCTGATCTCCCTTCCTCTTTCATCCCGGACCGGAATATTCTGAAGATTTGGATTATTGGAGCTAAGTCTTCCGGTTGCGGCGACAGCCTGGTTGAAGGAAGTATGGATTTTCCCTGTTTCAGGATGCACCAATCCGGGTAACACTTCCACGTAAGTCGATAATAGCTTTTTCATGGATCGGTGTTCCAGTACTTTTGCTACGATGGGGTGTTTATCGGTCAGGCGTGAAAGGATGTCCTCGCTGGTGGAGTATTGTTTTGTTTTCGTTCTTTGGGGTTTATCCGTGATTTTCAGCCGCTCAAACAGGATCTCTCCAAGTTGTTTCGGTGATGCAATATTGAATTCAATTCCTGCCAGGTCATAAATTTCCTTCTCCAGGAATGCCATTTCTTTTTGCAAGACTGTTGCGTACCGGTTCAACACTTTTTTATCCAATCGGACACCGCACCGTTCCATAGCAGCCAGAACATAGATCAGCGGCATTTCAATACCCTCTGCCAAACCCCAAAGATCATGTTCTTTTAATTCTTGCGTCAGGATTTCCTTCAGTTGCCAGGTAAGATCAGCATCCTCACCGGCGTATTCAGCAACTTTTGTAACCGGTACCGATCTCATACTAACCTGTGTTTTCGCTTTTGAGCCGATTAACTCTTCGATTTCTACCGGCGTATACTGAAGGTATGATTCAGAAAGATAGTTCAGGTTGTGTCTGCGTTCCGGTTGGATCAGATAATGGGCCAACATGGTATCAAACAGTTCGCCGTCAACATCAATCCCGTAGTTTTTCAGAATCTGGATATCATATTTCAGGTTTTGCCCAATTTTTCTGATCCCGGGATTTTCAAACAGCGGCTTCAGTTTGTCGAGAAAATGGTTTGCCTGCTCCTTTTCTGTTGGTATCGGAATATAGCTTGCCTCATGCTCCTTTGCCGAGAAGGCAATACCGACCAGTTCAGCATCCAGGATGTCCAGCCCGGTTGTTTCTGTGTCAAAACAAAATTCATCCTTCTGGCTCATTTCACGCACAACCGCTTCCACCAATTCAATGGTATCCACGATGGCATAGTGATGAGTTACATTGGATATGTTATTGGCAGAAGAAGCGGTTGGAACAATTTCTTTCCATCCCCCATCAAATAATGAGGGTTGAAACGGTTTCTTCTCTGTTTCATCACCCCTTCCCTCATCCAAAATTCTCCTGGCAATGGTTTTAAACTCTAGCATATCGAACAATTCACGTAACCGGGTTTTGTCCGGTTCCTTTTTCCGGAATTGCGATTCATCAAAATCTACCGGCGCATCCAATGCAATGGTAGCTAGCTGTTTTGAAAGCTCTATCTGTTCCCTGTTATTCTCAATATTCTCCCTCAGTTGTCCTTTCAACTTCTCTGTCTGTTTTAACAGTTCCGCAATGGAACCAAATTCTTGAATTAGTTTTTGAGATGTTTTTTCTCCCACACCGGGAGCTCCCGGAATATTATCGGCAGAGTCACCCCAAAGTGCCAGTATATCAACGACTTGTTCTGGGTGTTCCACGTGAAATTTTTCCCTGACCTGTTGTGGTCCCCAGATCTCAGCATCACCTCTTCCCTTTCTTGGTTTATACATGAAAATACGGTCGGTAATCAGTTGTGCAAAATCTTTATCCGGTGTAACCATAAAAGTAGAAAATCCCTTTTCTTCCGCTTTTTTAGCGAGTGTACCGATGACATCATCTGCTTCAAACCCGGGTGTTTCAATCACCGGTATCCGGAATCCTTCAATCAGTTCCTTGATGAGCGGGACCGATTTTTTAATGTCTTCCGGGGTGGCTTCACGATTCGCCTTATATTCTTCGTATAGTTCGTGCCTGAAAGTGGGTGATGGAGGATCAAAAACAACCGCAATATGTGATGGATTTTCCTTCTGCAACAGTTCCTCCAGTGTGTTGACAAATCCCAGGATGGCCGAGGTGTTAAGTCCCCTGGAATTGTATCTCGGATTTTTGATAAATGCATAATAAGCCCTGAATATCAATGCATATGCATCCAATAAAAATAACCGCTTCTGATTTTCATCTTCTTTTTCCTTCATGTTTCCAGCGTATCTCGATCCTTATCCCGTTGGGTTGGATTTATTCATTATCATCTGCGTACCATTCCGCAAAAGAGGTGGCTGTCTCGTCTAGGCGAATGCGATATAGCTTAAGGTGTTGTGGTAGCCTGTTTTTCAGTCTCCCGGCGAAATGAAATACCAGGTTTTCGCAGGTGGGCTGACAATCCATAACATCATATTTCTCAAACATCTGTTCAATGTTTTTCAGCATGTGGTGGGGAGCATCCCGGCAAATCACCACGGCGTGATCATACCGATTAATAATTTCCTCCTCTACAATTTTCTTCAAATCGCCGAAATCCATAACCATCCCGTTTTTCCTGTTCTTCTTATCATCAATGGGTGTCCCAACAACTGTTACATATAACTTATAGGAGTGTCCATGAACATTTTTACATGGTCCATCATAATTCCACAAAGCATGGGCCATTTCAAATGTAAACTGTTTTGTAATGCGTATTCTTGTCATGGTTTTACGTAATGGATGCCACGGTCTTCAGTATACCGAATTTCTCTCTTCAGGAACAAATATAACATCAAATTGTCAATATTGATCGTCACGTACCGGTATACAGGGGTAATAACAGATAAAAAGCACGTCGATTATGGTTCTGATCAGGTCCGCATGGTTAAGCGTTAGGGATGGGGATGTGGATGGGAAGAAAGGGATTTGCTGTTCAACGATCACAACATTGGCTGACACACTCGACTATTTGTCTCAAATTATTGTGCTTCAGAAAATAATAGGTGTTTTTACCATCCCGTTTTGATAGGAGCACACCCTTATCTTTTAAAATTCCCAGATGATGCGAAGTGGTGGATTGTTCAATGTTGAGTAGCTCATGTATTTCTGTCACCGTTAGCTTCTTGCCTTCTTCCAGGTAACTTAAAATGGCTATTCTCATCGGATGAGCAATGGCTTTAAGCATATTGGCTGCTTTTTCCAGTTGTTGCGGGGTAAGGTTATTTATTTCCATCTATCAGATTTTACAGGATAACATACAAATATATAAATATATACTTCTTAAAAAAACATACAATTATCATATTTAGATATATTCTTGAATACTTTTTAATTATTATCTTTGCCTCCCTTGTTACCGCTTTCATGTCAACAATCAAATCCATTCATGCGCCCATTCATGAGGAGATGAAAAAGTTCAATGCTTTTTTTAATTCCTCCATGAAAAGTGCTGTTCCTCTTCTGAACATAATAACCAACTATATACTCCGACGAAAAGGAAAGCAAATGCGGCCTATGTTTGTTTTTCTCTCCGCCAAACTTCATGGAGAGATTGGTGAATCAAGTTACACTGCAGCAACCCTTATTGAGATGCTTCATACGGCAACCCTGATTCACGATGATGTGGTTGATGACTCCCTCGAAAGAAGGGGATTTTTTTCCATTAATGCACTTTGGAAATCCAAGATTGCGGTATTGATGGGCGATTATTTACTGGCCAGAGGAATGCTTGTAGCCGTTGAAAATAAAGAATTTGAGTTGTTAGAGATTGTTTCCGGAGCCGTTCGTGACATGAGCGAAGGGGAGTTGCTTCAAATCCAGAAATCCCGGAAATTGAACATCACGGAAAGTGAATATTTTGAGATCATCCGTAAAAAGACGGCTACCCTGATTGCTGCCTGCTCGGCCTGTGGAACGAAAAGTGTCGGGGCGAATGGCGAGTTGGTAAATAAAATGAAAGATTTCGGGGAGAATGTGGGTATTGCCTTTCAAATCAAAGATGATCTTTTCGATTATCAAAAAACCGGAATTTTGGGTAAGCCAACCGGAAATGATATTAAAGAGAAAAAAATCACCCTGCCTTTGATTTATTCACTTGCAAACTCCGAATCCTCTGAAAAAAGAAAGATTTTGAACCTCATCAGTCGACACAATCGGAATTCATTGAAAGTGAAAGAGATCATTCAATTTGTTCAGGCCAATGGCGGGATTGAATATTCGGTTCGAAAAATGAATGAGTACCGGGATCGTGCCCTGGATATTCTCAGCCAGTTTCCGGATAACGAGGCAAAAAATTCCCTGACAGCACTGGTTCATTATACTACCAGCAGGGACCGGTAAGAAGTTTTTATTTCTGCTTAGTTCCCGGCTGATCCATGAAAAAAATCGTAGATTATTCTTGCCCTTGTAGCACCTATGCATTTTTCAAGCTGGGTCATTTCAGCATTTTTAATTCCCTCCACCGATTTGAATTCCAGCATCAGTTTTTGAACAGTCTGAGGTCCTGCCCCTTTGATATCGTCGATGATCGATTTTACCTGTTCCCTGGATCTTTTATTCCTGTGAAACGAAATCCCAAAACGGTGTGCTTCGTTTCTCACATGCTGAAGCACCTTCAGGCTTTCAGAACTTTTGTTAAGATATAACGGAACCGGATCTCCTGGAAAATAAATCTCTTCCAGTCGTTTTGCTATACCGATAATTGCTATGGTACCCTTCAACCCAAGGATTTCAAGGCTTTTCACCGCGGTATTAAGCTGTCCCTTCCCTCCGTCGATTACAATCAACTGAGGCAGCTTTTGTCGTTCGTTCAGCACTCTTCTATACCTTCTCAGCACCACCTCGCCGATGGATGCATAATCATTTGCACCTGCGACCGTTTTGATATGGAAGTGTCTGTACTCTTTTTTGGATGGCTGGGCATTATAAAAAACAACACACGAAGCTACAGCATGCTTCCCCTGAATGTTTGAAACATCAAAACAATCAATCCGGACAGGTAATTCCTTAAGCCTCAGATCCTGTGCCAGTTTGTTTAATATACGCAAACGGCTTGATGAGACCGATTGATCCATTTTTTTCCTGCTTTTTTGCAGCCGGTAATGGGTTACATTCCGTTCCGAAAGCCTGAGTAGCTTCTGCTTATCCCCTTTTCGTGGAACGGTTATCCTGCATCCCTCCATTTCAAACGGAAGTTTGAAGGGGGCAATGATTTGCCTGGCCGAGCTAAACATTCTCTGCCGTATTTCTGTCATTGCGAACAATAACAAATCCTCTTTGGTCTCTTCCAATTTTCGTTTGATCTCTACCGTATGTGCTTGTATTACAGCCCCATGTGAGACTTTAAGGTAATTAACATACGCCCGGTCCTCATCCTCTGTATATGAAAAAACATCCAGGTTATGCAACGAGGGGTTAACGATAGTTGATTTGCTTTGAAAGCGTTCCAGGATTGTAATCTTTTTTTTAACTTCATTTGCCTCTTCATATTGATAATCAGAGGCATATCGACTCATAAGATGCTTTAAATGGGTGAAAACGCTCTTGATGTTCCCTTTCAGAATGGATTCTATCTGTTGGATATTGTCATCGTAGTCACGGCTATCCTGCAATCCGACACAAGGCCCCAGGCAATTCCCCATATGGTATTCCAGGCAGATCCTGAATTTCTTCTCTCGAATGTTTTCGTCGCTAAGCCGGTAGTTACAGTTTCGCAGAGGATAAAGCTGTTTGATCATATCGAGCAGGGTTCTCACAACAACCATTGAGGTATAGGGCCCAAAATATTTTGATCCGTCATCGACCCTGCTTCTGGTATGGAAAACGCGCGGGAAGGGTTCATTCTTTATGCAAATCCAGGGGAAGCTTTTATCATCTTTCAGCAATACATTATAACGTGGCTGGTGTTTTTTTATGAGGTTGTTCTCCAACAACAATGCATCTGATTCGCTGTCTACAATAACGTGTGCGATCTCCCTGACATGCTTCATCATGATGGCTGTTTTGCCAACGAGGCTTTTCGAGAAATAGGAGTGTACTCTTTTCTTCAGGTTTTTCGCTTTACCAATGTAAATCACAACGCCCTGTTTATCCTTGAACTGATACACCCCCGGTTTTTCCGGAAGCAGATCCATATTGGATTTCAATTCTTCGTTGTGTTTTTTTTGATTTGCCAAAACCGAATGAATTTAGCCGCATTGGGTACCCCTCGTTCAGTTCACCATGGCTTTCCTGGTTTACTCACTGCCGGACTCATTTTCAAAAAGTGTTACTGGCGAGAATTTTCGTACATCGAATAGTCCCTGATCACCAATCTTCAGTTCCGGAATAACCAGCAAAGCCATGAAGGAAAGGGTCATGAATGGAGCCTTCAGGTTAGAGCCCATTCCTTTTACCAGCCGATTCAGGTGAACATATTTTTCTGCTATCAAATGTCCGTTTTCATTAGACATAATACCACCAACCGGTAATTCCAGCCATTCTGCCTGCTCTCCTCGTATGACTGCAATTCCTCCTTTCAACTCATTGATAAGATTCAGTGCACGAGCGAGTTCTGCATCAGTGGCACCCACCCCAATGACGTTGTGACTGTCGTGTGCTATGCTGCTTGCGATCGCTCCGGCGGACAACCCCATACCACGAATAAACCCAATGGCTGGTTTTGTTTTTTTATACCTGTTCTGTACTCCAATCTTTAACAGATCATTGACCGGATCCGCCACGACAAAGCCGTTTTCCACTGTTGGCTCAATGGTTTCTTTTCCCGTTAATAATTTACCATCCTGGGCAACAATGACCTTCATTTTTCCTTTCCCGGGACGTACTGCAAGGTCTTTCGCTGTAATAAAATTTTGAATGAAATTATTGGGTTTTGATCGGGTTTTATTCGCAAACAACACTGTCCCATTGTCATACACAATCTGACCATCGATGATGGTCTTCATCACATTAAAAGAGGTTAGGTCTTCCACCACAACAAGGTCTGCCGGGTCGTTTATCTGCAGTAATCCAACCTGCATATTATAGTGATTTACAGGATTCAGGGTTGCTGCTCTTAGCAGGTTAAACAGGTCGGCACCGCCCCGGACACCTTTCTTCAACAACCGATTGATGTGTCCTTTTGCAAGGTCATCCGGATGGATATCATCCGTACATAACATGATATCCTCCGGAAATTGATCAACCAGTGCCAGCAGGCTGTCCATGTCCTTTGCAGCACTGCCTTCCCGAATCAGAATTCTCATTCCTTTTTCCAGTTTTTCTGTCGCTTCTTTTTCGCTTGTGCACTCATGGTCTGTCGTTATCCCCGCCGATATATATGCATTCAAATCATCACCGGTTAATCCCGGTGCATGACCATCAATTTTTTTATTTGCTGCTTTCGCCAATGCTATTTTTTCCATGATTTCCTTATCCCTGTGTACGACACCCGGAAAATTCATCATCTCCGAAAGATAATGGATCTCCTTTCGTTTCATTAACCGTCCAACCTCTTTTATTCCGATCTTGTTTCCTGTGGTTTCAAAGGGTGTTGCAGGCACACAGGATGGTGCGCCAAAGTAAAATTTCAGGGGTACTTTTCTCCCCTCCTCAATCATGAAATTCACTCCGGCTATCCCCAATACATTTGCAATTTCGTGCGGATCTGATACAACAGCAACAGTCCCGTTTTTAACAGCTACCTGGGCAAAGCTTCCGGGTGTTAGCATGGAGCTTTCAACGTGTACATGACCATCCACCAGGCCTGGCAATAGAAAATGATTGGGTACTTTCCTTTTCGGTTTTATCTCAGCAATTCTCCCGTTTTCTATGGTTATCCTGCCAGGAAAAATGGTTTTTTTAAATACATCAACAATAAATCCTTCAATAAAAAAGCTTTTTTTTGAATTCATGGATTTATTTTTTAAAAAATTGTTCCACGTGGAACATTATCGCCCCATATAGAGAAGCAACACACTGATATCCGATGGCGAGACTCCACTTATTCTTGATGCTTGTCCTATTGTGGTTGGCTTTATTCTTACTAATTTTTGTCTTGCCTCCGTAGATATTGACGCAATTTTCATGTAATCGAATTCCGTTTCAATTTTTATATTTTCCAGTCGCTTAATCTTATCAGCCATTCTTTTTTCCCGCTCAATGTATCCTGAGTATTTCATTAATATTTCAGCACTTTCCAGTATCTCTTCTTTTCTTTCCGTTATCCGATCAATTACTTCCTTTAATTTTTCCAACACTTCCGCTATTTCAACTATCGACACCTGTGGCCTCAACAAAATTTCTTTCAATTTAACGCCTTGTTTAACTTTGCTTGTACCCAGTTCTACCAATTTTTCATTCACCCATTCCGGTTTTACACTCATCTCTTTTATGAATTCCAATATTTTGTCACGCCATTCATATTTTTTCCTCATAATTTCATATCGTTCTTTCTTTACAATTCCCAGATCATAACCCAACGGCGTTAACCGATAATCTGCATCATCCTGCCGTAATAATATCCGATATTCTGCTCTTGATGTAAACATCCGGTATGGTTCATCCACACCTTTTGTTACAAGATCATCTATCAACACTCCTATATATGCCTGATCTCTTCCCAATACAAACTCCTCTTTTCCTTTTATTTTAAGGCTTGCATTTATCCCTGCGATCAAGCCCTGTGCACCTGCTTCCTCATATCCTGTTGTTCCGTTAACCTGTCCGGCGAAATATAGATTTTCTATTAATTTCGTTTCCATCGTATGCGCCAGTTGTGTTGGATCAAAATAGTCATATTCAATTGCATATCCCGGCCTGAATATTTTCACCTTTCCCATCCCTTTTACCTTTTTCAATGCCTTGTACTGTATATTCCATGGCAAGGATGATGCAAATCCATTGATGTAATATTCAATGGTATCATTTCCTTCCGGCTCAATGAACAACTGATGCTTCTCTTTATCTGCAAAGGTTACTATCTTAGCTTCAATACTTGGGCAATATCTTGGTCCAATGCTTTTAATTGTTCCATTAAACAGTGGCGATTCCACCAATCCTTTTTCCAGAACACCGTGCACATTCAGGTCTGTATGAGTAATATAGCAACTTCTCTGGTTTTCTATATTGAATCGTTCATGCAAAAAAGAAAAACAATTCTTCTCCTTGTCTCCAGCCTGTTCAATTAATTGATCGAAATCAATTGTCCTGCCATCCGCTCTTGGTGGTGTTCCTGTTTTTAACCTTCCTACTCTAAACCCGGTATTTCTCAGTTGTTTTGATAATCCAATTGCCGCTGGTTCTGCTGCTCTTCCACCTTCAATTTTTGTTTTCCCGATATGCATCAGCCCATTTAAAAAAGTTCCACTTGTCAGTATTACACTTTTGCCTTTAAATGTAACATTCATGTTTGTTATAACTCCGGTAACTTTTCCATTCTCAATCAGTATCTCCTTAACCGTGTCCTGCCAAAAATCCAGATTATCTATGCTTTCAAGCACCTGTCTCCACACCAGGCTAAATTTCATCCTGTCGCATTGTGCCCTTGGGCTCCACATTGCCGGTCCTTTCGATTTATTCAACATTCTAAACTGAATCATTGAACGGTCCGTCACAATTCCTGAATATCCTCCCAGTGCATCTATTTCCCGTATTATCTGCCCCTTGGCTATTCCACCCATTGCAGGATTGCATGACATTTGTGCAATTTTTGTCATGTCCATTGTAATCAGCAGCACTTTTGATCCCATATTTGCTGCTGCTGCTGCTGCTTCGCTACCTGCGTGTCCCGCACCAACCACGATTATATCATACTCCATTTTCACTTATCTAATGTACCCGGATGCAAATATAACCATTATCATCCAGGGTGAATTAATCTGTTTATCTTTATGATTATCTGCTCATTAAGTTGTGAATTCCGATAAATAAAATGACTCCTTTTTCCTCATCTCTTTCTTCTCCTTTGCCGTTTTATCACCGTATCCGATAATGTGTAGTAAACCATGAATCACGACCCGGTGTAATTCATCCCAAAAGCTGCATTTAAAGTGTTTTGCATTTTCTTTTACCGTATCGATACTGATGTATATATCACCAGTAACCGTTTTTCCTTCCCTATAAGGAAACGCAATGACGTCGGTAAAATAGTTATGTGAAAGATAGGTTTTATTTAATTGCAGAATTGTGTTATTATCGGTAAATATAATGTTTATGTCGCCTTCCCTTTTCTTTTCTTCACGCAGTATCTTCCTTAGCCATTTTTTACTTTTTGCTATTTCACTATACTTAAAACGACACGTTTCATTATGAAAATAGATGCTCAACGCTTCAAATATAAAATATCAATTCAACTTTTGCTCCGTTTTCAAAAAAATGAACCTCATCCGATAGTTGTATCATCAGAAAAACGCCTCTGCCGTGAATATTTTCAATATTTTCTGGTGCTGTGGGATCGGGAACATTCTCATAGTCAAACCCTTCGCCTTCATCTGCTACAAAAATATGCATCTCTTTATCATTCACTGCCAAACGGATATCCACTTTCTTTTCAGGGTTTGATTTGTTACCGTGAATAATCGCATTATTAACAGCTTCTATTGCTGCCACCAGCACTTTACCATACACCTCCGAGCTCATTTCAATCTGCGAACAAAGGTCCTCTATTAAATTTTCAATGATTCTAATATTTTTCTGTTCGGATGCAATAGTGACGTTCTTTTCCATGATGTCCCAACTTCATTTATCTTTTTTGATGTTGTAATCTACTTATACTTGTATAATTTCCAAGGGTTTCATTTTATTCCCACATTTTAATTTCCACTAAGCCATGGCATTGGATCCAATTTGTTCTTTTCCTCCCAAATCATAAAGTTAATTACTGTTTTGTTTTCATCGTTATGATCAGTAAAGATTCTTCCCAGGGCTTGTTTTGTTTTGACCATGTCACCCATATTTACACGCACTTCTACAAGGTTTTGATATACTGTAAAATAATTACCATGTTGAATGATAACTGCCTGGTTTGCTCCCGGAATTCCAATAATTTTTTTCACTTCACCGTCAAAAACTGCTCTTGCCAGTGCATTTTCCGGTGCAGATATGTCAATGCCAAAATTTTCAATTTTCACACCTTTCAACACCGGATGTTCTTGTATACCAAATGTTCCTGTTATAACACCCCTTTCTGTCGGCCACGGAAGCCTACCTTTGTTGCTTACAAAATTATTGGCAAGCAGTTTTTCTTCCGGTGTCAGCCGGTCAAAATTACGTACTTTCTTTGCTTCCTCAGCAATAATTGCCTGAATCTCTTTTTCTAATTCTTTGGCTATTCTTTCCTTTTCTCTCAATTGTAATCTCAGTTTCTTTTCTTCTTTTTGTAACTGCACCACCGCTATATTTTTCTCCTCTCTCTCCTCCGCCAGGTAACTTTTCTCTCCTTCATTTTGCTTTAACAGTCTCCTTTTTTCTTCCCTGTATTCCTCCAATTTATTCACTTTATGTGCAATCAATTCACCCATTCTTTCAATAACAACAGCCTGTTTTCTTCGATATTGCGCATATTGCTGCAGGTATTTCATCCGTTTGTATGCCTGGTTTATATCTTTTGCTGCAAAAACAAATATTAATTTATTGTAATTTTCTCTTTTCTTATAAGCTGCATAGATCATATCTGCATATTCCTTCTTCAATTTTTGCAAATCTTCTTCCAGCAATTCAATTAATTCTTTGTTCTCTTCAATTTGTCTCTCAACAAATTGAATTTCTAAATTGATGTTTTTAATAACGTTGTTTCTAAGGGTCAGTTTTCTGTTTAGCAGTATTAATTCATTCAATGAAGTTTTTCTGTTTCGTTCCGTTTTTTTCAGTAATTCATCAGTTATGCTTATCTCTCGTAATGCATCCTCCTTCCTTCGTACCAGTTCATTTTTACTCTGTCCATTACCTGTTGCTGTAGCAAGGAACAACACGCAAAGCAAGGTTATTTCCCCTCTTACCGTTGCTCTTTTCATGGTTTTACCAGTCAATTTTCTTATACTTTTGACCAATGCTTAAGTTCGTATTAAAATCACTCTCAATTGTAATCCTGTCCATGTCCAACCTGCATGTTATCTGATTTTTTTCATTCTTAATTCGTATGCTTATAAGACCCGGAAACCATGTTTGTTCCAATTCCTTAAAATCCTCATACATAATATCAATTTCATTCTTCTCTTTATCGTCGGTTATTATATTCCTCACCAGATAATAATTAATCGGATCAAATTCAAGATAATATCTAATCTTTTCTCTTCCAGATCCATCTCTATTTAATTCATCCAATGATACACTGCAATGGTTGTTTTTAACATTCAGTTTTCTATAATTTTTGAAAATATTTTCTTTTGTCTCTTCGTATACCGTTGCAATTTCATTTAGTAACATCGATTGAACTAAACCGAAGTTTGTTTTATATCCAATTTTCTTTTCCAACACTTCATATTTCCCATAATAATATTCTCTGTTTATCCTGTCAATAAACCCAAATGTATCCGGTATGCAGATGATTCTAATTGCTTCTATGCCCACCGGTGTCATTATTGAAATAATAATTGCCGTATCTCTATTAATGCGATAATTTGCCTTAAATGAGAATTCGGTGTTTCCATTATGTATTGATCCCTTTATTTTCTTTACCCATATACCCGGTATGTAATCTCTCCTTTTTATAGCTGCACTGGAAATATCTTTCACACGAATATCCTTTGTGGCAATTCGCGTGGTTATTTCTGTTGTTTTGCATGAATTCAACTCACACCACACCAACAATCCCATAATTATCCAAACGATTTTTTCTTTCTCAATTCTCATCTATTCCCTGTTTATTTCCTTTCCGTCTTTTCTATTTTTGTTTTTAGCTCTTCTGAGTCTCCTCCCAGTTCAGCTGCTTTCTTCCATTGCATCAGTGCTTTCTCTTTCTCACCGAAAACGATCAATATATCACCGTAGTGTTCCACGATCTCGCTGCTATTGCTATCATTGTTTTCAACTGCTCTTTCAATATACTCTCTTGCCTTATCGAACCGTTTCAACTTAAACAGAATCCATGCGTACGTATCAAGGTATGTCGAATTATTTGGCTCTTTTTCAATGCATTTTTTGCTCATTGCCAAAGCATCATCCAGTCTTTCTTCCCGCAAAGACAGGTAATAGCTATAATTGTTTAACACAAACAGGTTTTTAGAATCCAGCTCCAGTGCTTTTTGAAATGATTCGTCTGACATCTTATTGTTTCCATCATTTTTATAGACTTCGCCCAACATTGAATATAGTTGTACCTTTAGTTCTTTATTCTCTTCAGCCAATCCTAATCCTTCCTGGAACGCTTTTATTGCTTCTTTATTTTTCCCAAGCTCCATTGCAGCAATGCCCCTCATTAAGTATACCGTTGGGGCTCCTGGAAAAAGTTTTATCGCTTCTTCTGTTTCGTCATACAATCGTTCATTTTCTCCAATCGAATTCTCAACATAAAGCAGTTGTTCCCATATGATAAAGTTTGTTTTTTCCCGTTGTGTAACAAACCTCAACTCAACAGCTGCTTGTTCAAACTCACCCAGTTTTACATGGTAATCTGCCTTTAGTGTTTTTACTCTTGTATCTTCTGGATATCGTTTTGCAAGTGCTCCTATTGCTTGTCCAATACTTGCTTTATTCTTCTTGAAATTTTCCTCATTTGTGAAAAATTGAATCATTATCTGGATTTTTTGATTCACACCAACCCCCTCATTATCAATTAATTTGCCTATCATGGCGAACATCTCTTCCTGTTCGCCTTTATTTTTATAATATTCAATCATTGATAATTGTCCCAGTCCATTATCCGGATCGATTTTGAACAGCTTCTGGTATGTTTCCAACGCCTTTTCGTCCTGTTTCCCTGACCAATATAACTCGGCCAGTATCCCATAAAACCGCACTTCGTTTGGATATGCATTAACGAGTTTTAATACTTCCTTAATGGCTTTATCCACCTCTCCTGATTTTGCATAGATCTGTTGCTTTGCCAACAATATTGTTTCGTTTAGCTCATATTGTTCTTCCAGTTCATCAAATATCTCTATTGCTCTTTTCTCATCACCATATTCTCCATGCAGTGATGCCAGATTAAAATAGAAATCTGTTCTGGCCGGGTAATTTTCATGGATTTCTTCATACATCAGTATGGTACTATCCCTCATGCCCATGGCATGATATAAGCTTGCCATTTGCAACTGGTACCAGACATTTTTTGGATCTATCTCATTAGCTCTTTTCAGGTATTTAATGGCTTCCTCATAATTCCCGCCCATAGTGAGTATTGAACCCAATTCGTAGTTTGCTGCGTCACTCTTGGAATTAATTCTTATGCATTCCGTAAAATATGGAATGGCCTCCCTAAGGTTTCCTGTTATTTTCATTTTTATTCCTTCTGTAAAAGCATATTGGTAGTTAATTTCCTCTTTTCGGGTAAGCTCTCTATCCTCCCTTTCAGTTTTAGCCGGTATGGTTTTATTCGCACAACCGCCCAAGAGTACGTAAATTAACCATATTACAAACCAACCCAACCAATTTTTCATCGTTTTGCTTTTTTATAAAACACTCTTTTTTTCAATCTTTCATTTTATTCCCAACTGGTTATTCACTGCCCGTATGTCCAAATCCCCCTCACCATTAATACCGTGTTGCCTTATTCGTGTCTGGGTTTAAAAATCAACGGTCGGACATTCTCTTTTACCCAAATAAATCCAGCAAAAATAGCAAATAGCAAAATATTGAATCCAAGTTCCAGTGGTCTCTTTTCAATCTGTATAAGCTTATCTACAATGAACAGTGCAATGGCTATTATTCCGTACAATACAATTGTTTTAATCGGATAATCAATCCGATAATAGTGTCTTCCCATGAAATAGGAACAAATAACCATAACCAGATAGCATAAAAAGTGGCCCCAGGCACTTGCATGATATCCATAAATCGGTACAAAAATCACATTAACCGTTACGGTCACAATGGCTCCTATCACGGTCAGAATAGCACCATATTTTGTCAGATCGTTCAACTTATACCAAATTGACAAATTCACAAATATTCCATAAAACAGGAATCCCATAAGAACGACCGGAACCACATTAAGTCCCATCCAGAATTTTGGTCCAATAAAATATTTTGCAATCTCTATGAATAGTGTAATTCCCAAAAAAATCATCAGACCAGCAATGATAAAATATTTCATCACCTGTGCGTAGAGTTCTTTAGCATTTTTATCCTTTGCCCTTGCAAAGAAGAACGGTTCAGCAGCATACCGGAACATCTGGATAAAAAGGCTTAAAAACACCGCTATTTTGAAACTGGCACCATAAATACCCAGCTGGGCCATTGCGTCTATTTCATCTGGCAGTAAGTGTTTTAACAGAATTTTATCCAGTGCTTCATTCAACGTTCCAGCCAGTCCCGCAATTAAAAGCGGAAATGAATATCGGAACATCCGCTTCATCAATTCTGTGTTAAATTCCGGTTTAGTGCTGATTATCTCCGGAAGCAACAGAAGTAGTGAAATCGTACTTCCCACCAGGTTTGCAACAAAAACATAGCCCACACCAAAATCAGGATCGTAGATCAGCTGCAACCAGGAGTTGGGATTTCTGCCGACTACCCGAGGAACAAAAAGCAGGAAAAAAAAGACAAGCACAATGATGACTGCAACATTCACTAACTTAATGATTGCAAATCGTAATCCCCGGTTTTCCCTTCTTAACTTTGCAAATGGAATGGTTGAAAAAGCATCCACACCAACAATAACTGCAAAAATCACAATGTACTCTCTGTTGGCAGAATAATCCAGCGCTTCAGAAATGGGTTTATTGAACAGTATTACCAGCAGAATGAATAATGTTGATGTAATAAACAGGGAAATCCAGGCTGTACTGAATACCCGATCCTTCTCTTTATCAGAGGTCGAAAACCTGAAATATCCCGTTTCCATCCCATAGGTCAGCACTACCAACAAAACCACAACATAAGCATACAGTTCGGTTAGGACGCCATATTCTCCAAGTCCCAGGATGCGCGTATAAAATGGTGTCAGAAGAGCATAGTTTAAAAACCTCGGGATCATTGTTCCAAGGCCGTAAATGGCTGTTTGTCCTGCAAGCTGTTTAATGGGATGGAACATGAATGATAAATTATGGATGAAAGATAGGTTGTTTTTCTTAATCGTCCTCTCTCTCTTTTATATAATTACTTCTCGTATCAATGTGTATTGTAGCAATGATGTTTAATTCGTTATTGATTCTCTCAAACAGTCTTCTCGTTAACTTACCTGCTTCTTTGAGTTCCATTTCTTCTGGCAAAACGATATGGAACGTCATTTCCGTATGTTCACCATACCGGTGTATATGGAAGTGGTGTAGTCCAAGGTTGTCGGGATAGACCTCCCCCGCAATGTTTTCAATTTTCTTTAACAGTTTACGATCCGGTGTTTCTCCCAACAGTGAATCGGCTGCGTCCTTAATGATTACATAAGCGGTGTAAAATATTAATAACGACACCAGGAGTCCAAGCACTCCGTCTATCCACCAGAAAAATTTTCCTAAAAATATTCCAATCAATATGATAACGGATGATAATGCATCAGACCGGTGATGCCATCCGTCTGCAATGGTGGATTTTATTCCCTCTTTTTTACCGGCCCAAATTGCAAATCGTGCCATGGCTTCTTTAACCACGATAGAAATTGCGGTGACAACAATGGCAATTGTTCCAAAAAACACCTCCTGGTGCTTCATTAATCTCAACACCGATTCCCGAAAAAAATTAAATCCTATAAGCGCAAGTATAAAACCGATGATAATAGAAGATATTAACTCTGCCCTGCCATGTCCGAAAGGATGTTCTTTATCGGCCGGTTTCCTGGCCACGGCAAGCCCTACAAGAAGGACTACGGATGATACTGAATCGCTCAATGTATGCCATGCATCGGCAATCAGCGCAACCGATCCCGTAACCACTCCCGCCCAATATTTCAGTCCAAAAAGGAGCGTGTTTACAAACAAGGATAGCCATCCTTCCAGTACACCAAGTTTGTATTTTGACGATTTATCCGTTAACCGATGCATGAATCACGTATTTTGCATTTTCTTTGCCATCTTCTTGCTTCTGATTTATTCGCCTTCCTTTTCCCATGCTTCCCAAAATTACACAATAATCATGTCATCATCACTTACGGTTTCTTTTTTTCAAATTTTTCCGGAAGTTATGTTTTCCATAATAAATTGTATAAATCCATATATATAATCATAATTTTGTATGTTTATTCGAACAATTGTTAACCTTCTTTACGTCTTTTGTGATGAAAACAAACCGGTTATTCTGTATTCTCCTTGCCTTTTTTCTGATTATTTCCTTTTCATTCTGTACTTCAAACAGAAAAGAAAAGGTGTGGTTTGTTTCAATCGAAACAACTCTGGGCACCATGAAGATCAGGCTTTACAACGAAACGCCATGTCACCGTGATAATTTCCTGTCTTTAATAAAAAACAATTTTTATGACGGCATGACGTTTCACCGGGTCATCAATGAATTTATGATTCAGGCCGGTGATCCCGCTACCGTTATCTCAGATAAAAACAGAACAGATAGCATTGATATTAATTACACCATTCCTGCTGAATTTCATCCCGGCCTTTTCCACAAAAAAGGTGCTCTAGCTGCTGCAAGAATGGGTGATGATGTTAATCCGGACCAGGCATCTTCGAGTACGCAATTCTATATTGTTCACGGTAAGGCATTTAATGATCAGGAGTTGGAACAACTGGAAGAGCGTATCAACAACATGATGAAGCAATCTCTTTTCTTTAAGAACATCAAGGAAGAAGAGCAAAAAGCATTTGAAAAAGATGAGCCGCTTGATTACGCAGCAATTCAACTGGCAGCCACACTGCAAACCGAAGAGCAATTAAAAAATTACGTGCCGTATAAAATTCCGCCAGATCAATGGGCAACATACAAGGTTGTTGGTGGTACTCCCCATCTTGATGGAAGTTATACTGTTTTTGGTGAGGTGGTGGAGGGGTTGGATGTTATTGACCGGATTGCTGCCGTCCCCACAGATAAGTCGGATCGCCCACTTAACCCCGTTCGAATGACGATTAAAAAGGTAAGGAGATAATTTTCAGCTATTTAATGTGTGCTCGCAGAATTTCTTATATCTTTGTAAAAATCCTGGCTGGAGATGGAAGAACGAATTGCAGAACTATTGAATGAGGTGAATGCCTTTTCGGCTAAAAGCCGTGAGGAAATTGAATTTTTCAGGATAAAATTCCTCAGCAAAAAGGGGATTGTTCCCGCTCTCTTTTCCGAATTTAAATCCATCCCTTCCGAAAAGAAAAAGCTGGTGGGTCAACAAGTCAACCGGTTAAAAAACCGGATACACGAAAAAATTGAAGAATCGCTTGCCGCCTTAAAAGAGCATACTGAAGAAACATCATTGACTGATTTTTCACTTCCCGCTGATCCGGTTGGGCTTGGTGCCAGACATCCGGTTTCAATAATCAGAAATGAGATCATTGAAATTTTCACACGCCTTGGATTTACAGTATCAGAAGGCCCCGAAATAGAGGATGATGATCATGTTTTTTCGAAATTAAACTTCCCCCCAAATCATCCGGCAAGAGACATGCAGGATACTTTTTTCATTGAAAAAGGTGAGGATGAAACGGGAAAGATCCGGGATGTTCTTCTGAGAACACACACCTCTCCCGTGCAGGTTCGTGTAATGGAGAATCAGCAGCCTCCAATACGTACGATCTCCCCGGGCCGTGTTTTTAGAAATGAAGCCATCTCTGCCCGTTCCCATTGTATCTTTCACCAGGTTGAAGGCCTCTACATTGATGAAAATGTTTCGTTTGCCGATCTTAAACAAACCTTACTCTATTTTGCCAAGGAGATGTTTGGTAAGAAAACCAGCATCCGTCTCAGGCCATCTTTTTTTCCGTTTACAGAACCTTCTGCTGAGATGGATATCTCCTGCAGCTGCGATGGTAAAGGATGTAACCTGTGTAAATATTCCGGCTGGCTTGAAATACTCGGTTGCGGAATGGTGGACCCGAATGTGCTGGATTTCACCGGTATTGACAGCCACCTATACACAGGCTTTGCCTTCGGTATGGGTATTGAGCGAATAGCTCTTTTAAAATATCAGATTAAAGATATTCGCCTTTTGTTCGAAAACGATATACGGTTTCTCAGGCAATTCAAATCAGCATTCTGACAGAAACGTTTCGTTTCTATTCTTCGACCAGTTTTATCTCTGACGTTAATTCAAGTGCTTTTCGGTATGTATAACTAACTCCGCAATACCGTTCCTGTGACAGGTCAACAGCTTTTTGAATTTTATCTTTGGGAAGTTGTTTTCCATAAAGGGTATAGGTGATGTGCATGCTGTGAAAATGTTTGGGATGCTCGTCGGTTAGCTCCCCTTCAACGGTAATATTCATCCTGTCAACCGAAACCCTCATCTTCTTCAAAATGGAAATCACGTCCATTCCTGTGCATCCAGCCAGGGCTACCAGCATTAATGGTTTCGGTCTCGGCCCCCGGTTTTCTCCACCCACATCTCCACTGGCATCCAATGTTATCTTATGGCCATCGATTTCAGCTTCAAATGCCATATTGCCCAGCCAATTCATGTTTATGTTGTTTTTCATATCTTTAGATATTTTAATACTTAGATTTTACAAATATACTTTTTAATCGTATATTGCAAAAAGCATTTGGGTAGCCTGCATTTCACGTTTTCAGCTACAATCTTTCAATGAAACAAGTTCAAAATCCACCGGTTTGTGGGAAGTGCTCCTTAGAATTTAATTCCATCTTTAAACAATTAACACAGGATGAATTGGATCGGTTGAACTACGAGAAATCCTCCCTGTTTTATAAGCGCGGTGAAATCATATACCATGAAGGGGGCAGAATCAATGGCTTTTATTGTATACACAATGGAATAATAAAAGTCTATAAGACCGGTATTGATGGGAAAGAGCAAATCATCCGGTTTGCAAAGCGGGGTGAAATCATTGGATACAGGTCCATCTTAAGTAATGAACTTGCCTGCACAACGGCCAAGATTATAGAAGATTCGCTTCTCTGTTACATCTCTTCTGATATTCTTTTTTCCCTGGTTAAGAACAATGGTAATTTTTCTATGGAAATTATGAAACTGACCTGCAAGGAGCTTGGAGAGGCAAATGCATACATTACTGACATTGCTCAGAAGACCGTCCGTGAAAGATTGGCTGAAGTGTTGATCCACCTGAAAGATAATTTTGGCCTGGATGGTGATCAGGTGTTGCAGATCTCTCTTACCCGTGAGGAGCTTGCGAATATCGTGGGTACGGCAACCGAATCAGTGATTCGTCTCCTATCAGAATTTAAAAATGATGGACTTATTGAATTAAACGGAAGGAAAATAAAGATAATAAACACCAGATCTCTTACAAAAATTGGAAATCACTTTTAAGCTTCCATTCTAATCAAGTATATTATTCAGGACTACATACACAAGAAATCCGCCGAAAATTAATCCTCCACTTATGATTAAAAGCTTATTGCTCTCTACCCCACTGAATTCCGAATAACCCAGAATAACAATACCAACGACGATGAAAACAATGCCTATTCTTTTAATTAATTCTTTCATAATTAATTATTTAAGAAATTTTGTTGGGTCAGATTAAGAGAATAAATATAAATATAATGCTTGGTATTACAAAATTACTTAAACAGTGTTCCGCTTTCTCCTATTCTGTTTTTACCCAAATGATTATAGGCTAAATCGGTAACCTCCCTTCCCCTCGGTGTTCGTTTAATATATCCCTCTTTTATCAGGAATGGTTCATAGACTTCTTCAATCGTACCAGCATCTTCACTAACAGCTGTTGCAATGGTAGACATACCTACCGGTCCCCCTTTAAATTTTTCAATGATGGTTACCAGGATTTTTGTGTCCATTTCATCCAGCCCATATTTATCAATGTTCAGTGCAGAGAGTGAATATTTTGCTATGTCAAGATCTATTTCTCCGGTTCCTTTTACCTGCGCAAAATCCCTAACCCTTCTAAGTAGTGCGTTGGCTATCCTGGGTGTACCCCTGCTTCGTGAGGCAATTTCTATTGACGCTGTGTTATCGATGGATACATTCAGGATTCCGGCAGATCGCTTAACGATTCTGTCCAGGATGTTGTTGTCATAATATTCCAGGTGGAATGTTATACCAAACCGTGCTCTTAACGGGCTGGTTAACAGGCCAGACCTTGTGGTTGCTCCAATTAGTGTGAATGGGTTCAGGTTGAGCTGTATAGATCGTGCCCCCGGGCCTTTATCAATCATTATATCAATATTATAATCCTCCATGGCAGAATAGAGATACTCTTCCACCACTGGGCTCAGGCGGTGTATCTCATCGATAAACAAAACATCTTTATCTTCCAGGTTGGTTAACAGCCCGGCCAGATCTCCGGGCTTATCCAGAACCGGTCCGGAGGTAACTTTTAAATTAACACCCAGCTCATGTGCAATGATGTTTGCCAGGGTTGTTTTACCCAATCCGGGGGGACCATGCAACAGCACGTGGTCCAGCGCCTCTCCCCTCATCATCGCTGCTTCAACAAATATTTTAAGGTTTTCGATAATTTTATCCTGCCCGAAGAATTCCTTGAAATCCAACGGCCGCAATTTCTTTTCAAACTCTCTGTCTGTAGGGGTTAATTCATTTTCCCGTATGTGTAATGACTCATCCATATACCTTTAAATCTTATTTTAGAAGCTTAACATCACTTTCCGGCAGATCAACTTTTACACCATTAATCCGGTTTTCTATATCGTTTTTGTAACTGATCGTCATTAACAAAACCCCCTCTTCATTGTACTTTTTCCATGTTTTTTCTTTTATTCCCATATCGTAATATCGCTCCTCTTTTAACACCCCATTGTCCCAGTAGATTTTATGCCGTTTATGTGGGTTTCCCTGTACATAATTTCCCTGATATTTCAGGTTTCCGTTCTCGTAGTAATGTTTCCATGTTCCTTCACGCAATCCAACGACATATCTCCCTTCTTCCGTGTAATCACCCGCATTATAAAACCAGCTTCCTTCTTTTTCTCCTTCAAGATAATCCCCCTGTGCTATTATTTCTCCATCAACAGAGTATTCTGTAGCAACCCCATCTTCTTTCCCGTTAAAATACTCTTCTTCCCTGTGTAAATTACCGTTTGGATAAAACCATTTCCAGCTGCCGTTTTCCAGTCCGTTTCGATAGTCTCCGGTTTGTTCTATATTACTATTTTCATAATAGTAAACCCACCGTCCCTCTTTCTGATTTTTGGTATAATACCCATCGGATTTCAGTTTCCCCGAAACATAAAAATTCTCCCACTTTCCGATACGCTCTCCTTCCTCATTCACAATTCCGTTTGATATTACCCGTCCGAAATCGTCATATATTTTCGAGCCTGTAATTTCCCCATTCCTTGAATATTCCCGATGAACTCCGATGGGTGTTTTTTTTCTATACGGTCCGCTTGCCAACAGGTTTCCATCCTCATCATAGCTGTTTCTTATTTCAACATCTTGTTCCTCTTCGACACCCTCTTCTATAATCCGGCCGTTATCATATCGTATAGCTATAGTCAGATTACCCTTTTTATCATATTCTCTGTAAAAGCCATGCAGTTGGTCGTCTTTAAAATTTCTTTCTGTCTGGATCTTTCCATCCGGATAGAACTCTTCCCAAACACCTTGTTTGTAACCACTTGAATCTGTTCTGTTAATTCTCTCCCGGTTTACTAAATATCCATTGTGGTATTCCAGGAGAGTTATAATTTTTCCGCTTTCAGAATACTCTCTTGCTAAACCCTGCATTTTGCCGTTTACATAGTTAATGGTGTTATGAACCTTACCATTGTCATAGTAATAATAGGATGGTCCTTCCTTTTTGTCGTTTACATACAACTCTTTGGAAACAATGTTCCCATTTAGTGATGTAATCTCTTTATTTTTAGTATCATACGTATAATAATATCCATTTTTTTTTCCGTACATGTAGTTGATTTTCTCAATTGTATCTCCTGTAACATCATAAAAAACCCAAACACTATCTAATAAAAAATTATTCCTTTTTCCTTCGGATTTTATGACTCCCGTAACATAATATGTCTTCCAATATCCATCTGGTTTACCATCCCGTACAATTCCTTCACTGGATATTTGTCCGTTTGGATAATAATAAAAAGTATATCCATCCGTCAAGATTTCATTGCTTTGTGCATTTAAGTATAAATGTCCGGATAGAAACCATATCATTGCGACTATAAAAAGTATAGTATTTTTTCCTCTCGTTTTCATATACTGTAAACTCTTTATCTTTTTCTTAACCCTTGACATAACTCAATTTGTTCAGATATTTCCATCATTCGAAGTATTGGTTTTTCAGCCCTTCTTCGTATTTTTTCATCCAATACAATTTCAGGAATTTCATATCTCAATGTATTATAAATCTTTTCCAGTGTTATTGTCTTCATGAAATTACAATCACTTCGATCACAAGATCTATCTTCAGGAGGAGCCGGTATAAAATATTTTCCGTGTACTTTCTTTTTCATTTGATGAATTATACCTGAATCAGTGGCAACTATGTACTGATCAGAAGAATCTTTCATTGTAAATTCAAGCAATGATGCTGTTGATCCGATGTGATCAGCAATGTTCAATATCTTTTCATCACATTCCGGGTGTGCAATCAGTTTTGCATCCGGATACCTCTTCCTGGTTTCTAATATGCGTTCTAATGAAAATGCTTCATGTACATGACACCCTCCATCCCAAATCACCATTTTTCTGCCATTAATTTTTGATACATACTTTCCAAGGTTTTTATCCGGTGCAAATATAATTTTCTTCTCTTTTGGAATTGATTCAACAATCTTAACTGCGTTTGATGAAGTACATACTATATCACTTAATGTTTTTATTTCCGCAGTTGCATTAACGTATGAAACCACGATGTGTTCCGGATATTTTTTTTTAAATACAGCAAATTCCTCATGCGGACAAGATTCAGCAAGTGAACAGCCTGCATTCAGGTCTGGCAATAAAACCTTTTTATCCGGCGATAGGATTTTTGCCGTCTCCGCCATAAAATGCACACCTGCAAAAACAATCATTCTTGCCTTTGTCTTTGCAGCCTGTTGTGATAATGCCAGGCTGTCACCCACAAAATCCGCAATGTCTTGTATCTCTCCTTGTTGATAAAAATGTGCTAATATTATTGCATCTTTTTCTTTTCGTAATGCATTAATTTCATCAACAATATCAATGCCATTATCAATTTTTGCATTAACAAATCCATCCTTTATAATATCCTCATTTTTAACAACCATAATAATATATTTATATAATATTAAAATATATATATGATGATGTTATTCTGTTCACTTTGTGTACAAAAATCCAGTGATATAATTGGAAAATTTGAAATTAAAAAAATAAAAACACTTTATGAACAGCAATTCATTAAAAAAAGCTATTGAAAAAGAGTAAATTATATATCAAATTAACGATTGTTAAGAAAGCAAATGATTGATAAAATCTTTTTGTTTTAAACGAGAAAAGATGTTTACATAGTGTGGAATAGTTTATATTGAAAAATGAAAAATAAATTTTGAAAATTTTAAGAAATGATTATCAGGTTGGTTTGCTGAAAAAAGAAAATATATTTTTCAATCGTTTTTATTAAGAAATTAACCGCTATTGAACAAAATATTAAGAGGATTCTGGTATCTATAAAAAAAGGGTAGATTCATTTTAGCAATGCAAACGTAAAAAATAGTTTTGGATACGAAATTAATTTATTTTGCTAAATTTGGTTGAACGTAAGTATGATATGTAAGAAAATGAAATTGGCAATTACAGCAGATCATGCTGGTTACAGTTTAAAAGAAGAACTTATCAATTACCTGGTGAATGAAGGACACAAGGTAAAAGACCTTGGAACCGATTCAAACAAAAGCGTAGACTATCCAGAGTTTGGACACAGGTTAGCAAAAGTGATTGAAAAAGGAGAATACGATTTTGGCATTAGCATTTGTGGTAGTGGGAATGGAATTAATATGGCAGCAAACAAACATCAGGGGATTAGATCGGCTTTGTGTTGGAACAGGGAGATATCAGAGCTTGCAAGAGCGCATAATAATGCAAACATATGTGCTTTACCAGGAAGGTTTTTATCAGTTGAAGAGGCAATAGTAATTGTTGAAACATTTTTACAAACAACATTTGAAGGCGGGCGACATGAAAGAAGAATTAAAAAGATTCCGATAAAAAACAGTTGATCAGGATATCAAAATTACGTTGCTATGTTGTCAAATACCTGTAAATATGGAATACGTGCAGTAATTTACCTGGCAATGAATACCAGGGAAGGCGAAAAAATAGGGTTGAAACAGGTTTCACAAGATCTGAATATACCTACACCATTTCTTGGAAAGATATTACAATCATTAACGAAGCAGAAATTATTAAGTTCAACAAAAGGTCCACATGGAGGTTTTGGATTAGGAAAAGATCCGGATAGTATTTCCTTACTGGATATTATATTAATCATCGATGGCGAAGATATGTTTAACAGGTGTTTGATCAATATTATCAGCTGTAAGGATTATGAAAAGGGCAAAACACCCTGTCCGGTCCACAGAAAATTCTCACCCATACGGAATAAGCTAAGGGAATTATTTGAAAAAGAGACTATTGGAAGTATTATTAAGGAGATAAAGAAATCAAAAGATATACAGATTTAATGATCCTTAATTGTCCTGAAAGCTTACAAATGTTGTAAAATATCGTACTAAATGGCAGGCATCTATTTCCATATTCCGTTCTGTAAACAAATCTGCCATTATTGTGATTTTTACAAAGAGCTTCTATCTGAAAAAGCGGGTACCATGGTTGAAGCAATGAGAAAGGAAATCGAGTTGCAGGAAAACTACCTTGAGGGGGAATTAATAGAAACGGTTTATTTTGGCGGAGGAACGCCAAGCGTACTATCAACAGAACAGATACTTTCCCTCTACGATACGGTTAAAAAATATAACCCGGTACTCGATGGGGTTGAAATAACCATTGAAGTAAATCCGGATGATTTAAATTCGGATTATTTGGCCGGGCTAAATAGAAACGGGATAAACCGGATTAGTATTGGTATACAATCTTTTTTTAATGAAGAGCTGGAGATATTAAACAGAAGGCATACAGCCGCCCAATCGTTAGATTGTATTGAAAAATCGGTAGAAGTTGGTTTTGATAACATCAGTATTGATTTGATGTATGGTATTCCTGGAAGCGACAGCTCGTCGTGGGAAAAGAGCATCGATATGGCACTTACAATGCCGGTCCGGCATATTTCAGCGTACCATTTAACAATAGAACCCGGAACAACATTTGCCCACCTTCTTAAAAAAGGAAAATTAAAGCTTATGGAAGAGGAGGAGAGTGTTGAACAGTTCCGGACGTTGATCAATAAACTGGAGTCGCAGGGATTTTTACATTATGAAATATCCAATTTCTGCAAGGAGGGATTTTTTTCAAAGCACAACACAAACTACTGGAAACAAAAAAAGTACCTGGGCATAGGTCCGTCAGCACATAGCTTTAATGGAAACAGCAGACAATGGAATGTTTCTAACAACGATAAGTACATTAGTGGAATTAGCAGGAATAAAATACCATTTAAAAAGGAGATATTGGATCAGAAAACACGGTATAATGAGTATATTCTTACGTCATTGCGCACCATGTGGGGGGCAGATCTTAAGTACATTGAAGAAACATTTAGTAAAGAGGCCAGGGATTACTGCGTGTCGTTATCAAGCCGGTTTATCGATTATGGAATGCTGGAGAGAAAGGACGATAGCCTGATTTTAACACAACAGGGTCAGTTGATTTCAGATAATATTATTTCTGAGTTGCTGATGATAGAATGATATAAAGCAGCAGTACACTGTTAGAGCGCGATCTATTTCAGATTAAATACAGTAGAACCAATTTGATTTCCCTCAAGGTAGAGGTTAACGGTATATTTTCCCGGAATTAAATCACCGTTATTATTCCAGTAGATACACAATTCGATATCCTGGCCGAGGTACTCAACCGTTCGTTTAGCAGAAAAAATATATTGCTCTCCATCAAATTCAAAAAGATTATCAGGAGATTCTGCAAGGATCAATTCATCCGGTCGTGAGATGCGCATATATACATCCTTTTTTCCCGCCTGCACAATCGGATTTTCCCTCAATAGAAAACAGACTTTTATTTTATCAACCTTGTCAATTTTATCCTTTTCTCTGCCCCGGGTATTAATTGGTGTTGCAACGATATTTTTTGCAAGAATCACTGAAGCCCTTTCAACCTTTTCAGAGAGTTCTTCTTTAATCTGGGAAAGTTCCTCTTTGTCTTTTTGAACGGTTTGGAGGTCACGCCTTACCTGTATGTTTTCTGCCGTAAGTTCCTTGTTTAATGTATTGAGTGAGTCAATCTGCACAATATAGCTTTTCATTACCTGGCGGAGAGTACTGAGTTCCTTTTTATACAGGGTGATCTTCTGTGCATTGGAAGCCTGAACCCGCAGCAACATGGTAATCTTATTTTGCTCCTCTTCGAGTTTCAGGTTCAAACTGTCGTTGGAAGTTTTCAGGGTGTCGTATTCGTAAATCAGGTTTTGCAGCTCACGGGCCAGGGAATCTTTTTCCTCGGTTAGAACAAACTCCATCTCTACCATTTTATTTTTCTGGTCAAAATAGAAAAAGATTATTATAGCCAGACCAACAGCAAGCACCGCAATGGTAGCAACCAACCAGGTAATATTTTTACCTTGCTGTTTACTGTTTACTGCCGTTGGTTTTCTATTATCATTCTGCATCATCTTACCGGTTGAATACATTTGTTAATAAAACGAGGCAAAATTACATATATTTTATTACTATACCATGAACAACAACAAATAGAGAAAAAGAACAAAAGGAAAACTACTTCAGTAGCTCTAAGCCTTCCAGTGCGGATGATCCACCGGGAGTATGCATCAGTGCTTTTTGAAACAGAATTTTAGCCTCCCGAAACTTGTTTAATTTGAAGTTGGCCCATCCGAACATGATCAACGCATCATAATCAAATGGATAAAGATTAACCACTTTTTCAAAATAGGTATAGGCTTTTTCAAAATCCTCTCTGCCATAATAGATTAACCCCAGGCGATGATTTGCGATCGAATTGTTGGGATTAATCTCCAGGATTTTTTCATAATGACCGATCACCATATTCCAGTTTCCAAGAGCAGCAGCAGGATAAACAATGCCAAAACGAGCTTCAATGGAATAAGGCATGAGGGTGATCGATTTGTTGTAGAAAGCAATTGATTCTGAAAACAAGCCGGATAGATAGGCCAACCATCCAAGCCGGAGATTTATTTCATACGAATTCTCATCGTACACGTTTTTCAAAACATTCATTGCTTCCTGAAAATCACCCGATGCTTCGCTGATGTAACTTTGCTGAAATGCGCTAATTGTTTTTGAAACATCCTGACCATATGCATGATGAAGTGTAAATATGATGCAGGTTGCAACAAAACACATTTTCAATTTTTTGAAATGTTCCATGTTATACCTCCTGTAATTGAATGAACGTGATGTTTAGTAGGATTGTATAAGCCAGGCAGTTCATCAGAGTAAGGGACATACCTGCTTTCCATCCCCATGTATTCGTAAATGATTAAAAATTCAATGCTCTTTTTATTTAAGGGTATCAGTAAATTTAGGCCAAATTTATACTGTATCGGGTTTATATCATTATAGATAACCATACCATCCAGAATAGAAAAATTAGACAATTCTCCCCAGGTTGCATTCAATTCCATCCACAAAGGATTCACTATTTTGAATCCCACCGTTTGATTAAAAATAAAATGGTTATTGTAGGCAACAGATTGATCATAGTTGGATTGGTGAGAAATGCTTGTTGTCGTATACAAGTTCAGATTTCCCAGAGGGAAAAAACTCAGATGAAGGTCTTTTTGAAATTGATAACGGTCGTTCAGGTTTGAAAAACCAATACCACCGTGAAAAGCAAACAATCCCAAATCCAGGTTGCCGGACAGGTAACCAACCCAATTGTTCTCCGGTGAAACGGTGGAATAATTATTAGTTGAAAAAGCACCACCACCCCAGGATGATAAATCGTACGTTTTCGGCCTGAGGTTAATATAATGAACCGTAAGCTTCATGCTGATACTTCGGTGAACCGACAAGTTGCCTGAAAGAAAAATCTGATACTGATTATAACGGTCATTGATTAAAGATGTTGTGCTTAAATTATCCTGTACGAACAGGTTTCGCATTTTGGTTAAATAACCATAGCCATGAAGCAGAGAGAACCGATTGCCGAGCTGGTGTTCAAACCGGATAGATAAGTAGTTAAGGTTCTTTTCTATTGGTTGCCAGCCGTCAACGGCAAGTTCCACGGGCAGTGTAAAATCGGAGGTGATGTTATCGAACTCGGGGTTCCAGCTATAGGTATTATTGATAGAAATATTCGTTAGTGCAGCTTTATCGGTGACTTGAAGACGTTTTTTAAGGGTTTGAGAGAACTCGGAGACCAGGGCATATGCATCGGTCTTTCTTCCCGAAAATAAATAGGAATAATAGAGATATTCAAGAGCAGAATTGTCTTTAAAATTGAATTCCAGTGCTTTACGGAAATGCACAATTGCTTTTCTGTAATTTTTTTGTTCATAATAGGCTATTCCCAGTCTCATCCGCAAGTAATAGTAATCAAACCCATTTTGAAGCCCCCATTTGCCATATATTAGAAGGTTTTTCCAGTCTTTTTTCAGGTAGAAGTCATATGTCGCCTTATCCAGGGCGGAAAAATCCGATGACAACTGACTAAAACCAGTCAAAGAGACCAGCCAACAGAATACTATGAATACTCCTCTTTTATACATACTGCGCGAATGGCTCTATTGTTTTTGTAGTAAACCAGCTGGTCAATACCCGACGGACCCAGCAACAGGTGAAATTTAATCTCGTTCAGTTTTTTTGAAAAGAAATATTTCTGAGCAACGGATTCAAGTTCGATTTTTGATGGCGAAAGGGTATTGTCGATAGATTGGTATTTCACTTCAAATTTTGCATTAAGGTAGTTCAGGAAGGGAGCAATGAAGTCCTGAAAGAAAAGGCTAATTCTTCCAAAGAGAAGATTAACAGGATACCGGTCGTTAAGCTTCAGGTCCTGGTAATATCCCATTTGTATTTTATAGGCGGCCAGAAACAGATAATACAACAAGGAAGACTTATCACCTTCGAAATGGCGGAAATAGAGAAGGTTGCCGTCCGATTCGAAGTAGGCTATGCTTTTTGTGTTTTTACATTGTATATATGAATTGTTATAAACGTTTGTAAATACTTCCCATTCAACCACCTCCTTTATACCGGATTTAATTACCTCAAACTTAAATTTCCTTCCGGGGATGAAGTGAAAAGCATTTGTGAGAATCTCCATGGTATCGATATTAGAAACCCGATCATGCAGACGGGGATTATCGAATGAACTGAACTGATATCCTTTGGCTTCTTTCCTGATGTAATAGCTGAATGGATAGTCCAATGTTTTGGAACCGATAAAAGGGGTTGCCTGGAACTGAAAATGAAGGTGTGGATAAGGCGATCTTCCGCTATTGCCAGCACGTCCAATAACATCGCCCTGTTTTATTTTATCCCCCTCCTTATACCGGATGGAGTCTTTTTTAAGGTGGCTTAGCTTGGAGAACAGAAATTCAGTGTGTTTTATCACTACCGTATTCCCCCAGTTTTCTTTCAGGTTTACTTCACCGATGTCGTTGTCTTCTATGCCATCAACCACAACTTCCACTGTTCCATCTCCCGGAGACAACACTTCTTTGCTGAAACAAAAATAATCATCCGCCACATCGCCTTTGCCTTTGTATTGATTGTCATCGTTGTCGGTGATCACAAAATCCCATGCGTGTTTCCAATCGCCTTTATGGGTATGTTCGCCATCATGTGCCTGAGAAATGGTCCATTCTCCCCAGAAAGGAAGCTTAAAGGGGGTTTTTAATTTATGCCTGAAACGAACGATATCATTCTGAAAGGAGTACAGATTTTTTTCGGGTGAGTACTGTTGAATAAAAACCTCGCGCAAATGGATACTCTGGCGTGTACGGAACTTCAGGATATAAAGGAACATTAAAACAACAATATTGAATGGCAGTGAATAAATTGGAAGATGAAAAACACCATAAAAAATCGCATTCAGGCTAATGGTCAACAGGGCTACAATCGGGATCAGAATAATTGTCCAGATATAGGATAAACGGGAAGGAACAATGAAGAACCCCCCAACAGCAATGGCAGTTAGAATAAAATTGAATCCAATATAACTGTAATGTAAATCGGTAAGGTTTGCACCAATGATTTTGTAAAAAAGAAAAGCAGAATAGAAGCCAATCAGAGACAGTGAAAAAGCGATCCTGGAGTAGTAAAGTAACCCGATAGATATAATGATTCCGGCGAACACATTGAATTGAAAGAAAATAGCTCCGAGCGCAAGAAAATAGGTGTGAAGTGATTCCGGAATGGGAAGATCATTCCACCACTCATAAACCCGAACCAGGTTGTTACCACCCAGAACAAACAGGTCATTGAGCGTAAAAATACCACGTTCACTTATCCCCAATGCTTCGAACTGGTATGTTGCCAGACTTACCAGCCAAAAGGAAAAAATAAACGGAACACTTAAATAGGGGAGGGCATATTTACCGATAATTCCTTCAAAACTTACCGCCAGGAAAAGGGTAAGTATGGCAGCAAGGAATAATATAAAAATTAGCGAGAAATTCATTTCATAGTAAATACCCAGCCCTAATCCGACAAGAAGGCTATTAAAGCCATAAATTCCCTGTGAAATTTTGTTCTTATCCAGCCCGATGATATAACCTGCAGATATGGTTATTAAAACAGAGAACAAGCCACAGAAACCAGCAACCAGGTCAATGAAAGTGATCACCAGAAGGAGCAGGGCAAACAGCTTGTGTTCAGAGAAAAAAACCTGCGAATAACTATTTAATATTCCCTTGAAAAACAGGGCAATGTCCGTTTTAATGTCCGATCCCATAGTGACAGGTTTCAGGTTCTTATAAATTTATCTCTTTCAGGTGTCCGGGAATTTTTTCAAGGGCTTCAAAAATTTTTAGTGTTTCCTTATCCCGGATAATGTGTGTTTGTTCTTCCTGATCAACGAGCACAATATTCGGGCGGAGGGTAATGAACTGAAGCCATTGGGTCATGTTGTAAGCACCAATCCTGTTAATAACCACATGGTCGTCTTTTTTCAGGAGAGGAAAAATCATATTCTCTCTTAAAACATCAATGTTCATGCACAGGGGACCATATATAGCGGTCTCTTCTGTGTGATGCGAAAAAGGTTGAGCAGGGGTGATCTGATGTTCATACCAGAAGGATGTAAAAAGAATATTAACACCAATGTCCAGAATGGTTGATCGACGGCCATCCGCCAGCCGTTTGTTAGCCAGGACGGTTCCCAGCAGATAACCCGCATCGTCAATCAATGCCCTGCCGGTTTCGAGTATTAATACCGGCATGTTTTCGGGTTTAATCTGGGAATTGATCAGGCCGGAGGTAATGGCATCAGCATACTCATCAAAAGAAGGTGCTGTATCGGTTCCCGGCAGGTAAGCGCCTTTCAGTGTGTTTTGAGAAGCAAAACCCCCACCCAGGTCAATGTATTTGACCGAATGGTTGTATTTTCTTTCAAGGCTGACAGCCAGTTCTGCCAGTTTCATAGCTGCCATACGGTAAGCATTCGCTGAAAGGATGAATGTCCCGATGTGGGTATGCAAACCGACGAGATCCAGTTTTTTGCTCATCATGATCCGGTTCAATGCATCCCACGCTTCACCGTTTTCATAATTGAAGCCGAATCTATCCCACATTGGATATATCCCGGTATCCATATTTACACGTATAGCGACTTTTGGTTTTTTCTTCAAATGTTCACTGACGTCGATCAGCAGATATAGTTCATCGAAATGATCAATGTGTATCAGGGAATCATTCTTGATCGCTTTTTCCAGGTCCTCCCGTGATTTATCAGGGCCATTAAAAATGATATATTTCCCTTCAACACCGTTGTTCAATGCTTTATCATATTCGAATCCGGAAACAACTTCAGCCCAGGCGCCCTCCTGGTGGTAAATCCTGCAAATAGCATCCAGGTAATTTGTTTTATATGACCAGGCAAATTGAACTTTAGGATACCTGGTTGAGAAAGCACGTTTAGCATCATTAAATGTTTTTCTCAATGTCTTTTCTGAAATGATGAACAGGGGAGATCCGTAATCATTGATAAGGTCCTTTACCGGCTGACCATCAATTGAAGTGATTGGATCAAATTCCATTTTAATACCGAATTTACTCGGCATTCCTGAACTAAGTTTCTTAATGTATGGTCTTTCAAATGGTAACTTTTCCATGGTATTATACGTGTTTATTGATATCCTGATAGATTATTGTTTTAGCAGCAGGTATTATAATTCTCCTTTTGTTGAAAGGGATTCAAATTCATTTAATCCGACGATCATGTCCCAGGAATAACGGACAAACATTTTACCGATATCGTATTTTTCAAACGGTTTTACCGGATAGCCCAAGGCCAGTTTTACCAATGCTGCAGGCAGGTTTTGACCTGCACCTACCGCAAGGTAAACCCATGCCGGGATTCTTGGGTTGATCTCAATAACATACAGTTCATTTTTTGTTGTTTTTATCAATTCAAGCTCCATCCCGCCCTTCCATTTTGTCGCTTTGATGATCCTGCGTGTAAGGGTTAACATGTTTTCATCCGCAAGGGTTATACCACCCCACGCTTTCCCTTTGTCAGTAATGTATTGCTTGCGCATGGGAACAGCTCCGACCGTATTCCCCTTTCCGTCACCCAGCGCAATAACATTGACTTCAGTCCCTTTAACAAATTCCTGGATGATAATCGGCAAACCCCATTTTGCACTGATCTTGTTAAAATGCATTTTCACCTGCTCTTCATTGTATGCAATGTATGCATCATAAAATTTACCTTTTACCATCAGCGGGTAGTCGAAATCGTCCTGAAGGCTTAAAATTTCCGAATGATTCAGTATGGGTTTACTTTGTGGTACATCAACCCGGTACTGTTTACCAAATTCCGGGAGATTCACTTTTTGTCTTTGATCAAGCTGCTCAAGGGTAGGTAAAAAGGTATGAATACCCATTTTTTCAAGCATTGCAGAGGATTTGATGAATGTATAAAGCTCAGCATCAAAGTTGGGAATTAACACGTTAATGTTCTCCACGGAATTAATGAATTCAAGTCGCTTGA
>CAYZVJ010000001.1:5258-13032 GCA_964481765.1 uncultured Rikenellaceae bacterium | reverse complement strand
TTAAGGAATACGATTCCCCGGAATTTGGATCAAAAACAAACCCGGATTCACTGATTGCAATATTCTTTTTAAGCTTCATAAGATCGATTTTCTTGAATGTTGTTGCAATAATATTATTTCTTCATCATACCGTTGTTATAAAATTCAGTAAAAATGTTACAAAACGTCAATTAACCATAATGGCTGAATTACCGTCAATGTTCATTATTTACGGTGTATATTCTACCCCGCTGCCCTTCAGAAAGCATACAAAAACACGCAAATAGCCCTACTAAGCCTGGAGCAGATTTTGGTATACAAACCGGATCAATATAGATTCTCCAGCGGTTTTTTCAGGGGCGTTTCGTTTTTCTTGAAGTCTGAAACAGACAACCCGGTAATATTTTTGAATTGATTGGAAAGATATTGGACACTGCTATAATCCATCATATAAGCGATCTCGCTCAATGTGTATTCGTCCTGGTGCACAAGCTCCTTAATGCGCTCAATTTTTTGAAGTATAATGTATTTTTCGAGTGTTATCCCTTCTGTTGCCGAAAAGACCCTGGACAGGTATTGGTAGCTCATACCCAGTTTCTCAACCAGATAATCTGATTTTCTGATAATGGAATCAACATTGTTTAACTGGTGAATGAGCTCAATTACCGCGAATTTAATGTTTTCAACCAGGATCTTTTCACGCCCGAGGATTATGTCAAAACCGTATTTTTGAAGGATCTGCCGGATTTTTTTTTCACTAACAATCCTGGGATCATAACGCAATACCGCCACCCCCAGTGTTATATACTCTACGTGAATGGCAGACGCGTTAAATTTTTCTTTAAGCAGATGAATAGCACAATTTGATACCATATTTTTGATATGGTACGTTTTTGTAACTATTTTATTTTGTCTGGTCATACAACCGGAAGAAACCTGTGGGGTGTAAAAATAACCAATTTTACTTTGAGGAGTAAAGATCGTGTCTTAAAGTATGTAAAGCAAAATCAGGAGGGCAACGGAAACGAATGATTACACACAGGTTTTTAAGAAATGGAATAATTTTAAAAGAAGGGAAACCAGTAAACAGAGTCCCAGGAAAAGAATGATTGCCGGAGAGGAGGGTATATCCATAATCCAGGACAGGTACAGCCCGAGAATGGTTGCAAAGCCCCCAACGATAAGTCCAATAATGATCCGGGAAGACCAATTTTGTGCAAACAATGCAGAGATGGAGGCAGGGATAATCAGGAAGGCAAATATAGTCAGAATTCCACCCACACTGACGGCTTCAACAATAACAATTCCAAAGCTGAAATAGAAAAGAAAATCCCACAATTTGGGGTTTGAAACCACGGCTTCTTCTGACTTGTAATGTTTTGTTAAGCCAAGAAATTTGTGACGGAAGATGTAGTGGAAACTTCCCACAACAACGACAACAACCAGGAAGCGAAGATTCTGAGGCCATGATACCCACAGAATTGCACCGGCAAGCATATCGTGAATGTGTACATCCCCACCGGCACCTTTATCCAATATGATGACCGCACCGGTAGCTGCAGCAGCATAGGCTATTCCAATAATTGCCTCGAGCGGGATTTTGATCTTTTTATTTTTTAGTAACGTAAAAATTGCTGCAGCAAGTGTACAGAACAGATAGGCCATGAATGTTCTTGAATCATGCTCGCCGGCCTGGTTATGATGGACGATATTCATCTCCTGCAGCACCAGGGAAACAGCACTGCCAAAGGCGGCAATCTGTGCCAGCGCAATATCGATGAATATTATTTCCCTTTCGATAACATGGATTCCGAAATAAACCATGATAAGAATAAGAAGAAGACATGCCACAAAGGGCGCCAGCATAAAGTCCAAAGCAGTAAA
The DNA here is from genome assembly GCA_964481765.1 of uncultured Rikenellaceae bacterium. Classification (GTDB taxonomy): domain Bacteria; phylum Bacteroidota; class Bacteroidia; order Bacteroidales; family VadinHA17. Next base: position 11,169 of record CAYZVJ010000001.1, on the reverse strand, counting down.
CATCAGTTCTTGTTGTTATGTTTCAGGGAGCGAAATTTTTTGGCTGAAAGCTTCATAAATGCAAGGAGAAAAGCGGTCATACCAAGAAGACAAACAATCGCCGGGCCGTTTGAAATATTCATCCTGTAGGATATGTAAATGCCGGTGAAAGATCCAAGGATTCCAATGATCCAGCTCCAGATAAACCGGGCCCTCCATTTTTGTGTGAATAGCGTCGCTGTAGCAGTGGGGGCAATCAGCAGCGTAAAAATAAGGAAAACACCACCCACCGGTACAGCTTTTACTATGACAATTCCAAAGGTTATGTAGAATAACAGCTCGAACAACCTTGTCTTTCCCGGAGAATAAGGAAGACCATCGCTTGAACTGGATATACGAATAAAGGCTTTTTGAAAGAATAAATGAACAATAGCAATGATCGCAAATAAAATGAAACAGGATAACACATTTTTCCAGGTTACCCATAAAACATTACCGGTAATTGTTTTGGTAATGAAATTGGAACCACCGGGAATCCTTTCCGCAAGCAACATGGCTAATCCCAATCCAAGACAATAGATTATTCCGATGATTGCTTCCTGCGGGATGAGCTGCTTTCTGAATTTGGTTAATGCAAAAAGGGCTATTATGATAAGCGTAAAAGCATAAGAAATGATTTGAACGGAAAGCGATTCTTCCGCGAATCCCAACAGCAGCGCGATCATGGTTCCCAGTGCCGCAATCTGGGCAAGCGCAATATCAATAAAAATTATACCGCGTGACAGGATGTGGTTGCCAAAATAGCTCAGAATGCCAGCAAGCATTATGCAGGCGGTAATAGGAGCAGCAAGGAAAACCAGATTATCCAGCATTTTCCAGTAGGTTAGTTATGAATAATAAAGCGATAAATATACCTATTCTTTTTACTTGATGTTGGCATTGATCTGTTCTATCCAGTAATCAACCAGCTGAAAATTATCATTGATTCCGGGGACGCCCTGCACGAAAAGCGGAAGATAAAGGGCTTTAATACCCGTTTTGTCCTCAATCATTTGAGGTGATTTTTTCTCAAAGTAACTGGCAACCAGCATCAATTTAATATTCTGGTCTTTAATCAACTGGATCATGGTTTGTACATGTTTTGCTGATGGTGGAATACCTGGTTTTGGCTCAATGTATCCGATGACATTCAGGCCGAATGTTTCAGCAAAATAAGCCCAGTTCTTGTGATAGGCTACCACCTTCTTGCCCCTGAAAGGCAGTGTCTCTTTTAACCAGCCACCCAGATGATCAATCAGTTTCCCTCCCTCATAGGAGTTTTCCAGAAATGTAAACAGGGTTTTATTTTCAAGCAGTTTGGTTAATGTTTCACCCCCAAAAAGATCTACCAGTTTATCGCCAAACAATGCACGATCGACCCTATCTAAAAACTCGTTGCGGTTCATTTCGTAAAAGGCGGCATTTGTCGGGTCGATTTTTATAAGACCAATGGTGATATTCCGGGCAATGATTTTCCAATTCAGGGGACCGGTATTGATATGCGGATTGCCCATTAAATGAACATCTCCTTCGGTCCGATCTCCCTTCTCAACTTTTTGCAGAATCTTCACCCCATCCGACACAGCAATAAAACCGATCTCGCCATCCATGATTTGCCGGTTACGAGCTTTGTCAAGCAGTGTGGTGGACCACATCTCCAGATCCATCCCGGTCGTGATCCATACATCAGCATCTGAAAGCATCATGGCATAACTGGGTTTTGGGGGAACGAAATGGGGATCCTGCTCCCCGTGGGCAATAAACGTTATGTGTGCCTGATCTCCTGCAATTTGACTGGCAATGGCAGCGTAATCGGAGAAGGAACAGACAATATTCAACGAAGCACCCGATGCCCCTCCATGATACCGTGTCTGCGTCCTTTGCTGGTTTCTATGTTGTGCCTGTAACTGAGTTGTCCCTGCAGCTAACAGCATATAAGTCACTATGAATATGGTTGTATAAAACCATTTTTTTTGCCTTTCTTGATTCATGGTTTTTGCGTTAAATGTTCTTTAGTAAGCTTCGTGTTTATGTGGTCCCATAGCCCAGCATACCTGGATAAGAACAGTGTGGTTGTTGGGGAGCAATCCTACCGGGAAGGATTCCCAGCTCACAACGTTTCTCCAGTTATATTGATATTGAATGCGGGTAAAAATAAATTCACTTTGCCAGAAGTCGAGATTTATGGTATAATCCCATTCCTGTTGTCTGTTGTCGTCAGGCAATTCCGAATAGCCAATCCGGCCACCGATCCAAAAACGGGCACTAAGTTTATTTTGAATGGATGAATAAAAACCCTTGCTCTGAATATTTCCGGATGCCTCTTCTCTGTAACTGTACAGAAATTCAGTCTTCCAGTCAAACGTCCGGTATTTTGACCTTCCCACCGGCGCCCATTTATAAGATAAGCCAAGACTCCCAATATAGGAACGGTTATCCCCGGCTGTTGAATTCTTCCCGGTAACGCCACTTAGCCTGAATTCGAAATAGCTGCTTTCTGAGATATCGTAGTAATTTTTGAACTGGCCGATATAGAGAAGCCCGGCATCCGGCTTGCTGTCAAAACTCACATCATATCCACCGTTAATAATCGATATATCCAGTGTGCTGGCATCAGAAAAAAGAATTTTCGGCAACATAAAATTGGCCGCAAAACCCACACCACCAAGTCCTGCATTGCTGAACAAATTCACAAGCGCCCTGGGGCGGTCAAATTGTGGCAAAGCATGATCATGATACCTGTTCAACGGCCCGAATTCAGTGTAAAAAATCCCAATCTTAAGGTTCATCTTAAGGGGCAGGTTAAGCCACTCCATGTAGGCTTCCTCAATGCTGATCCCTTCCTGGGTAATGGAAATGAAATTCTTGCCCCGTGTAAACGGATCGAGTGGTGCAACCAGGGCAAGCTCCACTTCCCGCATGAAAAACCCATTGTTTCCATAGGAAAAATCCCCCGGTTCCGTAATGAATTCATGATCGGATGAGCTGACCGCACCAAAAAAATCACCCCCCAGACTTATATTGGGATTTAATCCCTGCTGCTGGCGAACACCCGTGTGAAACTTTTTGGACAGGTCCATCTCTTCTTCTTTCTCTTTTGCTGCCAGATGATCCGCTTCTTCAAGCAGCTTTTGCAAATCATCCTCTTTTTCCCCGGTTTTTATTTTTGTTTCAAATTGCATCATCAGGCTGTCTAGTTTCAATAATTCCCGGTCGTATTTCTGTTGCAGAGACCGAAGTTCTTTTCTGAGCAGCGCTATAGAATCAGAAAGAGCCTCTTCCTGTGCAAAAAGATTTTGCCAGGAACCAGGAAAAAACAACAGCATGATTAAAAAAACAGATTTTTTCATCTTTTTACCCTTTATTAAGTTCACAATTTACATACAATCAGTCCAGGCCCTAAACGGTGGATTGAGGTATTATGGGAATCTTAATGCAAGGTTGCGGGGGGGCGTGATAGTTTTTCAGAAAGTAGAGACCCGTCTGTTTATAGATTTTCAGGATCGGAAAATGTGTATTGTTAAGAAACCGGGGAAAAAGAGTCAATGTTAAAACCAAGAAAACAAACGTAAACAGTGCAATGGAGATGTTATCCAGGAGAAGGAACTCAAAAGAACTGTGATGGTGGGATTGAAAAGGGACACCGGAATGTTCTTTCTTATAGGGGTGGGCATGTTTAACGATTGAGCCGCTGGCAAGCTTATGGTAATGCTGGTTCAGATTTGAATTCAACACAAAACATAATACGGTAAGGATAATTACCGGAATAATAAAACGTGCTATTTTTCTAAAATAACGCACAACCCATTAGAACTGTTGGTTATAAACAAATTTACAACATGTTAATGTAACGAAAACATGTTATACAACAAAATATTTTTATTTCGAACAAGCCGACCGGGTAAAGCCGGGGCTCATTTACTTGTTTTTGGTTGCTGGTTTTAGCATCGAACGGATCCAAAACCCCAGTCCTGTTAAAACAAATGGAATGCTAAGCCATTGACCCATATTCAGTTTCATGCCCGCTTCAAATGCCACCTGATCCTCTTTTATGAACTCAATAAAAAACCGGGCAGTGAAGACCAGGATAAGAAAAAGACCAAACAGCCTGCCTTCTTTTATTCTTCCCTGTGCCCGGATATAGAGGATGTAAAGAAGAATAAAAATGATGAAATAGGTCAATGCCTCGTATATCTGAGTAGGATGTTTCGCTATTGTTTCGCCATTGCGTAAAAAAACAAAACCCCAGGGTAATGTTGTTTCCACACCATATATTTCGGAGTTCATTAAATTCCCAGTACGGATAAAAAATCCAGCCAATGCAACGACAATGACAATACGGTCAATGGTCCAGAGGTAGCTCTTTTTTGTATTTTTTGCAAAGAAGTAAATTGCCAATAAGATGCCGATGGCTGCCCCATGACTGGCAAGCCCTCCTCTCCAGATTTTCAGGATTTCAATGGGATGACTCAGGTAATACCCCGGTTCATAAAACAGGCAATGCCCCAACCTTGCCCCGACGATGGTACCAATAGCCGTATAAATGGTTAATTTATCCAGCACTTCAATTGGAATACCCTCTTTTTTGAAAAATTTTGCGAGGATCAGGTAACCAAAAAAGAAACCCGAGGCAAATAATAAACCATACCAGCGAATTGCAAAATTTCCAATCCTGAATATTTCGGGGTTAACATTCCATTCGATATAAGCCAAAATCATCATCAAGCAGTTTAGTCTTCAAAACTACAAAATATATCCAATTACTTCTCCCCGAACCATTAAAATCACCATATTCTTTGTAAGTTTGCAGAGATCACTGTAAAAGCCAGTTTACCAGATTGAAGGCAAAACTTGTCATATTACTGCTCATCGGAACCACGTTCATTTTCCTCTATCATTGCGCCAAAGTCGGTACTCCTTCCGGTGGTAAAATGGATGAATCACCGCCAGAAATAAAAAAAAGTATCCCGGAAAACTATTCCATCAACGTTCAAACCAACAAATTTGAAATTACCTTTGATGAATATATTCAGTTGAAGGACATTAATCAGAAGTTACTCGTTTCCCCCCCCCTTACGGCAAGGCCTGAAATACGACTTAAAGGGAAATCCCTCATTGTTGACTTATCGGAGGACCTTACTCCCAATACCACCTATACTTTTAATTTTTTCGACGCCATTGTGGATAACAACGAAGGTAATCCCCTGGAAAATTTCGAATTTGTTATCTCCACGGGGGAAAAGATTGATTCATTATCTATTTCAGGCAATGTAATCCGGGCATTTGACCTTGAAAAGGAAGAAAATGTTTATATTCTTTTGCATGAAAACCTGGAAGATTCTGCATTTACCAACCTTATACCCAATTATGTAAGCAAAGCCGATGAATTTGGGAATTTCAGGCTCAATAATTTGAAAGCAGATACCTTCAGGCTGTATGCATTAAAGGATGCCAACATGAATTACAGGTATGATCAGCCCGGCGAATTGATAGCGTTTCTTGACTCGATGATCGTTGTAAAACCAGACGCCCAGCCATTATTGGATACAATCCGGTTGGATTCGAATGCCATTACAGTCCAGCAACCGGTTATTCAAAACCTTGAGTTGTACCTGTTTCAGGAAGAGAAATTCGAACAATATTTAAAAAGCACAGAGAGAAACCGGCCGGAGCATTTGTTGTTTATTTTTAACGAGCCACTGAAAACGATTCCCGAAATCAATCTGGTGGAAAGGGATGCTGATACGGCCTGGTACCTGCCTGAACGATATGTGAACGGGGATTCAGTTGGTTTTTGGATCAGAGATACTTCCATAAGCAACCTTGTTTATCTGGATATTGAGGTTCTCTATTTTAAAAAGGACAGCACCAATAATCTGGTCGAATTCAAGGA
>CAYZVJ010000001.1:0-5158 GCA_964481765.1 uncultured Rikenellaceae bacterium | reverse complement strand
ATCGTACATTCTTCATCTCACGCTCATGGAAGGAAAACAGCTTCTACAACCTGACATTATTTCCAGGGGCTTTTACCGATCTCTATCGGGTTACCCACGATACCACAACATTACATTTTAAAACCCAGCCCATGGATTATTATGGTGCAATCCTGCTCTCTGTTTCCAATGTTGAACAGCATCTTGTGGTTCAATTGATGGATGGAAAAGATAACATCCTGAAAGAAACATCTGTTGAAAAGGATTCTCTGATCACATTCCGGTATCTTAAACCGGGATCATACAAATTGAAATCAATTGTTGACTGGAATTCAAATGGGACATGGGATACTGGTGATTTTTCAAAAAAAATACAACCCGAAGAGGTGCTGTTTTACGATGAGGCGATCGAGGTGAGATCCAATTGGGAATACGAAATTGAATGGATCATTCAAACATACCGGACAAAAAGACAAACCGATCAACTCCTAAACAAATAATAAAAACCATGAAAAAACGACATTTCTTTCAGATCCTGCTTTTTGTACTTCTTCTTTCTGCCTGTACAACAGAAAAGTACGAGGTAAAGCAGAAAACCGATAAAAACGGTTTTACCTATGAATATGTCACCAACGATCCTGTAAAGGCAAGGATTTATACACTGGAAAATGGGTTAAAGGTCTACCTTACCGACAACAAAGATGAGCCCAGAATTTATACCGCCATTGCAGTCAGAGCAGGATCCGCGTCAGACCCCGTCGAAACAACGGGTCTCGCCCACTATTTTGAACACATGATGTTTAAGGGGACGGATGATATAGGAACGCTTGATTGGGAGAAAGAGAAACCACTCCTGGATGAAATCTCGAACCTGTTTGAGCAACACCGCGATACCCAGGATCCGGAGACAAAGAAACAGATTTATTTTAAGATTGATAGTGTATCTGCTCTTGCAGCCCGTTTTGCGGTCGCCAATGATTATGACAAACTGGCTGCCAGTATTGGGGCAAAAGGAACCAACGCCGGTACCAACTATGATATGACTGTTTTCATTAACGACATACCATCGAACGAACTGGAAAAATGGGCAAAACTGGAAAGTGAGCGGTTCACGGATATGGTCCTGCGTATTTTCCATACCGAACTCGAAACCGTATATGAAGAGTTTAACATGTATCAGGATGATGATAATGTTCGAGCCGATGAAGTGTTGATGTCCAAAATGTTCGGTGATCATCCCTATGGGCGTTCTATCATTGGTTTACCTGAACACCTGAAAAATCCATCACTGGTTAATATTTATCATTTTGCTGAAACCTATTATGTTCCAAACAACATGGCAATTGTATTATCTGGAGATCTTGACTTTGAAGAGACCATTCAAATCGTTGATGCGCATTTCGGGGATGTGGAACCGGGTGATTTGCCAGAACAAGTGCGCCCCGAAGCACCGGTAATTGATCAACCCATTGTTGATACGGTCACCGGACCATCTGCCGAAAACCTGATCCTGGCATTTCGCTTTAACGGAATGAATTCAGAGGATTATAAATATGTCACACTGATCGATATGATCCTAAGCAATAGCCAGGCCGGATTAATTGACCTGAATCTGGTTCAGGAACAGAAGGTGTTGTCTGCCGGATGCTATCCCTATTTTCTTGCCGATTATGGAGCACATTATTTCTATGGAACACCACGCGAAAGTCAAACCCTTGAGGAGGTACAGGATCTTCTGCTTGCAGAAGTTGAGAAGATTAAATCGGGAGAGTTTGAGGATTGGATCATCGAAGCCGTGATCAATGACCTTAAACTGTCGGAAATGCGCCAGCAGGAAAGCAATTATGCCAGAGTATTTAACTATGTTGATGGTTTTGTAAAAGATGTTGATTATGTCAACCTGGTTTCCTTCCTGGATGATCTGGAAGAGATTGATAAAACGAAAATCACGGAGTTTGCGCAAAACCATTATAATAAAAACTATGTGCTTGTATATAAAAAAACAGGAGAAAATGATAATCTGGTTAAAGTTGAAAAACCACAAATTACATCGGTGCCGATAAACAGGGAAGACCAATCTGATTTTTACAAAGAATTTATAACAGACCAACCCGAACCGATTGAACCTGTTTTTGTTGATTTTGAAGAAGAAATAACCTCTCGAAAACTGGTTAGCGGAATTGATATCAGCTATATCGAAAACAAAACCAATGATATATTCACCCTGCAATATATCCTGGATATGGGTAAGAATCATAACATCAAATTGCCACTGGCGGTTAACTACCTACCCTACCTGGGAACAGATGATTATTCTGCAGCAGATCTTCAGAAAGAATGGTTTAAACTGGGTCTCAATATGGGTGTATATGCCGGAGATGAACGATCTTATATTTACATTACCGGATTGGAGAAATCATTTGAGAAAGGGGTTGAACTGCTGGAACACGTGTTGTCAAATGTGGAACCGGATCAGAAAGCATACGAGGACTATGTTGATGGAATCCTGAAATCCCGGGCAGATGCAAAGCTGAACAAAAATTCGATTTTATGGGGCGGCTTGTTCAACTATGGGATGTATGGCCAACAATCTCCGTTTACCCATCTCATTCCGGAGGAAGAATTATTAAACATTGACCCAGGAGAACTTACCGATCTATTGAAAGACTTGATTGAATATAAGCACCGGATCTTTTTATATGGGGAAATCGAGTTATCTGATGCCCGTGTTATCCTTGATCGTTTTCACATCATCCCGGCCATTTTAAATGAATATCCGGAACCAGTCTGTTTTGAAGAAAAAGAGACCGGCGAAAACCAGGTCTATTTTGTGGATTATGACATGGTTCAGGCAAATATCCTGTTCTTAACAAAAGATACGAGATTGAATCCCGAATTAATACCCATGGCACAACTCTTCAATGAATATTTTGGGTCGAATATCATTTTTCAGGAGATCCGGGAATCCCGTGCGCTGGCTTATTCTGCCTTTGCCACATTCAGTACACCTTCAAAACCGGATAAATCGCATTATGTTTATTCCTACGTTGGGACCCAGGCAGACAAGCTGAAAACTGCAACCGATGCAATGCTTGATTTAATGAACAACATGCCAAAAGCGCAAAAACAATTCGATCTTGCCCGTGAGACCATCATGAAACGAATTGAAACCGAAAGAATAACAAAAACAAATATTTACAATACCTATCAGATAAACAAAGATCGTGGCATTGAATACGATATTCGCAAAGATGTGTATGAAACCATGCAAACAGTCACCCTGGAGGAGCTGGAAGATTTCGCCAACAAACATGTTTCCGGGAAACATTATAACTTCCTTGTATTGGGAAGCAGAGATATGATCGACATGGATGTTCTGAAGAATCTTGGACCAGTTAAGGAATTAACGCTTGAGGAACTATTTGGTTATTAATCCCCGGTGGTAAACCGGTGAACGGTAAAAGACCATAGTGCATGAAAAGATCAGGGTATTTACTTTCTTTTTGTTTGCTTTTAGCAACCCTGTCCATAACGTCAGGCGGACAGGATGTTTATATTCAATATGGGCAAGCATCCTTCTATGGTGATAAGTTTCAGGGGCGAACAACGGCCAGTGGGGAGACTTATGATCATGACAAACTAACAGCCGCGCATCTTTCTTTGCCGTTTGGGACAGAGGTAAAGGTAACCAATCTTTCCAATAATAAGACAACCATTGTACGGATCAATGACCGGGGCCCATTTGTTGAAGGACGAGTAATTGACCTGTCAAGAAAGGCCGCCCAACAACTGGATTTTATACCCTTGGGTCTTGTCGATGTTAAGGTTGAAGTGCTTGACATAAAGGCAGAAAGCTCCGATCAAACAACCGTTCAGGCGCCGCAACAGGATACCGGGAAACAGGAGTTTTATGAATTGCTTGCCCGACGGATTTATCCCGCAGGTTTTGGTGTACAGATTGGAAGTTTCAAAGAGCTGGCAAACCTGATGAGGATAACCGAAAACCTGAAAGACAGATACCAACATGAGGTTACCGTCCAGGTGGTGATCATTAACAGGGTGAAAGTTTATCGGATTATCATTGGTGCATTTCAAAACCGCAATGATGCGGAACGACTCGTAAAAAAGCTAAATGCTGATTATCCGGACTGTTTTGTTGTAGAATTTGAGAAATTATAAGGTCGTTCATACGAAATACTTTTAACATTTGCTCATCGGTGGATCGACCGGGGGATAGTCATCTAATCCTGTAACACGAAACAAGCATGAAAGAGGTTGCTATTGGTATTGATATTGGTGGAACGAATTCCGTTCTGGGAGTGATTGACCGGGACGGGAAGTGTCTGGTTGAAAGCGCTATCTCAACACGGGCCCACACCGAAATAGAACTGTTCCTGAAAGCATTTGCAAAGGATGTTAACCGGATGCTGGAGGATTTGAAGGAAGACGTTCAGGTCAAAGGGATTGGAATTGGCGCACCCAATGGCAATTATTATTTGGGAACCATTGAATATGCCCCCAATTTGATTTGGAAAGGGGTTATACCCCTGGTGGATCTCATGAAACAATATTTTGATTTTCCGACAATTGTCCTGACCAACGATGCCAATGCTGCAGCCATTGGCGAGATGATGTATGGAGGTGCTCAGGGGATGAACGATTTTATCATGATTACCCTGGGAACAGGCGTGGGTAGTGGAGTGGTGGTAAATGGAAACCTGGTTTACGGGCATGACGGTTTTGCCGGGGAGATTGGACACATACTGGTTGATCCCATGGGAAGGGAATGTGCCTGCGGAAGAAGGGGTTGTCTGGAAACCTATGCTTCTGCCCCGGGAATAAAACGAACCGTGTTCGAACTGCTTGCCGACACTTCCCAACCAAGCAGGCTTCGGGATATCGCATACAATAAGATGAATGCGAAAATAATTCATGATGCCGCAAAAAATGATGATAAAATTGCACTCGATGCTTTTGATTTTACCGGAGAAATCCTTGGGAAAGTACTCGCCGATTGTGTCGCATTTTCCAGCCCGGAAGCCATCTTTCTATTTGGCGGATTAGCCAATGCCGGCGATTTTATTTTTAAACCCACCAAACACTATATGGAAGAAAACCTGCTGAAAATATATAAAAACAAAGTAAAATTGCTACCCTCAAAACTCAATGGTGCTCATGC